>NZ_JAHWZY010000014.1:0-181061 GCF_041380215.1 Streptomyces pimonensis
TTCGTGTCCGATATGCCATCGCTTGGCCATCGCTCGTGAGATTTGGCCACGAAATCTGAGCCCCTACAAGGAACGGATCAGGTCTGTGCCATGTCAACGAAGCGTGAGTAGTGGCCCTGGAAGGCGACCGTGATCGTGGCCGTCGGACCGTTTCGGTGCTTCGCCACGATCAGGTCCGCCTCGCCCGCGCGTGGGGACTCCTTCTCGTAGGCGTCCTCGCGGTGCAGCAGGATGACCATGTCGGCGTCCTGCTCGATGGACCCGGACTCACGCAGGTCGGAGACCATCGGTTTCTTGTCCGTGCGCTGCTCGGGGCCACGGTTGAGCTGGGAGAGCGCGATGACCGGGATCTCCAGCTCCTTGGCGAGCAGCTTGAGGTTACGGGACATGTCCGAGACCTCCTGCTGACGGCTCTCGGCCCGTTTGGAACCGCCAGACTGCATCAGCTGCAGGTAGTCGATGACGACCAGTTTCAGGTCGTTGCGCTGCTTCAGACGACGGCACTTGGCGCGGATCTCCATCATCGACAGGTTCGGGGAGTCGTCGATGTAGAGCGGCGCTGCCGAGACGTCCGGCATCCGGCGGGCCAGGCGGGTCCAGTCCTCGTCGGTCATCGTGCCGGAGCGCATGTGGTGCAGGGCGACCCGGGCCTCGGCGGACAGCAGACGCATCGCGATCTCGTTGCGCCCCATCTCGAGCGAGAAGATGACGCTCGGCAGGTTGTTCTTGATAGAGGCCGCCCGCGCGAAGTCCAGGGCGAGCGTCGACTTGCCCATCGCGGGGCGCGCGGCGATGACGATCATCTGCCCCGGGTGCAGGCCGTTGGTGAGCGAGTCGAAGTCGGTGAACCCGGTGGGCACCCCGGTCATCTCGCCGCTGCGCGATCCGATCGCCTCGATCTCGTCGAGCGCGCCCTCCATGATGTCGCCGAGCGGCAGGTAGTCCTCGCTGGTGCGCTGCTCGGTGACCGCGTAGATCTCCGCCTGCGCGCGGTTGACGATCTCGTCCACGTCGTCGTCGGCCGCGTATCCCATCTGCGTGATGCGCGTGCCCGCCTCGACCAGGCGGCGCAGCACGGCGCGCTCGTGCACGATCTCCGCGTAGTAGGCCGCGTTGGCCGCCGTGGGGACCGTCTGGACGAGGGTGTGCAGATACGAGGCCCCGCCGACCTTGTTGATCTCACCGCGCTTGGTCAGCTCCGCGGCGATGGTGATGGGGTCGGCCGGCTCGCCCTTGGCGTAGACGTCGAGGATGGCCGTGTAGATGGTCTCGTGGGCCGGCTTGTAGAAGTCGTGCCCCTTGAGGATCTCGACGACGTCGGCGATGGCGTCCTTGGACAGCAGCATGCCGCCCAGCACGGACTGCTCCGCCTCGAGGTCCTGCGGCGGCACCCTCTCGAACGCGGAGCCTCCGCCGTCCCATACGTCGTTGTCCCGGCCGCGGTCATGCTGCTCGCCGCGGCCCCCGTCCGCACGGCGACGGGACGCAGGCAGACGATCACTGGGTCCGCTCTCGGCCCACGGGTCGTCCAAGGGCTCGGAAATGCTCACCGAGCCACCTCCTCCCGTCCGCCGGAACGGACCTCGCCGTGCCTCTCTGTTCTACGGCACGGCACTGACAAATAAGAGGCCCAACTCCAGTTGTCGCGTGCCGGATTTGTGGTGTTTCTGAAACCGGTGGACAGAGCGAGCGCCGGACCACCGTAGGCCTGTCGGCAGCGTCAGCCAATCTGGTTATCCACAGACCATGTGGACGACCGGCCCAATGCTGTGGAGAACTCCGCGAAACCTGTGCACGAGCCGGTGGACAGCCCTGTGAACAAGCCCGCACCTTTGGCGCCAGCAAGGCTTTGACCTGCAAGTTCATCGTCCACTGGCTGTGCAGAAGAAAAAGTTGCCCAGTCGGATCAAGATTGCTTCATACGGTGTACGCAAGCCCACACCCAGAGCCACCCAGTAAGGGTCTCAAAAGCTTTGCATCTCTTACCTGTGGATGATTAGATTGGTGCACATGACACAGGCCCCCGCGCGGCCCGGAGCCGCTCGACGGCGGCATGACCGCGAGATCGTCATGCTGGCAGTCCCCGCCTTCGGCTCCCTCGTCGCCGAGCCGCTCTTCGTCATGGCGGACAGCGCCATCATCGGCCATCTGGGCACGGCACAGCTCGCCGGTCTCGGCGTCGCCTCGGCCCTCCTGATGACCGCCGTAAGCGTCTTCGTCTTCCTGGCCTACGCCACCACGGCCGCCGTCGCCCGGCGCGTCGGAGCCGGCGACCTCCCGTCAGCCATCCGTCAGGGCATGGACGGCATCTGGCTGGCGCTGTTCCTCGGCGCCACCGTCATGGCCGTCGTCCTGCCCACCGCGCCCGTCCTCGTGGACCTCTTCGGCGCCTCCGACACAGCGGCCCCCTACGCGACCACCTACCTACGGATCTCCATACTCGGCATACCGGCCATGCTGGTCGTGCTCGCCGCGACCGGTGTCCTCCGCGGGCTGCAGAACACCAGGACACCGCTCTACGTCGCCATCGCCGGCTTCGTCGCCAACGGTGTACTCAACGCCGTGCTGGTCTACGGTGCCGACCTCGACATCGCGGGCTCCGCCTGGGGCACCGTCATCGCACAATGCGGCATGGCCGCGGTCTATCTCGTCGTGGTGCTGCGCGGGGCGCGCAGGCACGGGGCGTCACTGCACCCGGACGCCGCCGGCATCAGGGCCTCCGCCCAGGCGGGCGTCCCCCTGCTGGTCCGAACCCTCTCGCTCCGGGCGATCCTGATGATCGCGACAGCCGTCGCCGCCCGTCTCGGCGACTCCGACATCGCGGCCCACCAGATCATCCTTTCCCTGTGGAGCCTGCTCGCCTTCGCACTGGATGCCATCGCCATCGCCGGTCAAGCCATCATCGGGCGCTATCTGGGTGCCGGCGACGACCGGGGTGCTCGTGAGGCATGCCGCCGCATGGTCGAGTGGGGCATCGCGGTCGGTGCCGTCCTCGGCGTCCTGGTGATCCTCGCCCGGCCGGTGTTCCTCCCCCTGTTCACCAGTGACTCCACGGTCACGGACGCCGCCCTGCCTGCCCTGGTGCTGGTGGCGCTGTCCCAGCCGATCTGCGGCATCGTCTTCGTCCTGGACGGGGTCCTGATGGGCGCGGGCGACGGACCGTACCTGGCCTGGGCGATGCTGCTGACTCTCGCGGTGTTCGCTCCCGCCGCCTTGCTGGTTCCCGCAGTCGGGGGCGGGCTCACCGCACTGTGGGCCACGATGACCCTCATGATGATCGTGCGGATGCTGACCCTGTGGCTCCGTACCCGCTCCGGACGCTGGATCATCACAGGTGCCGCACGCTGACCGTTTCACGTGAAACACAGCGATGGGGGCCGCGCCCCGAAGGGTGCGGCCCCCATGCTCACTGCTTCAGCGAGCGCGGCACTCAGCCGGCGACGACCTCGATGTCGACCTTGGCGGCCACCTCGGGGTGCAGACGCACGGACGTCTCGTGAGCGCCCAGCGTCTTGATCGGCGAGCCCAGCTCGATGCGGCGCTTGTCGACCTCGGGACCACCGGCGGCCTTGATCGCCGAAGCGATGTCGGCCGGGGTGACGGAACCGAAGAGACGACCGGCGTCGCCGGAGCGGACGGCCAGACGGACCTTGACGCCCTCGAGCTGGGCCTTCACCTGGTTGGCCTGCTCGATGGTCTGGATCTCGTGGATCTTGCGAGCACGACGGATCTGCTCGACGTCCTTCTCGCCACCCTTGGTCCAGCGGATCGCGAGCTTCCGCGGAACCAGGTAGTTGCGAGCGTAACCGTCCTTGACGTCGACGACGTCGCCCGCGGCACCGAGGCCGGAGACCTCGTGGGTGAGGATGATCTTCATGATTTGGTCACCCTTCCCTTATCGCGCGGTGGAGGTGTAGGGCAGCAGCGCCATCTCACGGCTGTTCTTGACGGCCGTGGCGACGTCACGCTGGTGCTGCGTGCAGTTGCCGGTCACGCGGCGGGCACGGATCTTGCCGCGGTCGGAAATGAACTTCCGCAGCATGTTCGTGTCCTTGTAGTCCACGTACGTGACCTTGTCCTTGCAGAATGCGCAGACCTTCTTCTTAGGCTTGCGCACAGGCGGCTTCGCCATGGTGTTTCTCCTGTGTGATCAAGAAGTGTGGGTACGGCCCGCCTAGAAGGGGGGCTCGTCCGAGTAGCCACCGCCGCCGCTGCCGCCGCTGCCGCCGGAGCCACCGCCCCAGCCGCCGCCACCTTGCTGGCCACCGGCGGGAGCGCCGGTCGCCCACGGGTCGTCGGCAGGAGCGCCGCCGCCCTGCTGGCCGCCGCCGGAGCCACCGCCCCAGCCGCCGCCACCCTGGCCGCCCTGGCCACCGCCGCCGTAACCGCCCTGGCCACCGCGGCCGGTGGTCTTGGTGACCTTGGCCGTGGCGTTGCGCAGGCTGGCGCCGACTTCCTCGACGTCCAGTTCGTAGACCGTGCGCTTGACGCCCTCACGGTCCTCGTAGGACCGCTGCTTCAACCGGCCCTGCACGATGACGCGCATGCCTCGCTGGAGCGACTCGGCGACGTTCTCCGCCGCCTGACGCCAGACCGAGCAGGTCAGGAAAAGGCTCTCGCCGTCCTTCCACTCGTTCGTCTGACGGTCGAAGGTGCGGGGAGTCGACGCGACGCGGAACTTCGCGACGGCCGCACCGGACGGGGTGAAGCGCAGCTCGGGGTCGTCGACAAGATTGCCGACGACCGTGATGACGGTCTCGCCTGCCATGGGGAACCTCTCGGCGGGTTTGCTGCTGGCTGCTTGTGCTGCTACTCGAATCCCGGGAACAGCTGAGCGGAAGGGCTCAGTGGGTCTCGGGACGGAGGACCTTGGTCCGGAGGACCGACTCGTTCAGGTTCATCTGGCGGTCGAGCTCCTTGACGACCGCAGGCTCGGCCTGCAGGTCGATGACCGAGTAGATGCCCTCGGGCTTCTTCTTGATCTCGTACGAGAGACGACGACGGCCCCAGGTGTCGACCTTCTCGACCTTTCCGCCGCCGTCACGGACGACGGAGAGGAAGTTCTCGATCAGCGGGGAGACAGCGCGCTCCTCGGTGTCGGGGTCGAGGATGACCATCACCTCGTAGTGACGCATGTGGAACCCACCTCCTTTGGACTCAGCGGCCACGGTCGTTCCGTGGCAGGAGGGTCGTGATGCGTTGCCGCACCGATGCCTGTCAGTAAAACAGCCGCCACTGACAATCGAAGCCGGGCGGCGATCTCCCAGGCCGACCGGGAGGGACCGTGGCCCTTCCTCGACTCGCCTGGCTCTGTCCGGGCAGACACCGGTGCGGACGGTACAGAGTACCCGCACAGCGGCTTCCGGTTGAAATCCGGCCGTGAGGACAGTCACTCTGTACACATCGGGTGTGTACGGCGCTACGATCCGACGCCCTTCGCAGGAGGTGCCCCATGGCACAGGCATTGCGACCCAACACCGCCGGAGGCCTTTTCGCCACGGACGGCAAACCCCACCCGCTCCAGGACGCCCTGCTGGCGGTGACCCTGGTACTGGGCATCACGTCCTTTGTCACGGCGATGTTCCACCATCTGTACCTGCTCAGTTCCTGGACCGGCCTGGTGGGAGTCCTCACCGGCGCGTACGGCCAGTGGATCTCGGTGACGACCCGCGAGCGCTTCGGCCTCGTCCTGGGCCTCGGCGCCTCGGCGGTCGGGTTCTTCCTGGGTATGGCGCACGGGGGTCTCTTCGGCGGGCTCTTCGACTGACGTCGAGCACCCCCTTTCTCGAACATCGTCGAACGCCCCGGCCGGCGACGGGCCGGGGCGAAGGCCCGGTGCGCCCAACCGGGGCCCCGAGGCGCAGTAGGCTTCGCGCGAGAGCCGGAGCCCCTGAACCCATGGGGACACACCAGCCCGAGGAGCGCCCCGAATGAGCCTGACCCTGAGGACCATCAGTCGAGAGCAGCATCTGGCCTACATCCAGAGCCTGCCGTCGGCGAGTCACATGCAGGTCCCGGCCTGGGCTGACGTCAAGGCGGAATGGCGCTCGGAGAACCTCGGCTGGTTCGACGACCGGACCGGCGAGATGGTCGGCGCCGGGCTCGTCCTCTACCGGCAGCTGCCCAAGATCAAACGCTACCTCGCCTACCTGCCCGAGGGCCCGGTCATCAACTGGTTCGCACCGAATCTCCAGGAGTGGATCGAGCCGATGCTCGCCCACCTGAAGCAGCAGGGCGCGTTCTCGGTGAAGATGGGCCCGCCGGTGATCATCCGACGCTGGGAGGCCTCGACCATCAAGAGGGGCATCCAGGACCAGGACGTGAAGCGTCTGCGCGACTTGGAGGCCGATTTCATCGAGCCCCGCGCCTTCGAGGTCGCCGACAAGCTGCGTCGCATGGGCTGGCAGCAGGGCGAGGACGGCGGCGCCGGCTTCGGCGACGTCCAGCCCCGCTACGTCTACCAGGTGCCGCTGGCCAACCGCGCCCTGGAAGACGTCCACAGAAACTTCAACCAGCTGTGGCGCCGCAACATCAAGAAGGCGGAGAAGGCCGGCGTCGAGGTCGTCCAGGGCGGTTACAACGATCTGCCCGAGTGGCAGCGGCTGTACGAGATCACGGCTGTGCGCGACCACTTCCGGCCCCGCCCGCTGTCGTACTTCCAGCGCATGTGGACGGCCCTCAACACCGAGGACCCCAACCGCATGCGGCTGTACTTCGCCCGGCACAACGGCGTGAACCTGTCCGCGGCGACGATGCTGATCGTCGGCGGGCACGTCTGGTACTCCTACGGCGCCTCCGACAACATCGGCCGCGAGGTCCGGCCCTCGAACGCGATGCAGTGGCGGATGCTGCGCGACGCCTACGCGCTCGGCGCGACCGTCTACGACCTGCGCGGCATCTCCGACTCGCTGGACGAGACCGACCACCTCTTCGGTCTGATCCAGTTCAAGGTGGGCACCGGCGGCCAGGCCGCAGAGTACCTCGGCGAGTGGGACTTCCCGCTGAACAAGCTGCTCCACAAGGCGCTCGACATCTACATGTCGCGCCGCTGAACCCCGTTTCGCCGCTCCGGCGGCTCCCGTCGTTCCCCTCCCTCCGACACACCGCAGCCACGAGAAAGGTTCCAGGTCCGGCCATGGCGCTCACGCTCTACGTCGACACCGCGCGCTGGCGGGCGCATCACAAGCACGTACAGGAGCAGTTCCCCGGACTGGTCCCGGTCTGCAAGGGCAACGGCTACGGCTTCGGCCACGACCGGCTGGCCGAGGAGGCCACCCGGCTGGGCTCTGACGTCCTCGCGGTCGGCACGACGTACGAGGCCGCCCGGATCAAGGACTGGTTCGGCGGTGACCTGCTGGTGCTGACGCCGTACCGGCGTGGCGAGGAGCCGGTGCCGCTGCCCGACCGGGTCATCCGCTCGGTGTCCTCCGTCGACGGAGTCTACGGACTGGTGGGCGCCCGGGTGGTCATCGAGGTGATGTCCTCGATGAAGCGGCACGGCGTCAGCGAGCAGGACCTGCCTCAGCTGCACTCGGCGATAGAGAACGTCCGGCTGGAGGGCTTCGCCATTCACCTGCCGCTGGACCGCACGGACGGCTCGGACGCCGTCGAGGAGGTCATCGGCTGGATGGACCGTCTGCGGGCGGCCCGCCTCCCGCTGCACACGATGTTCGTGAGCCACCTCAAGGCCGACGAGCTCGCCCGGCTGCAGCAGCAGTTCCCGCAGACCCGCTTCCGCGCCCGGATCGGCACCCGGCTCTGGCTGGGGGACCACGAGGCCACCGAGTACCGGGGCGCGGTCCTGGACGTCACGCGCGTCGCCAAGGGGGACCGGTTCGGCTACCGGCAGCAGAAGGCCGCCTCCGACGGCTATCTGGTGGTCGTGGCGGGTGGCACGTCGCACGGAGTGGGTCTGGAGGCTCCCAAGGCCCTGCACGGCGTCATGCCGCGCGCCAAGGGCGTCGCCCGCGCCGGCCTCGCCACGGTCAACCGGAACCTTTCACCGTTCGTCTGGGGCGGTAAGCAGCGCTGGTTCGCCGAGCCGCCGCACATGCAGGTGTCGATCCTGTTCGTGCCCGCGGACGCGCCGGAACCGAAGGTGGGCGAGGAACTGGTGGCTCATCTCCGGCACACCACCACGCAGTTCGACCGGCTCCTCGACCGCTGACGGTGAGAAGGCCGTACACGGTTCTCCCGTGTACGGCCGTTTCGGTGCCCTGAGCAGACGCCGCCCTCCGAATTGTTCGCTCAGAGCGAACCCCCGGCGGCTTCCTTCCTGCCCCATTCGACCGGGGGTCCCTCGAAGTGGACCGCGTGTCGCACGGGGTGAGCCGCGGGACCGAGCACGAACACGTCCTCCGCCTCGTCCAGCACCCCGCCCGAGGGGTCGTCGTCACCGGACCGGCGCACCGGGTCCCGCTCGGGCATCAGGATGTCGCGCAGGATCATGGCACACAGGTAGAGCGTCCCCAGCAGATGCACCCCGATCGCCCAGTGGTAGCCGTCGGCGGGCAGTCCCTTGTGAGCGTCCCCGCTCGTCGTATAGGCGAGGTACATCCAGATGCCCAGGAAGTACGCCACCTCGCAGGCCTGCCAGACGAGGAAGTCCCGCCACTTCGGCCGGGCGAGGGCCGCCAGCGGCACCAGCCACAGGACGTACTGCGGCGAGTAGACCTTGTTGGTGAGGATGAACGCCGCGACGACCAGGAAGGCGAGCTGGGCGAAACGCGGTCGGCGGGGAGCCGTGAGCGTGAGCGCCGCGACACCCGCGCAGCACAGCAGCATCAACACCATGGCGAGCGTGTTGACCGTGTCGGTGCTCAGCGGGTCGTCCGAGTTCTGCGCCAGGATCAGCCAGAAGGACCCGAAGTCGACGCCCCTCTCCTGGCTGAACGTGTAGAACTTCGACCAGCCGTCGAAGGCGAAGAGCATCACGGGCCCGTTCACGACGAGCCAGGCGCCGGCCGCACCGCCGAGAGCCGTACCGTACTCCCGCCATCGTCCCGCGCGCCAGCACAGCACCAGCAGTGGTCCGAGCAGCAGCACGGGATAGAGCTTGGCGGCCGTGGCGAGCCCGAGGAGGACGCCGAAGGCGAGGGAACGCCCCCGCGACCACATCAGCATCGCGGCAGCCGTCAGAGCGACCGCCAGCAGGTCCCAGTTGATGGTCGCGGTCAACGCGAAGGCCGGTGCCAGCGCGACCAGCAGACCGTCCCAGGGTCGCCGCGCGTGCGTGCGGGTCACACAGACGACGATGACGGCCGCGCAGACCATGAGCATCCCGGCGTTGACCATCCAGTACCACTGTTCCTGGTCCTGGATGCTGCCGCTGCCGGGGGTGAGCCAGGCGGCGACCTCCATGAACAGGCCGGTCAGCACCGGGTACTCGAGGTACTCCATGTCCCCGGGGAGCCTGTCGAAGTACGGCACCAGCCCGTCGGCGAAGCCGCGCCCCTGGTAGAGGTGCGGGATGTCCGAGTAGCACGCATGCGTGTACTGGGAGCCGGCGCCGAAGAACCAGGCACCGTTGTAGCAGGGCGCCTTCTGCACCAGGCCGAGGGCGAAGATGCCGATCGCCACGAGCGCGATCACCCGCACCGGGGACCACCAGGAGGTCCCGGTCAGAGCGCGCCGCCCGAGCGGGCCGCCGATCAGCTCGCTGCCGGCTGCGGCGACCCGGTCCTCCTCGGTCGGCCGCACCGGCTCCGGCTCGTGGACGCTCGCTTGCATCGATTCTCCACTGGGCATGCCGCACATCCTGCCGTACACGACGGGGGATACGCCGCGGGCCGCCGCACCCGAAGGTGCGGCGGCCCGCGTTTCACGTGAAACACCCAAGCCGGGCGACAAGCCGACCAAAGGGTCAGTTTCCGAAGAGACCGCCGTCTTCGTTACCGGTGCCTCTGCTGTTTCCGGTGTCGCTGCTTGCCGTGGGATCCGGCGAGCTGGTCGCCCCTCCGTCCATACCGCCGTTGTCCGTGCCGGCGTTGTCCGTGCCGCCCGTTTCCTCCTCACCGTCGCCTTCACAGTTGAGGCCCAACGGTCCGCACGTGGGGGTGCTGGTCGGCGCCGACGGCGTGACCTCGGTCTGCGTGGACGGCGGAGGCGCCGACGGCGTCTCCTTCTCCTCTTCTTCCTCGGTCTCCGTGGCGGTCGGAGTGGGAGACGGCGCTCCGATCCCGTCCGCGATCTCACCGATCTCCTCGGCCTTGGGGAATCCGGGGTCGTCCTCGCCCTCCAACGCGGCCTTCATGTACTCGGTCCAGATCTGCGTGGGGACGTCACCACCGTGGATGGACTTCTCACCCGCCGTGCCGTTCATGGAGAGCAGTTTGTGGTCCTTGGGATCCTCGCGGAACATCGCGACCGAAGTCGCGAGCTGCTGGGTGTAGCCGACCCACCACGCGGACTTGTTCTCGTCGGTCGTACCCGTCTTGCCGGCTGCCGTACGCCCCAGCCCCTGCGCCTTGTAACCGGTACCGTTCGCGATCACGTTCTCGAGGACCTTGGTGACGTTGTGCGCCACGTTCTCCGGCATCGCCCGCTTGACGCGCGGCTTCTCGAAGTCGGGCAGCTCCGACCCCTTGTGCTTGACGGCGGTCACCGAATACGGGTCGGCCTGCTTGCCGGATGCCGCGAAGGTCGCGTAGGCGTCGGCCATGCGGATCGCGCTGGGGGTCGACGTACCGAGGGCGAACGACGCGTTGCGGGTGGCGAAACTGTCCTTCAGGATGCCGGACTTCTCGGCGACGTCCGCCACCGTCTCCATCCCCACGTCCATGCCGAGCTGTACGAAGGGAGTGTTGACTGACTGCTCCATCGCCTTGTGCAGGGTGATGTAACCCCATTTGTAGTCGGTTTCGTTCTTCTGGTAGAAAGGCGTGTTGTCCTTCTTGAGGACGAGGGAACCGTCGTTGTTCCTGATCTGCAGGCGGTCGTTGCCGTTGTACTTGCTGAGCGGCGAGATGCCTTCGCCGTTCGTCTTGTACGTACCGTGCTGCATCGCGGCGGCCAGCACGAACGGCTTCCATGTCGAACCGACGGGGACACCCGAGGTGTCCGCGTTGTTGTTGAAGTGGCCGTTCTCGAAGCCGGCACCGCCGTAGAGCGCGACGATCGCGCCGTCGTTGGGTTTCACCGACGCCGCGCCGAACTGGACGTGCTGGTCCTTCTCGTTCTTCTCCGGGTCGAGCTGCTCCTCCTCGACCTTCCTCACGGCCTTGGCCAGCGCATCGACCTTGTCCTTCTCGAAAGTCGTGTAGATCTGGTAGCCGCCCTGGTCGAACTGCGCCTCCGTGATGTCGGAGTTCTTCAGGACGTAGCGCTTCGCCGTGTCGACGAGGTAGCTGACCTGGCCGGTCATCCCCTTGACCGCCTTGCGGCCCTGGGGCTCGGGGTACTTCTTGATCGCCTCTTGGTACTTGGCGTCCGAGAGGTGCTCGTCCGCGTGCATCTGCTCGAGGATCCACCTCCAGCGCTTCTCGGAGCGCTCACGGTTGGCCTCGGCGGTGGCGGAGGAGTCGAGGTTCACGTTGCCCGCGGGATCGTAGTACGTCGGGCCCTTGAGCAGGGCGGCCAGGAAGGCGCACTCGCTGGGCGTGAGCTTGACCGCGTCCTTGCCGTAGTAGGTCTGGGCGGCGGCCTGGATGCCGTAGGCGCCACGGCCGTAGTACGAGGTGTTCAAGTAGCCCTGGAGGATCTCTTCCTTGGTGAGTTTGGTGCCCACCTTGATCGAGATGAACATCTCCTTGAACTTCCGGGAGATCGTCTGTTCCTGGCTCAGGTAGGTGTTCTTCACGAACTGCTGGGTGATCGTCGAGCCACCCTGGGTGTCACCGCCCGTCGCCATGTTGCCGAGCGCCCGGGCGATCCCCATGGGGTCGATGCCCGAGTCGTCGTAGAAGCTCTTGTTCTCGGCCGAGATCACCGCCCACTGCATGGCCTCGGGGATCCGGTCGAACGTGACGTTCTGCCGGTTCTGGCCGCTGCCGGTGGCGACCATCTGGGTTCCGTCCGCCCAGTAGTAGACGTTGTTCTCGGACCGCGCCGCGGCGTTCTCCTCGCTGGGCACGTTCACCATGGCGTACCCGAGCCCCGCCACGGCGACCATGCTGCCGAAGAACGCGAGGCACAGCCCGGACACGAACTTCCACGACGGCGTCCAGCGGCGCCAGCCGTCCTTGTCGTGGCGCGGATAGTCGATGATCCGCTTCTTTCCGGGCGGGGTCGCGCGCCCGCCGCCCCGGCCGGGGCCTGTGGCGCCGGCGCGGCGGCCCCCGCCTCTCTGTGCCGCGCGCCGCGCCTCGGCGCGGCTGCCGTACGTGCGTTCCCCACCCCCCGAGCCGCGTGAGCCCGACCCATAGGAATCGGACGGAGACCCGGTGGCGCCTCGCGGTGCCGCGCGGCGGCCGGAGGACGAGCCGGACTGGCCGCGTCGGGCCGCGGCACGTCCGCCTCCCTGCGGCTGCGGCGGTTTGCGACGGTGCTCGCTCATCGAACGACTACTCCTCGGGCAGGCGCACCCTTGCGCGCCTGGAAACGGCGGCTGGTTTCCGGTCCCCCCGAAGCACGGGTGCGGCGCTTCGCGCATTCACCCGTACCGCACCGGGGACCAAGACGTCCCCGGGCGTCACTCGGTTCCCGGTGGTCTGCATGGCGCACAGACTACGCACCGCCGAAACCCGCCGAGCACAGAAGTTCACCTCAAATCAGGCAACTTGCTTCTGATCAAGCATTGATGTGACCCCGTTCACTTTTCTCCCCCTTGTCGCATCCGGGAGGCCGTTCTATCGTCGTGATGTATCGAGTCGATACATCAGCTCGGCATAAGGGCGGCGATGAGCCGCACACGAGTCCGTCACGGCACGACCGCGGCAGAGGGGAGGCGACGATGAGCCGGCGCTCCGGGATCCTCGAGTTCGCCGTGCTCGGCCTGCTCCGCGAGTCCCCGATGCACGGCTACGAGCTGCGCAAACGACTCAACACGTCACTGGGTGTGTTCCGTGCGTTCAGCTACGGGACGCTTTACCCCTGCCTCAAGACGCTGCTCGCAAACGGCTGGTTGATCGAGGAACCGGGAAACACCAGCGAGGACGCCCTCGCCGCTCCGCTCACGGGACGACGCGCCAAGATCGTCTACCGGTTGACGGCGGAGGGTAAGGAGCACTTCGAGCAGTTGCTCTCCCAGACGGGCCCGGACGCGTACGAGGACGAGACCTTCGCCGCGCGGTTCGCCTTCTTCGGGCAGACGTCGCGCGACGTGCGCATGCGCGTGCTCGAGGGCCGCCGCAGCCGGCTGGAGGAGCGCCTCGAGAAGATGCGCGCCTCCCTGGCCCGGACCCGGGAGCGCCTCGACGACTACACGCTTGAGCTCCAGCGCCACGGGATGGAGTCCGTGGAGCGCGAAGTGCGCTGGCTGAACGAGCTCATCGAGAGCGAGCGGGCCGGGCGGGACCTGAAGGGATCCGCCACCGGAGGACCCGCTCAGCAGGACACCACATCTGGAGCGACGGGCGGCCTGCCCCGGGCCGGGGACGACCCCCGACCGGATACGCCCGACGACACCGCCACGTGAGACCCGCCCAAGGGCCTCACTCGTACACACAGGGAGCAACCGGAATGGGTTCGGTTCGCGTAGCCATCGTCGGCGTGGGCAACTGCGCCGCATCGCTGGTGCAGGGCGTCGAGTACTACAAGGACGCCGACCCGGCGTCCAAGGTCCCGGGCCTGATGCACGTCCAGTTCGGCGACTACCACGTCCGTGACATCGAGTTTGTCGCCGCCTTCGACGTGGACGCCAAGAAGGTCGGCCTGGACCTCGCGGACGCCATCGGCGCCTCCGAGAACAACACCATCAAGATCTGCGACGTGCCGAACAGCGGCGTCCAGGTCCAGCGCGGCCACACCCTCGACGGTCTCGGAAAGTACTACCGGGAGACCATCGAGGAGTCCGCCGAGGAGCCGGTCGACGTCGTCCAGGTCCTCAAGGACAAGCAGGTCGACGTCCTCGTCTGCTACCTGCCCGTCGGTTCCGAGGACGCGGCGAAGTTCTACGCCCAGTGCGCCATCGACGCCAAGGTCGCCTTCGTCAACGCCCTCCCGGTCTTCATCGCCGGCACCAAGGAGTGGGCGGACAAGTTCACCGAGGCGGGCGTCCCGATCGTCGGCGACGACATCAAGTCCCAGGTCGGCGCCACCATCACGCACCGCGTCATGGCGAAGCTGTTCGAGGACCGCGGCGTCGTCCTGGACCGCACGATGCAGCTGAACGTCGGCGGCAACATGGACTTCAAGAACATGCTCGAGCGTGACCGCCTCGAGTCCAAGAAGATCTCCAAGACGCAGGCCGTCACCTCGCAGATCCCCGACCGGGAACTCGGCGAGAGGAACGTCCACATCGGCCCGTCCGACTACGTCGCCTGGCTGGACGACCGCAAGTGGGCCTACGTCCGCCTGGAGGGCCGCGCGTTCGGTGACGTCCCGCTGAACCTGGAGTACAAGCTCGAGGTCTGGGACTCCCCGAACTCCGCCGGTGTCATCATCGACGCCCTGCGCGCCGCGAAGATCGCCAAGGACCGGGGCATCGGCGGCCCGATCCTCTCGGCGTCCTCTTACTTCATGAAGTCCCCGCCGGTGCAGTACTTCGACGACGAGGCCCGCGAGAACGTCGAGAAGTTCATCCAGGGCGAGGTCGAGCGCTGAGACCCTCCCCGTATGTGAGGCTGTGACCCATGGCCGTCGTCCGTGACCTGCGCGTTCTGCTGCGCCTCCAGGGATTCAGACGTCTGCTCACCGTCCGGCTGCTCTCCCAGGGCGCCGACGGCGTCTTCCAGGTCGCGCTCGCCGCCTACGTGGTCTTCTCCCCCGAGAAGCAGACCTCGGCCACGGCGATCGCCTCCGCGATGGCGGTTCTCCTCCTCCCGTACTCCGTGGTCGGCCCCTTCGCGGGAGTTCTCCTGGACCGCTGGAGCCGCCGCCAGGTCTTCCTGTACGGCAACCTGCTGCGCGCCCTGATGGCCTCGGTGACCGCCCTCCTGATCCTCGGCCAGGTGCCCGACCGGCTCCTCTTCGTCGCCGCCCTGTGCGTCACGGGCGTCAACCGCTTCGTTCTCGCCGGACTGTCCGCCGCGCTGCCCCGCGTGGTGGACAGCGAGCGGCTGGTCGTCGCCAACTCCCTGTCCCCGACCGCCGGAACGCTCGCCGCGACCGCGGGCGGTGGTCTCGCCTTCCTCGTCCGTCTGGTCATCGCCGACTCGGACGCGGCCGTGGTGCTCGTGAGCGCCGCGCTGTATCTGTGCGCGGCCATGGCCTCACTGCGCATGGCGAGGGAACTGCTCGGTCCCGAACGTGCGTTGGCACACCCCCGGCTGGCCACGGCACTCACCGGGACGGCGCGCGATCTGCTGGCAGGCGTACGGCACCTCGCCGCTCCCCGGCGCAGGAAGGCCGCCTGGGCGCTCACGGCGATGTCGCTCATGCGGTTCTGCTACGGCGCGATGCTCGTCATGCTGCTGATGCTCTGCCGGTACGCCCTGACGTCGACCACCGACGAGGGGCTCGCCCTGCTGGGGCTGGCGTTGGGCGTGTCCGGGGCCGGCTTCTTCGCCGCGGCCCTCCTCACGCCCTGGGCCGCGGGGCGACTCGGCCCCGGCCCCTGGATCACGGTGTGCGCTGCGGCGGCTGCCGTGCTGGAGCCACTACTCGGCCTGCCCTTCGCCTCCGGCCCTCTGCTGGCCGGGGCGTTCGTCCTGGGTCTGACCACCCAGGGCGCGAAGATCGCCACGGACACCCTCGTCCAGGCCTGTGTCGACGACGACTTCCGTGGCCGGATCTTCTCCGTGTACGACGTCCTGTTCAACGTGGCCTTCGTCGGCGCCGCGGGAGTGGCCGCCCTGATGCTCCCGCCGGACGGCCGATCGGCCCCGCTGGTGGTGGCGATCGCCGTCGTCTACGGAGCGGTAGCTGTGTCCATGGCCCGCTGTGAGCGCCGGTAAGTGTCACATCACTGCCACAGAGCCTCATGGGCTACGGAGGTGCCAGTGCGGGCCGATAGTTTGTGTGCGTCTCCTCAGCACGTCTTTCGCGTCGCACATCCATGCTCCAGGGGGACTCTCAAGCAACCACTCCGCCGCCCCAGGGCAACCCGTTCGCACAGGGCCGGCGGCAGCCCTACGGCCAGCCTCAGGGCCAGGCTCCCTTCCCGCAGCAGGCGGGCCGACCGGGTTCCCCCCGCCGGGTACTCCGGTCCCCCCGCAACAGGGTCGCAAGCTCGGCTTCAAGGCGATCAAGAGCATCGTCATCGTCCTGATCGTCGCCGGCGTGGCCATCGGCGGCTGGATCGCCAGCAGGGACGACGCCGACACCACTGCGGTCGGTGACTGCACGCACCGCGGCAGCACGAACGCCGGCGACCCGGACTTCGAGGTCGTCGACTGCGGTGACGCGAAGGCGCGGCACACGGTGCTCGCCGAGATCGAGGGCGGCTTCTCCGGCCTCACGACTCAGAGCAAGTGCGACGCGGCAGCCAAGGGCTTCGAGTGCGCGTACACGGAAACCAACGGCAGCCAGAGCTTCCTCCTCTGCCTGAGGGACAAGTGGGCCAGACGGCGAGGGGCGGCGTTTCACGTGAAACGCCGCCCCTCGCCGTATCCAGGGTTGGATGTTTCACGTGAAACATCGAACCATTCCCCGCTCTCAGCCCTGCTGCCCTGCCCACCATTCCTTGAGCGCCGCCACCGCCGCGTCGTGCTCCATCGGACCGTGCTCCAGTCGGAGCTCCAACAAGTGCTTGTACGCCTGGCCGACGGCCGGGCCCGGCTTGACGCCGAGGATCTCCATGATCTGGTTGCCGTCGAGGTCCGGGCGGATGGCGTCCAGTTCCTCCTGCTCCTGGAGCTGGGCGATCCGCTCCTCCAGGCCGTCGTACGCACGCGAGAGCGCCGAGGCCTTGCGCTTGTTGCGGGTGGTGCAGTCCGAACGGGTCAGCTTGTGGAGCCGCCCGAGAAGCGGGCCGGCATCACGGACGTAGCGACGCACGGCGGAGTCCGTCCACTCTCCCGTGCCGTAACCGTGGAAGCGCAGATGGAGCTCGACAAGACGCGAGACGTCCCTCACCAGCTCGTTGGAGTACTTGAGCGCCGTCATACGCTTCTTGGTCATCTTCGCTCCGACCACTTCGTGGTGGTGGAACGAGACGCGCCCGTCCTTCTCGAAGCGCCGCGTGCGCGGCTTGCCGATGTCGTGCAGCAGGGCTGCCAGGCGAAGGGTCAGATCGGGGCCGTCCTCCTCCAGGTCCATCGCCTGCTCCAGGACGATCAGTGTGTGGTCGTAGACGTCCTTGTGCCGGTGGTGCTCGTCCCGCTCCAGGCGCAGGGCCGGCAGCTCGGGCAGCACGCACTCGGCGATCCCGGTGTCCACGAGCAGGGACAGTCCCTTGCGCGGGTGCGTGGAGAGGATCAGTTTGTTCAACTCGTCCCGCACGCGCTCGGCGGAGACGATCTCGATGCGCCCGGCCATCTCCTTCATCGCCATGACGACCTCGGGTGCCACCTCGAAGTCGAGCTGAGCGGCGAAACGGGCGGCCCGCATCATCCGCAGCGGATCGTCCGAGAAGGACTCCTCGGGCGTGCCCGGGGTGCGCAGCACCCGCGCGGCCAGATCGGCGCGGCCGCCGTGCGGATCGATGAACCGCTTCTCCGGCAGCGCGACGGCCATCGCGTTCACCGTGAAGTCACGACGGACCAGATCCTCCTCGATCGAGTCGCCGTACGACACCTCCGGCTTGCGCGAGGTGCGGTCGTACGCTTCCGAGCGATAGGTGGTCACCTCGATCTGGAAGCTTCGGTCGGCGTCTCCGACGCGGGCTTCCTTCTGTGCACCGACCGTGCCGAAGGCGATCCCGACGTCCCAGACGGCGTCCGCCCAGGGACGCATGATCTTCAGTACGTCCTGCGGGCGGGCGTCGGTCGTGAAGTCCAGATCGTTGCCGAGTCGGCCGAGCAGTGCGTCCCGCACCGAGCCGCCCACCAGGGCGAGTGAGAACCCGGCCTCCTGGAAGCGGCGGGCGAGGTCGTCGGCGACAGGGGCGACCCGCAGCAGTTCACTCACTGCGCGGTCCTGCGCCTGGCTCAGGGCACTGGTTTCTTCGTTGGCGTTCGGCACAACAGAAGAGGGTACGTGGCCCGAACGGCCCGAGGCGCCCTCATCGAGCGCGCGGACACCCCCGCCGATACATGGACAAGGCCCGCGCCCCTGATCTTGCAGGACCGGTCCGCGGCACTTCCTCCCAGTGCACCTCGTTACCATGCGTGGACGCACATTCCGACAACCACTGACGAAGACGAGGGACGGGCGAGCGCGTGGCCGAGGCGGCAGACTTCCCAGGGACGAGTCCCTCACCTGCCCGCCGCTGGCTGCGGCGCACCGGATCCCTGCTCGCCGGAGTGCCCCTGCTGACGGGGCTCGTCCAGCTGCCCACCGCACCCCCCGCGGACGCCGTCGGCGCGGACGCGTCGCAGGCCGTCTCCGGCAAGGGCTCGGTCTCCGTCTCGGTCGACACCCTCACCCCCGGCGCCCCCACCGAGGGCGACACCGTCACCGTGTCCGGGACAGTGACCAACAAGGGCAAGCAGACCGTCACCGACGCCCGTGTGGGGCTTCGTGTCGGGCCGCTGCTGAACACTCGCTCGAGCATCGACAGCGTCGCGAGGAACAGCACCGACGTACGGAGCGCCATCGGCGCGGAGGTCGGCGACAAGTACGCCGAGAAGTTCGACAAGCTCACTCCCGGTGTCTCGCAGCCCTTCGCCCTCTCCGTGCCGGTGAACAAGCTGGACCTCGGGAAGGACGGCGTCTACCAGCTGACCGTGGCGCTCTCCGGGGAGACCTCCGCGCAGCCGTGGCAGCAGACCCTCGGCGTCCAGCGCACGTTCCTGCCGTGGCTGCCGGACGACGCCGGCACGAAGACGAAGACGACGTTCATGTGGCCGCTGGTCTCCACCTCCCACATGACGGCGGAGACGGGTTCGGACGAGCAGCAGACCCCGGTCCTCCAGGACGACGACCTCGCCGAGGACATCTCCCCGGGCGGCCGACTGGACCGGATGGTGGCGCTGGGCAAGGACCTCGACGTCACCTGGGTGATCGATCCGGACCTGCTGGCGTCCGTCGAGGCGATGACCGGCCGGTACGAGGTCCCCGGCGAGGGTGACGCCACCCTCGCCGGCGGCCACCAGGCGGTCGCCAAGCGATGGCTCACCGAGGTACAGAAGGCCGTGACGGACAAAGAGGTCGTCGTGCTGCCGTTCGGCGACCCCGACCTGGCCTCCCTCGCGCACAACGGCACGTCCGTCACCGGCTCGCTGAGCCACCTCAAGGAAGCCAGCGACGTCGCCTCCGGCACCGTGGAGTCGATCCTCCACGTCGAACCCACCACGGACTTCGCCTGGCCCGTCGACGGCGCCGTCGACCCCTCCATCGTCAAGGTCGCCACATCCGCCGGAGCCGACAAGGTGATCGTCCGCAGCGACAGCTTCGAGGAGACCGGCGACCTGTCGTACACGCCCTCCGCGCCCCGGCCCATCGGCGGCGGCACCACGGCCGTCGTCTCGGACGCACGGCTGTCCACGGCGTTCCAGGGCGACATGCTCAGGGCTTCCGCCTCCACGCTCGCCGTGCAGCGGTTCCTGGCCCAGAGTCTGACGCTCGGGCTGCAGACGGGGAAGCAGCGCAGCGTCGTCGTCGCACCGCAGCGCATGCCGTCCGCCAGCCAGGCCCAGACGATGGCCGAGGCGCTCACGATCCTCCAGGACGGGACCTGGTCCGAGTCGCAGGACCTCACGACGGCCGCCAAGGCCGAACCGGACCCCGCCGCCACCACCAAGGTCCCCTCGGCCTCCGCGTACCCCTCCTCGTTGCGCGAGCGCGAGCTGCCGCGTGCCACGTTCGAGCAGATCGGAAGGACGCAGGCCAAGCTCGACAAGTTCAAGGTGATCCTCTCCGACCAGTCCCGGGTGGTGACCCCGTTCGGACGCGCCCTGAACCGGGCGATGTCCGTGTCGTGGAGGGGCCGGCAGTCCGAGGCGGCGATCTACCGGAGCGGCATCGAGTCGTACCTCGACACGCTCATCGGCCGGATCAGGCTGATCGACAAGTCGGAGACGAAACTCTCCGGCCGCAGCGCCACCATCCCCGTGACGGTCCAGAACAACCTGGTTCAGGGCGTCGAGCACCTGGTGCTGCGGCTCACCTCGACCAACCCGACCCGTCTCGAGATCGGTGGGGACTCCTACGAGGAGCAGCCCGTCGCGGTCTCCGGCGGCCACAGCCAGTCGGTGAAGTTCACCACGTCCGCCAACGCCAACGGACGGGCGACGGTGGTCGCCCAGCTGTACACGCAGGACGGCCAGAAGTACGGCGAACCCGTCACGTTCGATGTGAAGGTCACCGAGATCACCGCCACGGTGATGCTGGTCATCGGCGGTGGCGTGCTGTTGCTGGTCCTCGCCGGATTCCGGATGTACACCCAGCGCAAGCGGACCGCGGCCCGCGAGACGGACGGTCGGGATCACGAGGCGGACGAGGACACCGACGACCCGCAGAACCCGGAAGCCGCCGGAGGGCGTCCCACCCAGGAGGCCGGGACGGACGCGGGGGCGGACGACCCGGAGCAGCCGAGTGACCCGACACCGGACACCGCACCGGAGAACGCCGGCCCGTCCGGCACGGGTGAGAGAGTGGACCGTTGAGGATGTCGTGGCCGGTGGGCCCGGGACGATGAGGTGGGGTAACCATGAACGCGCCGTACGACGGTGACCGCGGCCATGCCGCGGGCAACTCGGGCCATCCCGAGTCGGACCCCCCGCAGGGGCCGCCGCCCGGGCACGGCCAGGCGCCGCAGCCCCACGCCGACCCGTACCTCCAGGACGCCTACGACCAGGACCCCTACCGGGCACAGGACCTCGCCGCCCAGGACCCGGTCGCCGAGGCGCTCTACGACCGCGCCGCGCACCCGCCGCCCCCTCCCGGCGCCTTCCCTCCTCAGCAGCCGCTGTACGGGCAGCCGCCCCAGTCCCCGTACGCCCCCGACCCACGGGTGTGGGCCCAGACCCCCGCGCCCGAGCCGGACGGACCGACGCAGTACCTGCCGTACGGCGACGACCCGCGCACCACGCAGTTCGTGGGCGTGGACGACCTGGTCGGCCAGGCCGGCGATCAGCGCCATGAACCGGACGCCTTCGCCCATCTGTTTCATGATCAGCAGCAGAGCGGCGTCTTCCCCGACCAGCAGCACGGCGGCGGCTACCCCCAGCAGCACGGCGGCGGGCACCCGGGCCACCCCCCGGTGAGCGGTCCACAGCCCTACGCGCCGGTGCCGGGGCCGGCCACCTCGACGCCCGGCCACTACGCGGGAGCCACTCCGCCCGTCACAGAGGCTCCCGCACCTGAACCGGTTCCCGCCCCCGCCCCGAAGAAGGGCGGTAGGGCCGGGGGACTGCTGAAGTCGAGCGCCGTGATGGCGGCGGGCACGATGGTGTCCCGCCTCACCGGGTTCGTCCGGTCCGCGATGATCGTCTCCGCGCTGGGCCTCGCTCTGCTGGGCGAGTCGTTCCAGATCGCCTACCAGCTGCCGACCATGATCTACATCCTGACCGTCGGCGGCGGCCTCAACTCCGTCTTCGTACCGCAGCTCGTGCGAGCGATGAAGGACGACGAGGACGGGGGCGAGGCGTACGCGAACCGCCTGCTGACGCTCGTCATGGTGGCCCTGGCTGCGCTCACCGCCCTCGCGTGGCTGGCCGCTCCCCTCCTGGTACGTGCCCTGTCGGTCCCGGTCGCCGACGACCCCGCGGCCAACGACGTCGCCGTCGCCTTCACCCGCTTCTTCCTGCCCTCCATCTTCTTCATGGGCATTCACGTGGTGATGGGTCAGATCCTCAACGCACGCGGCCGGTTCGGCGCGATGATGTGGACCCCGGTCCTGAACAACATCGTCATCATCGTCACCCTCGGCACCTTCATCTGGGTCTACGGAACCGCCGCGGACTCGCAGATGAAGGTCACGAACATCCCGCCGGAGGGCCTGCGGCTGCTGGGCGTCGGCGTCCTGCTCGGACTCGTCGTCCAGGCCCTGGCCATGATTCCGTACCTGCGCGAGACCGGATTCCGTATCCGCCCGCGCTTCGACTGGAAGGGCCACGGACTGGGCAAGGCGGCCATGCTCGCCAAGTGGACCATCCTGTTCGTCCTCGCCAACCAGGCAGGCGCACTGGTGGTCACCCAGTTGGCCACCGCGTCGGTCAAGGACACGGGCATCGCCGGCACGGGCTTCAGCGCCTACTCCAACGCCCAGCTGATCTGGGGCCTGCCCCAGGCCATCATCACCGTCTCCCTGATGGCCGCCCTCCTGCCCCGTATCTCACGCTCGGCGGCCGAGGACGACGCCGGTGCCGTCCGGGACGACATCTCCCAGGGCCTGCGCACCACGGCCGTCGCGATCGTGCCGGTCGCCTTCGGCTTCGTCTCGCTCGGCATCCCGATGTGCACGCTGATGTTCGGTTCCTCGGGCACCGGAGCGGCCACCAACATGGGCTACATGCTGATGGCCTTCGGCCTCGGCCTGATCCCCTACTCCGTGCAGTACGTCGTCCTGCGCGCCTTCTACGCGTACGAGGACACCCGAACCCCCTTCTACAACACGGTTATCGTGGCCGCGGGCAACGCGATCGCCTCGGGCATCTGCTACGTCGTACTCCCGGCCCGCTGGGCCGTGGTCGGCATGGCCGCCTCCTACGGCCTGGCCTACGTGATCGGTGTCGGCGTCGCCTGGAGCCGACTGCGCAAGCGGCTGGGCGGGGACCTGGACGGTGCCCGGGTGCTGCGGACCTACGCGCGGCTGTGCATCGCCTCCGTCCCCGCCGCGCTGCTCAGCGGCGCGGCCTGCTACGGGGTCGTGCAGACGCTCGGCCAGGACGTCCTGGGCTCGTTCGCGGCACTGCTGGCCGGTGGGGCCGTACTGTTCGGAGTCTTTTTCGTGGCCGCCCGCCGGATGCGGATCGAGGAAGTCAACTCGCTGGTCGGTATGGTGCGCGGACGCCTTGGACGCTGAGCCAGGGGGTTTCGAGTCGAGGGCGTATGAGCGCGTTCTGGCGTGTGTAGGTGTGTGTCCGGACTGCGGCGTGCACGGTTTCCGGGGGAGGGAACGGGAGTTCCCGGATCGAATGCATGACCTTTTTGTGCGTGCGGTCGTTGAGAGCGGGTGACAGACGTGTCCGGGCCGTGTGGAAGAGGGACGAGGGTGGACGTGCCGCGTGAGTTGTCGTCGTCGTTCGCCCTCCTTGCCCCACCCGGTGTCGCGACCCGCACCCGGCTCAAGGGGTTGAGCGCTGGGGACGAGGAAGTATTGCGGCTGGTCGGCGCGCATCTCGGGTCACTGGCCTCCAGCGACCTGAAGCGGCGCTGTGGCGATGGGCTGGAGCACTCTGCGGACACGTGGGCACAGCGCAAGCGCGTTCTGGCCGAGCAGTCCTCGTCACGGCGGGCGGGCAGTATCACCGAGGCGACGCATGACCAGTGGACACTGTCGCGGCGTGTACAGCTCGCCCACATCCAAGGACTGGAAGCCGGTGTGCGCACGATTGCACACCGGCTGTCGCTGCTGGTCGGCGAGAAGGTGACGAAGCGGGCCCCGGGTGGCTACCGCACCCAGCGGGAGTGGTTCGCCAAGACCCGCCGATTGCACCTGTTGGAGGGCCGGCTGGCCGCTGAGCGGACCGACCGCGAAGCCGGGCGTGTGCGCGTGGTGCAAGGTGGGAAGCGGCTGGCCCGCAACCGTCAGCACCTCGAACAAGCACAGCTCACCGAGGACGTATGGCGGCAGCGGTGGGAAGCCGCGCGCTGGTTCCTCCGGGCCGGCGGCGAGAGCGGGAAGCGGTTCGGGAACGAGACAATCCGTGGCACCCCGGACGGGGAGGTGAGCATCAAACTCCTGGTCCCATTCGCCCACCTGGCCGACAGCGGGCGAGACCGGTACGTCCTGACCGGTACTGTCGCCTTCCGCCACCGGGACGAGAAATGGGCCGACCGGGTGTCGGCGGACCGCGCCGTCGCCTGCCGCATCCGCCTGGACACCGGCCGGGGCCGCTGGTACCTCACTGCGTCCTGGACGATCCCGCCGGCCCGGACCGTACCGCTGGCCCAGGCCCGCACCGGCGGCCTGGTCGGCGTCGGTGCCGACACCGACCACCTCGCGGCATGGTGCCTGGACGAGTACGGCAACCCCGTCGGCGAGCCCCGCCGGTTCTCCCACGATCTGTCCGGAAGCGCCGCCCACCGGGACGCCCAGGTCCGCCACGCCCTGATCCGCCTCCTGCATTGGGCCGTCCGGCACCGACTCGCGATCGCCATCGAGAACCTGGACTTCCAGACGGAGACGACCCGGGAGAGACACGTCAGGCGCAAGCGGTTCCACAGGCTCATCTCCGGTATGCCCGTCTCCAGGCTGCGGGCACGACTGGCGAGCATGGCCGCTGAGCTGGGGATCACCGTCGTCGCGGTCGACCCCGCCTACACCCCCAGGTGGTGCGCCCAGCGCTGGCAAAAGCCCCTCACCGCAGAGGCCCGCAAGACTTCTCGCCACGACGCCGCAGCCGTGGCGATCGGACGACTCGCCCTCGGGCACCGCATCCGTCGACGGACGGCACCGCCCCCTGCCCACCAGAGCGATGGACAGGGGCATCGGACCGCCCAGGCCAGTTACGGCGGCCGAGGACGCGAGGGAACCCACCCCCGGATTCCCGGACCACGGACACGATCCGCGTCACCGGCCCCACGGGCGAAAGCGGGTGACCAGCATGCCCGACACTGTTCGGGGCACGCGACTGAGCACGGGTCCTGGTGCCAGGACTTACTCCCGCTCAGTCTTTAGGAACGGTAGGCGCACAACCATCATCGGCCACTGTGTGTCGTGCATAGCGGCGGACTGTGGGCACAATTGGTCTCGGCGTCGAACGGCGCGCGACGGACGCCGGCCGACGCGCATGGGATGGGGAGGCAGGGAACGACGGTGGCCGAACGGAGCACAGCTGCCGTCGACGTGGCAGACGACAGTGGCGAGCAGCCGCTGACCGCGCAGGCGGACCAGTCCACGGCCGACGGGGTGGCCCAGAACCGGGAGCGGGACACGGACAACGACGAGGCACAGCAGAGCACCGGGCCCGGAGGTTCCGCGATGGTCTCGCCGCCCGAACTGCACAGTGGTCACAAGCTCGCCAGGCGTTACCGCCTCGAGGAGTGCGTCACCCGTCTGGACGGGTTCAGCAGTTGGCGTGCCGTGGACGAGAAGCTCCGCCGCGCCGTCGGTGTGCACATCCTGCCCGCGGATCACGCGCGCGCCCGGTCGGTCCTGGCCGCGGCCCGTTCCTCCGCCCTGCTGGGCGACCCGCGCTTCGTCCAGGTCCTGGACGCCGTGGAGGAGAACGACGTCGTCTACGTCGTGCACGAGTGGCTGCCCGACGCCACCGAACTGACGGCGCTTCTGGCGTCCGGCCCACTGGAGGCGTACGACTCCTACCAGATGGTCAGCCAGGTCTCCGCCGCCATGGCCGCGGCCCACCGCGAGGGCCTCGCCCATCTGCGTCTGAACCCCAATGCCGTCCTGCGCACCTCGACCGGCCAGTGGCGCATCCGCGGCCTCGCGGTGAACGCGGCGCTGCGCGGCGTCGGCTCCGACACCCCCCAGCGCACCGACACCGAGTCCATCGGCGCCCTGCTCTATGCGGCGCTCACCCAGCGCTGGCCGTACGAGAGCGACGCCTACGGCATGTCGGGGCTGCCGAAGGACATCGGGCTGATCCCGCCCGACCAGGTGCGCGCCGGCGTTCACCGCGGGCTGTCCGAACTGGCCATGCGCGCGCTGGCCAACGACGGCGCCACCGCCTCGCGCCACGAGTCGGCGTGCACCACCCCCGAGGAACTGGTGAAGGCGATCGGCGAGATGCCCCGCATCCGCCCGCCGGAGCCCACGTTCGCCACCCCGCCCGACTACCAGCGCACGACGTACCAGCAGGGCACCTACGGCCGTCCGACGCCGCACCCGGGCGTCACCCAGCCCGTGCCGGCCCCGCCTCCCCCGCTGCAGAGCCGCACGGGCAAGACACTGAAGTGGGCCGTCTCGGCCCTGCTGATCACCGCACTGGGCCTGGGCAGCTGGCAGCTCGCGGACGCGCTCCTGGGCCAGGACAAACAGTCCGACGACACCAACCAGACACAGACGACGGACGGCGGCGACAAGAGCGACGACAAGCCCAAGCCGGCCAAGCCACTCGGCATCGAGGGCGCCCAGGAGTACGTGGCCGAGGGCGAAGCACAGCATCCGGGTGATGTGGGCCTGACGTACGACGACAGCACAACGACGGGATGGCGGACCAACAGCTACACGGACGGTCCGAAGATAGTGATCAAGCCCGGAGTCGGCATCGTCTACGACCTCGGCTCCGACCAGGAGGTGTCGGCCGCGACGCTCTCCCTGCGGTACGGCGGCGATCACACCACCGTCAAGCTGTACGCCACCGACTCCCTGAGTTCGTCCACACCGCTGAGTTCCATGAAGGAACTGGGCGAGACGACGACGAACAGCACGTCCGCGAAGGTGACGATCGACAAGCCGGTGAAGAGTCGCTACGTGCTGGTGTGGCTGACCGCGATGCCGTACTCCGGCCAGGATTCCGTCAACTACAGCCAGCCCGGCTACAAGCAGGCCATCACCGATATCGAAATCCTCGGCTGACAGCTCACCGCGTCCCAGGGGAAGGGGTCCGATGGCAGACGACAGCGTCTACGGCGACGTCAGCGATCAGGACCTCCTCGCCCGCCATGTGGAGGGCGACCTCGACGCCTTCGGTGAACTCGTACGCCGGCACCGTGACCGGCTGTGGGCCGTGGCCCTGCGGACACTCGGCGACCGCGAGGAGGCCGCTGACGCCGTCCAGGACGCCCTCGTCTCCGCCTACCGGGCCGCCCATACCTTCCGCGGCCAGTCGGCCGTCACGACGTGGCTGCACCGGATCACGGTGAACGCCTGCCTGGACCGTGCCCGCAAGGCATCCTCTCGCAAGACCTCTCCGGTCGACGACACGAAGCGCCTGGAGCAGTTGCTCGAACCCCACGAGTCCGCCTCCGCTCCCGCCGAGCGCAACGACCTGCACCGCCAGCTCATCGAGGCCATGGGTACCCTCCCGTCCGATCAGCGGGCCGCACTCGTCCTCGTGGACATGCAGGGCTATCCGGTCGCCGAAGCCGCCCGCATCCTCGATGTGCCCACCGGCACGGTGAAGAGCCGCTGCGCGCGGGGCAGAGCCAGACTCCTGCCCCTGCTCACCCACCTACGGCCGGACGGCCCTGGTGAGGGCAGGAAACAGAGCGAGGGACGGAACCGTACGCAGGGGACACCCGTCCCACCCGCAGCGGGGTCGCGGCAAGCGGATCCGCCGGACCCAGGATCGAACGACCCGGCTGCAGTGAAGGGCGGAGGTGGGCGAGCGTGACGTCGATGACAGACATGGCGGAGCACCCGGACGTCACGGAGATCTCCGACCTGGCCGAAGGACTCCTCCCGTCCGCCCGGAGCGCCGACGTGCGCCGGCATCTGGACACGTGCGCGCTCTGCGCGGACGTCCATGCCTCTCTCAAGGGGATCCGCGACCTGCTCGGCACGGCGCCGGGCCCGCCCCGCATGCCCGCCGAGGTGGCGGGCCGCATCGACGCCGCACTGGCCGCAGAGGCCCTGCTGCACGCAACGACACCGAAGCCTGAGGCTGAGGCTGCCGAGGAACCCGCCGGTACTTCTCCCGCGTCCCCCGACGACGAGCCCGCGCATGTTTCACGTGAAACGCCGAGGCCCCAGGACCGGCCCGCCGGGCGCCCCCGTTCCGCCACGACCGGACCGGGACGCAAGGACCGTCCACGCGGTGGGCGCCGCCGGGTCCCCGTCCTGGGAACCATGTTCACCGTCGTTGTTCTAGGGCTGGGGACGGTGGTGCTGTCCTCCATGAACGACGGCACCGGCCAGGACGAAGGTCCCGAGACGGCCGCCTCGGACACCTTCTTCGAGGGGAAGCTGGAGAAACAGGTCACCGATCTTCTCACGCAGAGCCAAGGGAAGAAGGAAGGCTCCAGCACCGCGCACACCTTCGGGTCGCAGTCGGAGCCCGACGCCGTCAGTCCCAGGGCCTTCAAGGATCCTGCGGTGCCGAAATGCGTCAGCGACGGCATCGGCCGCAATGACACCGCACTCGTCACCGAGAAGGGCACGTACAAGGGGAGGGACGCGATGCTCGTCGTGCTTCCCGACGTCTCGGACGGCACCCGGGTGACCGCGTACCTCGTCGAGGCTACCTGTGTGGACAGTCCGTCCACGGCTGTCACGGCGAAGGTTCTGCTGAAGCGCTCCTACACGCGCCCCTGACAACCGGCGCTTCGCCGCCCTCCTGCGTGGTATCCCGTACGGTGTACGGCTTCTCCGTGCCGGCAGCGGGTCGTGCCCGTGCGCCCGGACGCCACGGGAATGCGCGCCCCTTAGGATCCGTTGGGTGGGGTGAGAGTTCCGAAAGAAGCTTCCCCCGGTCGACCGATGCAGACCAGAGACGAGGAATCAAGCCGTGAGCGACGTCCGTAACGTGATCATCATCGGCTCGGGGCCCGCCGGCTACACGGCGGCGCTCTACACCGCCCGCGCGTCGCTGAAGCCCCTGGTGTTCGAGGGCGCCGTCACCGCCGGCGGCGCGCTGATGAACACCACCGAGGTCGAGAACTTCCCCGGCTTCCAGGACGGCATCATGGGCCCCGAGCTCATGGACAACATGCGAGCTCAGGCTGAGCGCTTCGGCGCCGAGCTCGTCCCGGACGATGCGGTCGCCGTCGACCTGACCAGTGAGATCAAGACCGTCACGGACACCGCCGGCACGGTCCACAGGGCGAAGGCCGTCATCGTCACCACCGGGTCGCAGCACCGCAAGCTCGGCCTGCCCAACGAGGACGCCCTGTCCGGCCGCGGTGTCTCGTGGTGCGCCACGTGTGACGGGTTCTTCTTCAAGGACCACGACATCGCCGTGATCGGTGGTGGCGACACCGCGATGGAAGAGGCCACCTTCCTCTCCCGCTTCGCCAAGTCCGTGACGATCGTCCACCGCCGTGACACCCTGCGCGCCTCCAAGGCGATGCAGGAGCGCGCTTTCGCCGACCCGAAGATCTCGTTCGTCTGGGACAGCGAGGTCGCCGAGGTCCAGGGCGACCAGAAGCTCTCGGGCCTGAAACTGCGCAACGTCAAGACCGGTGAGCTCTCCGACCTGGCGGTGACCGGTCTGTTCATCGCGATCGGCCACGACCCGCGCACCGAGCTCTTCAAGGGCCAGCTGGAGCTGGACGAGGAGGGCTACCTGAAGGTCGAGGCACCCTCGACGCGCACGAACCTCCCCGGTGTCTTCGGCGCCGGCGACGTGGTCGACCACACCTACCGTCAGGCGATCACCGCGGCCGGTACGGGCTGTGCCGCCGCCCTCGACGCCGAGCGCTTCCTCGCCGCTCTCGCGGACGAGGACAAGGCCGAGCCCGAGAAGACCGCTGTCTGACCCCCATCCGCCTCACGCACCGACCAGTTAAGGAGCCCGCTGTGGCCGGCACCCTGAAGCATGTGACCGACGACTCCTTCGAGCAGGACGTCCTCAAGAGCGACAAGCCCGTCCTGGTGGACTTCTGGGCCGCCTGGTGCGGTCCGTGCCGTCAGATCGCCCCCTCCCTCGAGGCGATCGCCGCCGAGTACGGCGACAAGATCGAGATCGTCAAGCTCAACATCGACGAGAACCCGGCCACGGCCGCCAAGTACGGCGTCATGTCCATCCCGACCTTGAACGTCTACCAGGGTGGTGAGGTCGCCAAGACCATCGTCGGCGCCAAGCCGAAGGCCGCGATCGTCCGCGATCTCGAGGACTTCATCGCCGAATAAGAGCTGACCGCCTCCCCGGCGGCACGTGTTTCACGTGAAACACGAATGGGCCGACCCAGATGGGTCGGCCCATTCGTATGAGGAACATCAGAGGGGCCGCAGCGCCGGCTCCTTCTGTACCGCCCCGAGCAGCCGGTCCAGCGCCATCTCGACGTCTTCCTTCCAGGAGAGCGTCGTCCTCAGCTCCAGCCTCAGTCGAGGGTAGGTGGGGTGCTGGCGGACCGTCTTGAAGCCCACGGCCAGCAGATGATCGGCGGGCAGGACACAGGCCGGCTCCTTCCAGCGGGCGTCGCCGAACGCCTCGATCGCTTTGAAGCCCCGACGCAGCAGATCCTTGGCCACTGTCTGCACCATCACCCGTCCCAGTCCTTGCCCCTGGTACTCCGGCATGATGAACGCGGTCATCAGCTGCACCGCATCGGGCGATACGGGGCTAGTGGGAAACGCTGCGGAGCGTGGCACATAGGCGGGTGGAGCGTAGAGGACGAAACCCGCGGGGACGTCATCGACGTAGACGATCCTTCCGCAGGATCCCCAGTCCAGCAGGACGGCCGAGATCCACGCCTCCTTCTCGACCGCGGGGGTTCCCGCCTTTACCGCTGCCTCGCCGCTGACGGGGTCGAGTTCCCAGAAGACGCACGAGCGACAGCGCTGGGGAAGATCCGGAAGGTTGTCCAGCGTGAGCGGTACGAGCCGACGGCCCATGAAGGCTGTTCCTCGCTTCCTTCGCCCGCTGCCTCGCGGGCGGCTGTCAGAGCACTCCGTTCCCTGAGCAGGCTGCCGATGAAACCGCTGACGGCGCCCACCCCCAGTCCTACGCTCATCAGTCCGGTGCGGCTTGTCATTCGCATGGCCCCTGCTTTGCTCTCAGAGGTACTGCCGGGTGAATGCGCCCTGTCCGAACGCATCGTATCCATGAAGCGATTCCATTGACACCGCCAAAAAGCAAAGGGCGGACCGTGTCCCGGTGTACACCGGGACACGGTCCGCCCCTGGTCGCCCAGTCGGACGCACGGCCGACTGGGCCGAAGGGTCAGGACTCGGTCTCCATGGAGTCGTCATCCACCAGACTTCTCTGGAGAACGGGGCCCTCTCCCGGGGCGAGGGTGCCGAGGATACGTTCGAGGTCCTCCATGGAGGCGAACTCGACGGTGATCTTGCCCTTCTTCTGTCCCAGGTCGACCTTCACCCGCGTCTCGAAGCGATCCGAAAGACGCATCGCCAGATCCGTCAGTGCCGGCGAGACAAGAGCTCCGGCGCGCGGCCCCTTGGACCGCTGGGCCTTCTGAGGACCTGAACCCATCAGGGTCACGATCTCCTCGACCGCCCGCACCGAGAGCCCTTCGGCCACGATCCGGTGGGCCAGCCGGTCCTGCTCCTCGGCGTCCTCAACGGACAGCAGCGCACGTGCGTGTCCGGCGGACAGCACACCGGCGGCCAGCCGTCGCTGAACGGCCGGCGGCAGCTTCAGCAGACGCAGCGTATTGGACACCTGCGGGCGGGACCGGCCGATGCGGTCAGCCAGCTGATCCTGCGTGCAGTTGAAGTCCTTCAGCAGCTGGTCGTAGGCGGCGGCCTCTTCCAACGGGTTCAGCTGGGCGCGGTGCAGGTTCTCCAACAGCGCGTCCAAGAGGAGCTTCTCGTCCTCCGTAGCACGCACGACCGCCGGAATCGCCTGGAGTCCCGCCTCGCGGCAGGCCCGCCACCGCCGCTCCCCCATGATGAGCTCGTAGCGCGCGGAATCCACCTGTCGTACGACGACCGGCTGGAGGAGACCGACCTCCTTGATGGAGGTGACCAGCTCGGACAGCGCATCCTCGTCGAAGACCTCACGCGGCTGCCGGGGGTTCGGCGTAATGGCATCAAGAGGGATCTCGGCGAAATGCGCACCCATGGGCGACACGGACGAGACCGCAGCGCCCTCCTCCGTTTCACGTGGAACATTCGACAGCATGGCCACCTTCGCGGCAGCCACTCCTCGCTCGCTCGGCAATATCGGCATCGCCGAAGGGGACGAGGAAGCAGCGCCGCCCACCGCGACCGGCGCCATCGTCTTCTCCGTCGGGGCGGTAGGGATCAGTGCGCCGATACCACGACCCAGCCCTCTCCGTCGCTCGCTCACTGAACGCCCTCCACCATGCTCGGATCGTTCTGCCGTACGCCGGGGTGGGCCTGCGACGCGTCATAGCTGACGCCGACACCCCTCAGCGCAATCTCTCGTGCCGCCTCGAAATAGGAGAGGGCACCACTTGATCCAGGATCGTAAGTCAGCACCGTCTGCCCATAGCTCGGCGCCTCCGAGATACGGACGGAGCGGGGAATGCTCGTCCGCAGCACCTCGTCGCCGAAGTGGGTGCGCACCTCGTCCGCCACCTGCGACGCGAGCCGCGTCCGGCCGTCGTACATGGTGAGCAGAATCGTCGATACGTGCAGGGTGGGGTTGAGGTGCCCCCGTACCAGGTCGACATTGCGCAGCAGCTGTCCCAGCCCCTCCAGCGCGTAGTACTCGCACTGGATCGGAATCAGAACCTCCTGACCGGCCACCATCGCGTTGACCGTCAGCAGGCCGAGTGAGGGCGGGCAGTCGATGAGGATGTAGTCCAGCGGCTGCTCATACGCCTGGATCGCACGCTGCAGCCGGCTTTCCCGAGCCACCAGCGACACCAGCTCGATCTCCGCACCAGCGAGATCGATCGTGGCAGGCGCACAGAAGAGCCCCTCGACATCGGAAACAGGCTGGACGACCTCCGCGAGCGGCTTGCTCTCCACCAGGACGTCATAGATGGAGGGGACCTCCGCATGGTGGTCGATGCCCAGGGCCGTGGACGCGTTGCCCTGGGGGTCGAGGTCGATTACCAGGACACGGCTGCCGTGCAGAGCGAGCGACGCGGCAAGGTTGACGGTGGTGGTCGTCTTGCCGACACCACCCTTCTGGTTGGCGACCACGATGACACGGGTCTGCTCGGGCCGTGGCAGGCCCTCACCGGCTCGCCCCAGAGCCTCCACCGCCAGTTGGGCAGCACGACCGATGGGAGTGTCGTCCATCGGGGGCGGCGTTTCACGTGAAACATCCGCTCCCGTCGAATCGGTACGGGGACCGGGGACCGGATCGGTCATCGGTCCCGCGATGTTGGCGTCGGACCGCAAGGATTCACTCTCCTCGACTTCAGGCTCGCTATGAACAGAGACTCCCATGCCTTGGGGGCCGTGAACCAGTGAGCCCTGACGTTCTGTGGAGAAAACCACCTCTGTGGACAACTCCACCCCTCCTGAGAAGGCGGGTGTCTCGTCGGGAACCGGAACCTCCCCGAGCGAACCGAGGGGCTTTCGGCCACGGGGTTCGGCCGCAGCGCGCCCTCGCCTGATGATGTCGTGCAGCAGTGAGCGACGTTTCACGTGAAACACGATGCATAGCGGCCGAGGCGGCACTGCCGCGACACTCCGGCAGCATGGATGTGACAGCTTGTGTGGAGTACGTCCGGCCCTCAGCGTCGGCGCCGGATTCTTCCCGCACGAGCAGCCTTCGCACGCTTCGCCGCGAACCGCACACCGCCCGGGCTCTCCCCGACCTCGACCCGCACCACTGTGGACATCGGATTCACGACGCCCTCGCCCACCTGCACGATGGATGTCTCCACGGCACCGAGTTTGCTCAGCGCCGTCGCCGCACTCTTCAGCTCCTCCTCGGCGGCGTCGCCCTTGAGTGCCAGCATCTCGCCGTAGGGCCGCAGCAGAGGAATGCCCCACGTGGCCAGGCGGTCCAGCGGAGCCACGGCGCGTGCGGTCACCACATGCACCGGAGGCAGCTTCCCCATGACCTCCTCGGCCCGACCGCGCACGACCGTCACGTGGTCCAGTCCGAGCAGCTCGACGACCTCGGTCAGAAAGTTGGTGCGCCGGAGCAGCGGCTCCAACAGGGTGATCTTGAGGTCCTCCCGGACCAGCGCCAGGGGGATGCCCGGCAGGCCCGCGCCCGAGCCCACATCACACACCATCACGCCCTCGGGCACGACCTCCGAGAGCACCGCGCAGTTCAACAGGTGTCGCTCCCACAGTCGGGGGACCTCGCGCGGCCCGATCAAGCCGCGTTGCACGCCCGCCTCGGCGAGCAGCTCCGCGTACCGGACCGCGTCCTCGAAGCGATCGCCGAACACCTCACGTGCCTGCTCGGGCGCGGGGGGAAGCTCCGCTGCCTCCGTCACGGGGGACCGTCCTTCCGTACCGTGCCGACACCGGATGCCGACACCAGAACCACAGAACTATCAGGCTGACAAAGTTCGGCCCCGTCTGCGCAACAGACGGGGCCGGTGGAACGTAGAACCGATCAGGCGGGAAGCACGACGACGAAGCGCTGCGGCTCCTCGCCCTCGGACTCGCTGCGCAGGCCGGCCGCCTTGACCGCGTCGTGCACGACCTTGCGCTCGAACGGAGTCATCGGATCCAGCTTCACGGCCTCGCCACTGCTCCTGGCCTCGGCCGCCGCCTTGGCCCCCAGCTCGAACAGCTCGGTCCGCTTCTGGGCCCGGTAACCGGCGATGTCGAGCATGAGACGGCTGCGGTCCCCGGTCTCCCGGTGCACGGCCAGACGCGTGAGCTCCTGGAGCGCCTCCAGCACCTCACCATCACGACCCACCAGCTTCTGCAGGTCGCGGCTGCCCGTGTCGCTGATGATCGAAACGGAGGCGCGGTCGGCCTCGACGTCCATGTCGATGTCGCCGTCGAGGTCGGCGATGTCGAGCAGACCCTCCAGATAGTCCGCCGCGATCTCACCCTCCTGCTCCAGGCGGGTCAGGGTGTCTGCGCCCTCGGCAGCGGCGGAGGTGGTGCCTTCCGTCACGGGATGGACTCCTTCTTACTTCTTGGACGGGGACTTGGGCCGCTGCGGTCCCTTGCGCTGCCCGGACTGGGCCCTGCTGCGGGTACTGCCGGCGGGCTTGGCTTTGTCCTTCTTGGCAGGACCGGCGGGCTTGGCGTCCTCGGGTTCCTCGGGCTTGGTCAGTGAAATGGGCTCACCGGCCGCCTTGGCCGTACCGGACTGGCGCTGGGACTTGGTCTGCCGCTTGGGCTGCTGCCGCTTGGCGGCGGCCCCAGCGGCCGCGTCCTCGGCCTGCGCGGCGGCCGTGCTCTCGCCCTTGACCACCGTGCCGTCGGCCTGGGCCGCGAGGCCCGCCTTGTTCAGACCGTTGACGAACTTGCGCTCGTACTCGTTGCGGTCCCGGCCCTTGGCCACGATGGCCTTGACGATGGCGCGCTCACCACGGCCGCGGGTCCTGCCGTGCTTGGAGACGCTCTTGAGGAGGCGCTCCAGGTAAGCGGCCTGGGCCTTGGAACCCGGCGTGGGGTTGTTGTGGATGAAGTACATCTGCTGGCCCATGGTCCACACGTTGGTGGTCAGCCAGTAGACGAGGACACCGACCGGGAAGTTGATGCCGAAGACGGCGAAGATGACGGGGAAGACGTACATCAGCATCTTCTGCTGCTGCATGAACGGCGTCTTCACCGTGGTGTCGACGTTCTTCGTCATCAACTGGCGCTGCGTGTAGAACTGCGACAGCGACATCAGAATGATCATGATGGCCGTGACGATGCGGACATCGGTCAGCGAGGAGTTGAGCGCCTCGACCTTCTCCGAGCTGTCCGTGAACTTCGCCGCGAGCGGGGCGCCGAAGATGTGGGCCCTCTGCGCGCTCTCCAGCAGACGCTCGTTGATCACGCCGATGGTGTCGTTCGACGCGATGCTGTTGAGCACGTGGTAAAGGGCGAAGAAGAACGGCGACTGCGCCAGGATCGGAAGGCACGAGGAGAGCGGGTTGGTGCCCGTCTCCTTGTACAGCTTCATCATCTCTTCGGACTGGCGCTGCCGGTCGTTCTTGTAACGCTCCTGGATCTTCTTCATCTCCGGCTGGAGCGTCTGCATCGCGCGCGTCGCCTTGATCTGCTTCACGAAGAGCGGGATCAGGCAGATACGGATCAGAATCACCAGGGACACGATCGACAGGCCCCAGGCCCACCCGGTGTCGGGGCCGAAAATGGCCCCGTACACCTTGTGGAACTGGACGATGACCCAGGAGACAGGTGTCGTGATGAAGCTGAAGAGGCTGGCAATCGTGTCCACTAATCATGCTCCTTGGGCATGGGACGAGGTCTCTGCGGCCGGGCTCGAAGGACTCGTCCTACCTGTGGGGGAGGCTCGTCCCTCGGTGGCCGGTTCGGCGGCGGAGGTCCCGCCCCTGCGTGCACGCCAGGCGTCACGCAACATTTCGTGCCACCGCGGACGCTTGCGCGGAGGGACATGGTCCACACCACCCAGCGACCACGGATTGCACCGGAGAATGCGCCAGGCCGTGAGCGCTGTGCCCTTGATGGCGCCGTGCCGGTCGATGGCCGTGTAGCCGTAGTGGGAACACGACGGGTAGTACTTGCACACCGGCCCCAGCAGCGGACTGATCGTCCACTGGTAGACCTTGATCAGAGCCAGCAGCGGGTACTTCATCGCGCGCCCCCTCCCAGCAGCCGCCGCAGGGCGGCATCCAGGTCTCGGGCCAGTTGTGCGTGGTCGGCGTCGCCCGCACCGGGCAGCGCTCGTACGACTACCAGGCTACCGGGGGGCAGCCCACCGACTCGCTCGCGCATCAGATGGCGAAGCCTGCGCTTCACCTTGTTGCGCACCACCGCACCACCCACGGCCTTGCTCACGACGAAACCCGCACGCGACGGGGGAGCGCTCTCCCCAGGCGCATGCGGGTTCGTGGGACCGCTACGAAGATGGACGACGAGATGCCGACTTCCGGCCCGGCGCCCTCGTCGTACCGCGGTCGCGAAGTCCTCGCGCCGCCTCAGCCGGTTCTCGGTGGGCAGCACGACGGCATGACCTGACCGGGATCAGGCGGACAGACGGGCGCGACCCTTGCTGCGGCGGGACGCGAGAATCGCGCGGCCGGCACGGGTGCGCATACGCAGCCGGAAGCCGTGGGTCTTGGCGCGACGACGGTTGTTCGGCTGGAAGGTGCGCTTGCTCACTCGGGGGCTCCAGAAAGACTCGGTGTTTGCGGGGTGCCGTCCTGGCTGTCACCGTGCGCCCACGAGTAGCTCGCGTTACGCCCGAGTGCACCGCTGACCGATCACCTTGCGTGATCTGTGCCCATCGGAGGCAGGCGGCAGCAGCCATCGACAACTCGACCTGGTCACGGTACGCGCGGCTGCGCCATTCGGTCAAACCGGCGACGGCTGGGAGACACTTGTCCACAGCCTGGGGACAACAACTTGAACCGTACCGGCCGCGCTGACTACCGTGGCTGGACTCCCATTCGTTCCCTTGACGATTCCTTCCCTCGACCCCCCACCACCCGATTTACATCCCGACCCGTCCTTCGCATCACACGATCGGAGGACCTGTGAGAGAGCGTGCCCTGTGGCTGACGTACCTGCCGATCTTGCCGCAGTGTGGCCACGCGTACTGGAGCAACTCCTCGGGGAAGGCCGCGGACAAGGAGTCGAGGTCAAGGACGAGCACTGGATCCGGCGCTGCCAGCCGCTGGCACTCGTCGCCGACACCGCGCTGCTCGCCGTACCCAACGAGTTCGCCAAGGGCGTGCTCGAGGGCCGCCTCGCCCCTGTCGTCGGCGAGAGCCTGAGCCGCGAGTGCGGACGCCCGATCCGCATCGCGATCACCGTCGACGACACCGTCGGCGAGCCCCCGTCCCCACCGGCGCCCCGGCCGCGCTACGAGGAACCCGAGCTCCCGGCCGTCCGCCAGGACCGCCCCGACCACCTCGACCGGTCCGGCCGGCAGGAGCGGCAGGAGCGGCAGGAGCGCGAACCGTACGAGGGATACGACGGCTACGAGGGATACGGCCGCCGCCGCACCGACCAGCAGCAGGGCCCCTCCGGTGACCATCTGCCCACCGCCCGCCCCGTCTACCCGTCGGAGTACCAGCGTCCGGAGCCCGGCGCCTGGCCGCGGCAGACGCAGGAGGAATACGGCTGGCAGCAGCAGCGCCTCGGCTTCCCGGAGCGGGACCCGTACGCCACTCCCCCGCAGGAGGCGTACGGCCCGCAGGACGGTTACGGCGGCGGCTCGCCCGTACAGGACTACCGCCCCCAGCCCGCGGACCGGCCGTCCTACGAGCAGCAGCGCCCCGACTACGAGGCGTCACGCGGCGACTACGAACAGCGCGACGCCGTACGCCGTGAACCGCCCGCCTCCCCCTCCGGGCACGTCCACCGCGGCGGTCCCGTGGGCCCCAACCTGCCCACCACCGGCGCACCCGGCCCGCTGGCCGCACAGCCCGCACCGGCGACCGGCCCCGGCGAGCCGACCGCGCGGCTGAACCCGAAGTACCTCTTCGACACGTTCGTCATCGGCGCGTCCAACCGCTTCGCGCACGCGGCGGCGGTCGCCGTCGCCGAGGCGCCGGCGAAGGCCTACAACCCGCTTTTCATCTACGGGGAGTCCGGGCTCGGCAAGACCCACCTGCTGCACGCGATCGGACACTACGCGAGGAGCCTGTACCCCGGCACGCGCGTGCGGTACGTGAGCTCGGAGGAGTTCACCAACGAGTTCATCAACTCCATCCGCGACGGCAAGGGCGACAGCTTCCGCAAGCGCTACCGCGAGATGGACATCCTGCTCGTCGACGACATCCAGTTCCTGGCGGACAAGGAGTCGACGCAGGAGGAGTTCTTCCACACCTTCAACACGCTTCACAACGCCAACAAGCAGATCGTCCTCTCCAGCGACCGGCCGCCCAAGCAGCTGGTCACGTTGGAGGACCGGCTGCGGAACCGTTTCGAGTGGGGTCTGATCACCGACGTCCAGCCGCCGGAGCTGGAGACGCGCATCGCGATCCTGCGCAAGAAGGCCGTCCAGGAGCAGCTCAACGCCCCGCCGGAGGTGCTGGAGTTCATCGCCTCCCGGATCTCGCGGAACATTCGTGAGCTGGAGGGCGCGCTGATCCGGGTGACGGCGTTCGCCTCGCTCAACCGGCAGCCGGTGGACCTGGGCCTGACGGAGATCGTCCTCAAGGACCTGATGCCCGGCGGCGACGACTCGACGCCGGAGATCACGTCGACGGCCATCATGAGCGCCACGGCCGACTACTTCGGCCTCACGGTCGAGGACCTGTGCGGCAGCTCCCGGGGCCGGCAGCTGGTGACGGCCCGCCAGATCGCCATGTACCTGTGCCGTGAGCTGACAGACCTGTCGCTGCCGAAGATCGGCGCGCTGTTCGGCGGCCGCGACCACACCACGGTGATGCACGCCGACCGGAAGATCCGCAATCTGATGGCCGAGCGGCGTTCCATCTACAACCAGGTCACCGAGCTCACCAACCGCATCAAGGCCGGCTGAACGGCCCGCGGAGCGGACGGCATCGTCGTCGAGGGCGCCCCCGGAGCGGTCCGAGGGCGCCCTTCCCCATGTCCCGGACGTCTCGCCTCCGCGTCGGGCAGCCCGCCGTTGTTCGATTCCGATGCCGGGTTACGGCCTTCGTCCACAGATTCAGTGACTTTTTCCCGTCCACATCCTGGGGACCGAGAAGTTGTCCCGATCTTGTCCACAGGGCAGCCTGCCGAGGGACCATCGGGCCAGGTCAACAGGTTGTGGATACGTGGACAAGCAGTCTCCACAGGCTGTGGACAACTCAGAGACCCGCAGCCTGCGCATCGAGTTGTCCACGGGCGACCCACAGGTCGAGGGGGGTTGTCCCCAGTGATCACCCAGTTCTCCACATGCCTGTCCACTGTTCGGCAACATGACGCGCCTCTTCACCGAGGCGAGTGAAAGGCGTCACACCAGGCTGCCGCAGAGGCCTGTGGGAAAGACCCGCAAACCTGGGGACGGCGCTGGGGAGAACTCGCCCCTCCCTGTGTACGGGATGTGCAGAACTTTCCGTTCTCCACAGAGACGCCCAGTTGTCCACGGCCTCTGCCCACAGGGTCCGTGGACAAAATTCTCACGTTGACCTGCGGAAACAAGGTTATCCACGGTATCCACAGGCCCTACTACTACTCCCGACTAGAGAGAGCGAGGAATCCGTTTCGAAGGAGGCCCTGTGCACAACTTGCTGTCTCGGCCCCGACCGCCACTCGTCACGACTTGACCCCAGGGGGCGCCTACTGTCAGTGCGGTGCGTCAGACTGGTCCCCGGTGTCCTTCCCGGTCCAGGGGCCGACGACACCGAGTCAGACGACGAAGCCAGGCAGGGCGAGAAGCGCCGGCAACAGCAGGAGGCGGCAACAGTGAAGATCCGGGTGGAACGCGACGTACTCGCGGAGGCAGTGGCCTGGGCGGCGCGCAGCCTCCCGGCCCGTCCGCCGGCCCCTGTCCTCGCCGGCCTGCTCCTGAAGGCCGAGGACGGCCAGCTGAGCCTGTCCAGCTTCGACTACGAGGTCTCCGCGCGGGTGTCGGTGGAGGCGGAGGTCGAGGAGGAGGGCACGGTCCTGGTCTCGGGCCGTCTGCTGGCCGACATCTCCCGCGCTCTCCCCAACCGGCCGGTGGAGATTTCCACAGACGGTGTACGGGCGACGGTGGTGTGCGGGTCCTCGCGGTTCACGCTCCACACACTGCCTGTGGAGGAGTACCCGGCCCTGCCGCAGATGCCGAACGCGACGGGTACGGTCCCCGGCGAGGTCTTCGCCTCCGCCGTGCAGCAGGTCGCCATCGCGGCCGGCCGTGACGACACGTTGCCGGTCCTCACCGGTGTGCGCATCGAGATCGAGGGCGACACCGTCACGCTGGCCTCCACCGACCGCTACCGCTTCGCGGTCCGCGAGTTCCTGTGGAAGCCGGAGAACCCGGAGGTCTCCGCGGTCGCCCTGGTGCCCGCCAAGACGCTCCAGGACACCGCCAAGGCGCTGACCAGCGGTGACCAGGTGATCCTGGCGCTGTCCGGTTCGGGCGCGGGCGAGGGCCTGATCGGCTTCGAGGGCGCCGGCCGCCGGACCACCACGCGTCTGCTGGAGGGCGACCTCCCGAAGTACCGCACGCTGTTCCCGACCGAGTTCAACAGCGTCGCCGTGATCGAGACCGCCCCCTTCGTGGAGGCCGTCAAGCGCGTGGCCCTGGTCGCCGAGCGCAACACCCCGGTGCGGCTGAGCTTCGAGCAGGGCGTGCTCATCCTGGAGGCCGGTTCCAGCGACGACGCACAGGCTGTGGAAAGGGTCGACGCCCAGCTGGAGGGCGACGACATCTCGATCGCCTTCAACCCGACGTTCCTGCTGGACGGCCTGAGCGCCATCGACTCCCCGGTGGCCCAGCTGTCCTTCACCACGTCCACCAAGCCTGCGCTGCTCAGTGGCCGTCCGGCGGTGGACGCGGAGGCGGACGAGGCCTACAAGTACCTGATCATGCCGGTGCGGCTCAGCGGCTGAGGTGCGCCCGCCGCAGCGACTGCCGAGGGGCGGGGGCGGGCCCCCGGGACCGCAGTATGCCGGTGCGGCTCAGCGGCTGACCGCCGTTCCGGGGAAGCCGCGGGTGAGGGCTACGGATGAGCGCGTATGCCCACAGATGTGCGCGACCGTCCGGGTTTAGGCTCGGACGCCGGCACGTACGTGCCGACACGCCACGTCGCATACCTAAGGATCACAACTGATGGAGCTCGGTCTCGTCGGCCTCGGCAAGATGGGCGGCAACATGCGCGAGCGGATTCGCCGCGCGGGTCACACCGTCTTCGGATACGACCGCAACCCGGACCTCGCCGACGTCCACAGCCTGCGGGAGCTTGTGGGCAAGCTCAGCGGCCCCCGTGTGGTGTGGGTGATGGTTCCGGCGGGCGAACCGACCCAGTCCACGATCGACGAGCTGGCCGAGCTGCTCGAGCCGGGTGACGTCGTCGTGGACGGCGGCAATTCCCGCTGGACGGACGACGAGAAGCACGCCGGGGAGTTGGCGGCCAAGGGCATCGGCTTCGTCGACTGCGGCGTCTCGGGCGGCGTCTGGGGTCTGGAGAACGGCTACGCGCTGATGTACGGCGGCGACAAGGAGGACGTCGCCAAGGTGCAGCCGGTGTTCGACGCCCTCAAGCCGGAGGGCGACTTCGGGTCGGTGCACGCGGGCAAGGTCGGCGCGGGCCACTTCGCGAAGATGGTCCACAACGGCATCGAGTACGCCATGATGCAGGCCTACGCCGAGGGCTGGGAGCTGCTGGAGAAGGTCGACTCGGTGACCGACGTCCGTGAGGTGTTCCGCTCCTGGCAGGAGGGCACCGTCATCCGCTCCTGGCTGCTCGACCTGGCGGTGAACGCCCTGGACGAGGACGAGCACCTGGACGGGCTCCGAGGTTTCGCGCAGGACTCCGGTGAGGGACGCTGGACCGTGGAGGCCGCCATCGACAACGCGGTCCCGCTGCCGGCGATCACCGCCTCGCTGTTCGCGCGGTTCGCCTCGCGTCAGGAGGACTCGCCGCAGATGAAGATGATCGCTGCGCTGCGCAACCAGTTCGGCGGCCACGCGGTCGAGAAGAAGTAGTCCACAGGGCACGTCCCGTATCCACAGGACCGCGCGGCGGTCCGCGACGCCGGGGAGGTCGGCGGAACGAGCATGCACGTCACGCATCTGTCGCTGGCCGACTTCCGGTCCTACCCCCGGGTCGAGGTCCCGCTCGATCCGGGGGTGACGGCCTTCGTCGGGCCCAATGGACAGGGCAAGACGAACCTGGTCGAGGCGGTCGGTTACCTCGCCACCCTCGGCAGCCACCGGGTCTCCTCCGACGCCCCGCTGGTCCGGATGGGTGCCGACCGTGCGATCGTCCGGGCCCAGGTGCGTCAGGGCGAGCGGCAGCAACTGGTCGAGCTGGAGCTGAATCCGGGCCGTGCCAACCGCGCCCGCATCAACAGGTCCTCGCAGGTCAGGCCCCGGGACGTGCTGGGGATCGTCCGTACGGTGCTGTTCGCGCCCGAGGACCTGGTTCTGGTCAAGGGGGATCCCGGTGAACGGCGCCGGTTCCTGGACGAGCTGATCACCGCGCGCTCCCCGCGCATGGCCGGTGTCCGCGCCGACTACGACCGGGTGCTCAAGCAGCGCAACACCCTGTTGAAGTCGGCCGCGCTGGCGCGCCGGCACGGCGGCCGCACCCTGGACCTGTCCACGCTCGACGTGTGGGACCAGCACCTCGCGCGTGCGGGTGCCGAGCTTCTGGTGCAGCGGCTGGATCTGATCGGCGCGCTCCAGCCGCTGGCCGACAAGGCGTACGAGCAGCTCGCGCCCGGCGGTGGACCGGTCGCGCTGGAGTACAAGCCGTCCGCGCCCGGCGAGGCCCATACGCGCGAGGATCTGTTCGAGCAGTTGACGGCGGCCCTCGCGCAGGCGCGCAAGTCCGAGATCGAGCGGGGCGTCACCCTGGTCGGTCCGCACCGTGACGATCTGTTGCTCAAGCTGGGTCAGTTGCCGGCCAAGGGCTATGCCTCCCACGGTGAGTCCTGGTCGTACGCGCTGGCGTTGCGTCTGGCCTCCTACGACCTGCTGCGGACGGAGGGCAGCGAGCCGGTGCTGGTGCTCGACGACGTCTTCGCCGAGCTGGACGCGCGGCGGCGCGAGCGTCTGGCCGAGCTGGTGGCGCCCGGTGAACAGGTCCTGGTGACCGCGGCGGTCGACGACGACGTCCCTCATGTGCTGGCGGGTGTGCGGTTCGCCGTGACGGGCGGGACGGTGGAGCGCGTATGAGCGGGCCGGACACGCCCCCGGGCGGTGGCGGGAAGGCCCCCGAGCCGTCCGGTGTCGACTTGGCGCGTGTGGCGTTGCGTGCGGCCAAGGAGGCGGCGCGCGCGCGTGGGGACGCGGTGCAGCAGCGGAAGCAGGCGCGGCGCGGCGGTCTGCGCTCCGGGGCGCGCGCCGACCGGCGGGACCCGGTGGCGCTCGGTCCGGCGATCAACCGGCTGCTCACGGAGCGCGGCTGGGAGGCCCCGGCCGCGGTGGGCGGGGTGATGGGGCGCTGGCCGGAGATCGTCGGCGAGGACGTGGCCAAGCACTGTGAGCCGGAGCGGTACGACGAGGACGAGCGGGTGCTGGTCGTACGTTGTGACTCCACGGCGTGGGCGACGAATCTGCGGCTGCTCGCGCCGACCCTGGTGGCGCGTCTGAACGAGGATCTCGGGCACGGCACCGTGCGGCTGATCAAGGTCGTCGGCCCCGGCGGTCCCGCCCGTCGTTTCGGGCCTCTGCGTGCTCCCGGAAGCACGGGTCCCGGGGACACGTACGGGTGATCCGGCGCCCGTTCCGGGCCCCTCGATCCCACGTGACGGACATCACAGAATGACTGTCGGCGGCGCTCTCCCGCCTCCGGTGCCCGTTCCGTCGGGGCGTCGCACGTGGTTGCGAGTCACCCCCCGACTCCTAAGTAGCCAAGGGTTGACGGCCCGAAGCGCTGAGTGCCCTCGTGGGGCTCTTGGAGCCCCCATCCGCATATCGGGAGTCGGACGAGACCGGTTGAGGGCGGCACATGCGGACCCAGGTGCCCGCAAACCCCCATCGATGTCAGTGCTACCGGTAGAATGGAAGACAATCCCGCCCCGAACGTGGGGACCGCCCGGGAAAAGCTGAGCAACGCTGATCAAGGCTTACCAACGCAACATGCCGCAGCCGCTCCGGCAACCTGCCGACGAGCCCGGCTCGTGCTGTGCCAGAAAGGGCGCTTCGTGGCCGATTCCGGCAACCCCAACGAGAACATCCCGTCCACCGACACCGGCGTCGGTGACGCGGCGAGCACCTTGAGCGGCGAGGCCGCCGCGTCGTACGACGCGAGCGCCATCACCGTCCTCGAGGGCCTGGACGCGGTCCGTAAGCGACCCGGTATGTACATCGGGTCGACCGGCGAGCGGGGACTGCACCACCTGGTGCAGGAGGTCGTCGACAACTCGGTCGACGAGGCGCTGGCCGGCCACGCGGACACCATCGACGTCACGATCCTGGCGGACGGCGGCGTCCGCGTCGTCGACAACGGCCGCGGCATCCCGGTGGGCATCGTCCCCTCCGAGGGCAAGCCCGCCCTCGAGGTCGTACTGACCGTACTGCACGCGGGCGGCAAGTTCGGTGGCGGCGGTTACGCGGTCTCCGGCGGTCTGCACGGCGTGGGTGTCTCCGTGGTCAACGCGCTGTCGACGCGGGTGGCCGTCGAGGTCAAGACCGACGGCCACCGCTGGACGCAGGACTACAAGCTGGGTGTTCCCACCGCGCCCCTCGCCAAGCACGAGGCCACCGAGGAGACCGGCACGTCGGTCACCTTCTGGGCCGACGGCGACATCTTCGAGACCACCGACTACTCCTTCGAGACGCTCTCCCGGCGCTTCCAGGAGATGGCGTTCCTCAACAAGGGCCTGCGCATCAACCTCACCGACGAGCGCGAGTCGGCGAAGGCCACCGCCGGTGCGGACGAGGCGGGCGAGGACGAGAAGCACGAGGTCAAGGCCGTCTCGTACCACTACGAGGGCGGCATCGTCGACTTCGTGAAGTACCTCAACTCCCGCAAGGGAGACGTGGTGCACCCCACCGTGATCGACCTCGAGGCCGAGGACAAGGACAGGCACCTGTCCCTCGAGATCGCGATGCAGTGGAACAGCGGCTACACCGAGGGCGTGTACTCCTTCGCCAACATCATCCACACCCACGAGGGCGGTACGCACGAAGAGGGTTTCCGCGCGGCGCTCACCTCGCTCATCAACAAGTACGCGCGCGACAAGAAGCTGCTGCGCGAGAAGGACGACAACCTCACGGGCGACGACATCCGCGAGGGTCTGACCGCGATCATCTCGGTCAAGCTGAGCGAGCCGCAGTTCGAGGGCCAGACCAAGACCAAGCTGGGCAACACCGAGGTGAAGACCTTCGTCCAGAAGGTCGTCTACGAGCACCTCAACGACTGGCTGGACCGCAACCCCAACGAGGCCGCGGACATCATCCGCAAGGGCATCGCGGCGGCCACCGCGCGGGTGGCGGCCCGCAAGGCGCGCGACCTGACCCGCCGCAAGGGCCTGCTGGAGTCGGCGTCGCTGCCGGGCAAGCTGTCCGACTGCCAGTCGAACGACCCCACCAAGTGCGAGATCTTCATCGTCGAGGGAGACTCCGCCGGCGGTTCGGCCAAGTCCGGCCGCAACCCGCAGTACCAGGCGATCCTCCCGATCCGCGGAAAGATCCTCAACGTCGAGAAGGCGCGCATCGACCGGATCCTGCAGAACCAGGAGATCCAGGCGATGATCTCCGCGTTCGGCACGGGTGTGCACGAGGACTTCGACATCGAGAAGCTCCGCTATCACAAGATCATTCTGATGGCGGACGCCGACGTCGACGGCCAGCACATCAACACCCTGCTGCTGACGTTCCTGTTCCGCTTCATGCGGCCGTTGGTCGAGGCCGGGCACGTCTACCTGTCCCGCCCGCCGCTCTACAAGATCAAGTGGGGCCGGGACGACTTCGAGTACGCGTACTCCGACCGCGAGCGCGACGCGCTGATCGAGATGGGCCGCAACGCGGGCAAGCGCATCCGCGAGGACTCCGTCCAGCGCTTCAAGGGTCTCGGTGAGATGAACGCCGAGGAGCTGCGCGTCACCACGATGGACCAGGAGCACCGGGTCCTCGGCCAGGTCACCCTGGACGACGCCGCCCAGGCCGACGACCTGTTCTCGGTCCTCATGGGCGAGGACGTCGAAGCCCGCCGCGCGTTCATCCAGCGCAACGCCAAGGACGTCCGCTTCCTCGACATCTGAGTCGGTCTCAGCTGACCGCACCAGGAAGGATCTTCACCAGCAATGACCGACGAGAACACTCCTGTGACGACGCCCGAGGGCGACGCCCTGGCGATGCGTGTCGAGCCCGTCGGGCTCGAGACGGAGATGCAGCGCTCCTACCTCGACTACGCGATGTCCGTCATCGTCTCGCGTGCGCTGCCGGACGTCCGTGACGGTCTCAAGCCCGTGCACCGCCGCGTGCTGTACGCCATGTACGACGGCGGTTACCGTCCCGAGCGCGGCTTCTACAAGTGCGCCCGTGTCGTCGGCGACGTCATGGGCAACTACCACCCGCACGGCGACACCTCCATCTACGACGCCCTGGTGCGCCTCGCCCAGCCCTGGTCGATGCGGATGCCGCTCGTCGACTCCAACGGCAACTTCGGCTCGCCGGGCAACGACCCGGCGGCGGCCATGCGGTACACCGAGTCGAAGATGGCGCCGCTGGCCATGGAGATGGTCCGCGACATCGACGAGGAGACCGTCGACTTCACGGACAACTACGACGGCCGCTCCCAGGAGCCGACCGTCCTGCCGGCCCGCTTCCCGAACCTGCTGATCAACGGCTCGGCCGGTATCGCGGTCGGCATGGCGACCAACATCCCGCCGCACAACCTGCGCGAGGTCGCGGCCGGCGCCCAGTGGTACCTGGAGAACTTCGAGTCCTCGCACGAGGAGCTGCTGGACGCGCTCATCGAGCGCATCAAGGGCCCCGACTTCCCGACCGGTGCCCTCGTGGTCGGCCGCAAGGGCATCGAGGAGGCGTACCGCACGGGCCGCGGCTCGATCACCATGCGCGCGGTGGTCGAGGTGGAGGAGATCCAGAACCGTCAGTGCCTGGTGGTCACGGAGCTGCCCTACCAGACCAACCCCGACAACCTCGCGCAGAAGATCGCCGACCTGGTGAAGGACGGAAAGATCGGCGGCATCGCCGACGTCCGCGACGAGACGAGCTCCCGTACCGGCCAGCGCCTGGTCATCGTGCTGAAGCGGGACGCGGTCGCCAAGGTCGTCCTGAACAACCTCTACAAGCACACCGACCTGCAGACCAACTTCGGCGCCAACATGCTGGCGCTGGTCGACGGGGTGCCGCGCACGCTCTCCCTGGACGCGTTCATCCGGCACTGGGTGAATCACCAGATCGAGGTCATCGTCCGCCGTACGCGCTTCCGGCTGCGCAAGGCCGAGGAGCGGGCGCACATCCTGCGCGGCCTGCTGAAGGCCCTGGACGCCATCGACGAGGTCATCGCGCTGATCCGGCGCAGTGACACCGTGGAGATCGCACGCGGGGGCCTGATGGACCTCCTGGAGATCGACGACATCCAGGCCAACGCCATCCTCGAGATGCAGCTGCGCCGACTGGCCGCCCTGGAGCGCCAGAAGATCGTCCAGGAGCACGACGAACTCCAGACGAAGATCAACGAGTACAACGAGATCCTCGCCTCCCCGGTCCGCCAGCGCGGCATCGTCAGCCAGGAGCTGGCCGCGATCGTCGAGAAGTACGGCGACGACCGCAAGACGAAGCTGATCCCCTACGAGGGCGACATGTCCATCGAGGACCTGATCGCCGAGGAGGACATCGTCGTCACGGTCACCCGCGGCGGCTACATCAAGCGCACCAAGACCGACGACTACCGGGCCCAGAGGCGCGGCGGCAAGGGGGTGCGCGGCGCGAAGCTCAAGGAAGACGACATCGTCAACCACTTCTTCGTGTCCACCACCCACCACTGGCTGCTGTTCTTCACCAACAAGGGCCGGGTCTACCGGGTGAAGGCCTATGAGCTGCCCGACGCCGGCCGGGACGCGCGCGGGCAGCACGTGGCGAATCTGCTGGCCTTCCAGCCGGACGAGACGATCGCCCAGATCCGTGCGATCCGCGACTACGAGGCGGTGCCCTACCTGGTCCTGGCCACCAAGGCGGGCCTGGTGAAGAAGACACCGCTGAAGGACTACGACTCCCCGCGTTCGGGCGGTGTGATCGCGATCAACCTGCGGGAGCAGGAGGACGGTTCCGACGACGAACTGATCGGTGCCGAACTCGTCTCGGCCGAGGACGATCTGCTGCTGATCAGTAAGAAGGCGCAGTCGATCAGGTTCACGGCGACCGATGACACGCTCCGCCCCATGGGCCGTGCGACCTCGGGCGTCAAGGGCATGAGTTTCCGCGAAGGGGACGAGCTGCTCTCGATGAATGTTGTTCGACCCGGTACGTTCGTGTTCACTGCCACAGACGGCGGGTACGCGAAGCGGACCGCCGTCGACGAGTACCGCGTCCAGGGTCGCGGCGGCCTCGGCATCAAGGCTGCCAAGATCGTCGAGGATCGCGGTACCCTCGTCGGCGCGCTGGTGGTCGAGGAGACCGACGAGATTCTCGCCATCACGCTGTCGGGCGGTGTGATTCGTACGCGAGTCAACGAGATCAGGGAAACCGGCCGTGACACCATGGGCGTCCAACTGATCAATCTGGGCAAGCGCGATGCCGTGGTCGGCATCGCCCGTAACGCCGAAGCTGGACGCGAGGCGGAGGAAGTCGACGGCGACGTGGCCGTGGACGACACCACCGACGGGGACGCGACCGCCGGCACGGACGAGGGTGAGGCGCCTTCGTCCGAGTAGCACGAGGAGTGAGTCAGCGTGAGCGGAGCCATGGGCGCCGGACCGGCCGGTACCAGCAGGGGGACGGACGGCGGCGGCCGTGGCTCCGCCGCGCGGGCGGCTGATCCGCACACGACCAATCTCAAAGCGATCAAGGTGCCCGCCAAGGGCGCCTCCTCGTCCAACAGGCAGGGATCCCAGGGGGGAACCGTGACGGACACCCGGGGCCCGCAGCAGGCCGCGTCCGACCAGGGCGCTGCCGCTCAGACGGCCTCACCGCTGCCGGGGGACCGGCAGTCCCAGCAGCAGGAGGCTCCGTACCACCCGCCGCAGGCCTACCCGGGGCAGACCGGTACGGAGGCCGGGCAGGCCGACGCGGTACGACGTCCCCGTACGGGGGCGCGCACCACCCCGCGCGTGCGCAAGGCGCGTCTGCGGGTGTCGAAGGCCGACCCGTGGTCGGTGATGAAGGTCAGCTTCCTGCTCTCCATCGCGCTCGGCATCTGCACCATCGTCGCGTCCGCGGTGCTGTGGATGGTCATGGACGCCATGGGCGTGTTCTCGACGGTCGGCGGCACGATCGCCGAGGCGACCGGCTCCAGCGAGTCGAACGGCTTCGACCTCCAGTCGTTCCTGTCGCTGCCCAACGTCCTGATGTTCACGACGATCATCGCGGTCATCGACGTCGTCCTGGCGACGGCGCTGGCGACGCTCGGTGCGTTCATCTACAACCTCTCCGCGGGTTTCGTGGGCGGTGTCGAGCTGACGCTGGCCGAGGACGAGTGAGCCGCTCACAGCGGTTTCCCGGCCCGTCCGGCAGCCGCCGGACAACCGATTTTGGGACTGCCCCGGTCGTGCGCTAATCTTCAGGAGTCAGCGCGCGGGACACACACCGCAGAGCGCGGCGGGGCTATAGCTCAGTTGGTTAGAGCGCATCCCTGATAAGGATGAGGCCACAGGTTCAAATCCTGTTAGCCCCACCGGCACGAAGACCCCCGGTCCACATGGACCGGGGGTCTTCGACATCCATGGCTGACATCCAGCCGAGTAGCGGATCTTCCAGCAGCTCCGCGAGCATGGCCACCGCTTCCCGTGCGTCCTCCCCGACGACGTGTGTGTAGACGTCCGTCGTCATGCTGATCCGGCTGTGACGAAGGACCGCTTGCGCCACCTTGGGATGCACCTTGGGGAAGGCGAGCAAGGTGCCGCGGGTACGCCGGGTGGGCCGCACGGTGACGCGACGGACGTCGGCGCGCTTCACCAGGCGGTCGAAGGGGCGGGAGAAGCCGACCGGGTCGGCCGTCCCGCCGTGCTCGGCGGAGAAGACGAGGGCCTGGTTCCGGTGGGCGCCTGCGGTCTTCGGTTCCGGCTCTTGCAGGCCCCGGCGTTCTTCCGGAGCGCGTGCGCAGAACTCCGGCAGGGGCAAGACGGCCTGCGAGCACTCGGCCCTCAGATCCCTCAGGACCAGGCCCACGCCCGTCATCCGCTGCGTCTGCTTGGCCGGAGTGATCTGCCGAGCCGCGAAGCCGGTGCCCTGCCGGCGGAGCCCCAGCACCTCACTTCGACGCAGGACGAGGACCGGGACGAGGACCAGGACGCAGGCCGCGTGGGCTCGGCTCCTCGTCGTGAAGCGATTCGGGGAGCAGGCGACGGGTGGGCGCCTGACGAAGGCCGCGATGTCGTTCGGCCGGATGCATGACCGGCGACTGGCCCTCGACGCCATGGCCAAAGACGCTGACGCTGTCCGCCTCTACGAGCGCCTTGGCCGGTTCAGGATCGGCGAGACCCTGTACCACTACGGTGCAGGGAAGGCAGCTCACGCCTTTTGCTGTGGCGCGCCCGGCGGCTGAGCGGACAGCGCTGTTACGGGTCTCTCCGCCTCATCAAGCCCGGCTGCGCTCCGCCTGGCCGGGCGCGTTCCCGGCTCCGCTTCGGGCGCCGCTCCTGCCTTCGGCCCGCTCCGCCCGCACTGCGCCGACGCGCGCCCACACATGGATGGGGCCGGAGGTCATGAGGCGAGCGCCGCACAGAGCGGCCCGCGGTCGAGGACGATGCTTCCGGTGGAAGACCGGCCGCGATACCGGGATGGAAGGGGCGCCGTCGCCGACCGCGGGCCCGTAGGGCGTGCGCGGGGAGCTCCCATCCCGTCCACCGTCGAGCCGGGCAGAGCCGAGCGGACGCGGCCCAGGGCGTCCAGGTCGTTCGTACAGTGGCGCGCTCCACCTGGACGCCAGGAACCACGCCCGCTCCACGGTGTGTGGGCCGACGGAGGACGGGGCGGGAGCTGGGGAGGGTGGTGCTGGAGGTGGTCGGGCAGTGGCAGGTGGTCAGGTGATCTACGAAGGAAGGCGAGTCCCCCAGTGGGGACCGCCTTTGCGAGGATGCTGAAATGAGCATCGAGAGCCCGGCGCCCTCCGACCACTGCCACGTGGCACTCCGCGTCGGCTTTGCCAGTTCCGGGCAGCCAGTGTTCGAGACGCTTCCTGCCAGGGCTATCGGTTCCGGCACCTATGAACTGACGGGCAGCCCTGGCATGGTCGAGGGGTGCGCGGCCGGGGACTTGCTGAGGATCGACGCCGATGGTGTGTTCCGGATTGAGCGGCGAGGTCCGAACCTCTGCATCCAAGTATTCGGCGAGCCGCCCTTCGATGCTGAGTCGCTGGAATCCTTGTCCAGCGACTTCGCCCCCCTGGGCGGCCTGGTGGAGGCTCCTGCCGGTCGGCGGTTCATCGTGGTGACGGTGCCAGCAGCTGCCGGATTCCCTGTGGTCGAGTCCGTGATGGAAACGTGGGCAGCAGGCGTGAGCGTGCTGATCGAGTGGGGCTTCAGCAACGTGTTCGGACCGGACGGAGAGCCGCTGAACTGGTGGCAAGCGCCTGAGGCGTGACCGGCGGGGTGTGTCTTTCAAGGCCGCATGTAGTGGATGACAACAGCCGCTGACACCAACAGGCGCGTACGGCGCCGGTCGGCGCCGAACGCGAGCAGACGACCAGCCGAGGTCCAGCGCGAGTTAAGCGGCGTTTCCGACACCCCGTGATCGACCTGATAAGGACGGGGCCACAGGTTCACATCCTGTTAGCCCCGACACCGGAGGGCCCCGGCCGATATCGGCCGGGGCCCTCCGGTGTCGGCTCGGGCCGTGGTGCTGTACGCAAGTTCGCCAGGACTCGGGGAAGCGGCGACGGCACGAGGAGGAACGGGAGCGGACCCCGTGATCAGCGCTGGAGGGGGATGCGGCCGGCGACGGGTTCCGCGCGGGTGGACGCCGTGCCGTCGGAGCAGTCCGTGGAGTCGGCCTCCTCCGTCGTGTCCGAGAGCGGGCGGTGCCGGCAACTGGGAGACTTGCCGTGGGCCTCGGCGTGGATGCGCTGTTTCATCGTGGGGGGCAGGGCCCTGGCCAGTGACCAGGACCAGAGGGACGTCGCCGGTGCCGACACGTTCGAGGCGCTGCCGCTGTTGCGCGTCCCGTCGGTCTGCGGTACGGCCGCGGAGGCGGTCGTGGTGATGAGTCCGAGCGCCGTGCACAGCGCGAGGAAGGCGGTGACGATGGCGTTCCACAGCTTCATGACCTTGTTCCGGGCCATGGCCCCTCACTTTCGGGTTGGGCGATTTGCGTACTTTCCTCATGATGTGTATGAGGCTCGCGAAGTGGTGGACCGACGCCCGTGGCGCGCGGATGTTCAGATGAACACCACACGGATGGGTGTATAAGCGGCGAAAAGATGCCAAGAGTGCGGAGAAGCCGCAAAGGTGGCCTTCCTTCTCGGCGTGGTCACGCTCTGGTCGGGCTGTCGTGCTCCGCTTCTACTGGGCGGTGGCGCAGGGCAGTTGGAGGGGACGACGCAGGTCACCGGTCGGTATCGACCGGTGTGTATAGTCGGGCGGCAGAGGTCCCCTACGTCAAGGAAAGACGAGGTCGCGCGGTGAAGAAGCTTCTCCTGGTCGCACTGGCCGCCATCGGCGGGCTCCTCGTGTACCGCCAGATCCAGGCGGATCGCGCCGAGCAGGATCTGTGGACGGAGGCGACTGACTCCGTGCCCACGGGTTCGTGAGTACCGACATACGACGCTGAACAGACCCCGGCCGCCTGCGCGGTCGGGGTTTTGTGCGGGCGGGGACTTGTCGGCGTGCCTCGTCCGCGGGGCAGGATGGACGCGGTGCGACGTCAGGGCGACGACGAGGGGTGACGCGTGAGGGGACGGTGGGGCAGGGGCCGGGCCGGGCTCAGCGGGCCCTCGGCCGGCGGACGCGCGGGCGCGGTGACGCTCGCTTCCGTGATGGTGCTGGCACTGACCGGTGCGCTACCGGTGCGGACGGCCGTCGCGAACGAGGCCGCCGGTGACGCCGGGGCCTATGCCTTCGCCGAGGACGCGCGGAGCATCGACGGCGCCGTGAACACCGTGGACGCCGTGGAGCGACTGGAGCCCGGCCGTACCTACCGAAGCATGCTCCCGGCGAGCGGCACGGTCTACTACCGTCTGGAGCTCGACGGCGCCACGAGCACCTACGCCTCCGCCACGGCCGTACCCCCGGCCGGCCGCACCGCCTCCGTCATCGACGGGGTCAAGGTGGCCGTGCAGGACGGCGAGGGCCGCTCCTGCGACGTGGACACGGCGAGCTTCGGCTCCGCCGGCAGCCCGCATCCGGTCGCCGCGTGGGCCATGCGGGAGATCTCCCCCAGGAGGTCCCTCTGCCAGGAGGCCGGTACGTACTACCTGAGCGTCGAACGCGTCGACCCGGACGGGGAGGGCACCTCCCCCGGCCCCTGGGAGATGGAGCTCACCACGGTGTCGGAGCCCCCTCCCGCGAAGGTCGGTGCGACGAGTGCGCCGAAGGAGTGGAACTCCGTCCCGCCCCAGCCCCTCACGGGGAAGCCCGAGCGGCGCTCCGGGGGCGCGGGCTTCACCCGGGCCGCCCCCGTCGGCCAGGGAGTCTGGCGGGACGGCATCCGCCCCGGCCAGACGCTTTTCTACAAGGTCCCCGTGGACTGGGGCCAACAGCTCTACGCCACCGCCGAACTGGGCAGTTCGAGCACGGGCGGGGGCCGCTACACCGCCGCCGCGCTGGACCTGGACCTCTACAACCCCGTACGCGGGCACGTCGTGGACGTGGGCGTCGGGTACGACGGCGTCCAGAAGGCGGAGAGCCTCGCGTCCCTCCCGCCGGTCGCGTACGTGAACCGGCACGCCGCCGCCCGCCAGATCGGGGCGATGCGGTTCGCCGGCTCCTACTACCTCGTCGCGCATCTCTCGGCCGCGGTGGCGGACGACTTCGGCGACGGGCCCGTTCCGCTGACGCTGCGGGTGCGGCTGGGCGGCGCGGCACAGGACGGCCCCGGATACGCGGGGGAGTCCGTGCCGCCGGACGTCTTCACGGTCACGGAGGAGGACCGGGGGGCGGCGGCCGAGGGCGAGGACGCGGGCGACGACGCCGCCCTCCGGGCGCTTGCGGTGGGCGGCATCGGTACCGGTACCGCGCTGCTGGCGGGGCTCGGCGTGTGGGCGCTGGCGGCTCGGCGACGGACCGTTCCGTGAGTCGTGGGCGCCGCCGGCGGCGGTCAGATGCGCGTGAGGGCCCAGAACCCCACGGCGTAGCAGGCCAGAGCCAGGAGCAGCAGGGGGACGACCACCTGTGCCGGGGGGCCGGGGCGGCGGCTGCGTCGGCGGTGGGACCGGCGGGCTGCGGACCCGCGCTGGGACGGAGCCTGGCTTGGAGGCGGATCCTGCGGGTCCCGGGCGGTGTACTCCGCGGTGGAGACGTCGGGACACGTGGCCGTCCGTGACAGGGCGGAGCGCAGCCGATGAGTGGGATCGTGGGAGACGGCTGAAGGGATGGGGGCGGCCGGCCGGTGCTGTACCGCCGTCCGGGGTGCCTGCCCGGGCGGCGGCGGAGGGGGCACCACGGGGGAGGAGGGGATGAGGGTGGCCCTGGGCGGCGGCAGGGGGAAGCTTCCGGTGTCCGACATACCGGGGGGCTGCAGGGAGGCGCCGGCCGCGCTGCCCGGACGCGGATCGGTGGGCACGGCGCCTCCGCCTCTGCCCGGTTCCGCTCCGAGTGCCCTCGAGCCGGTTCCGGCGCCTGTGCCGGAGCCCGCTGCGGCGGCCGGCCGGACGGAGCCGGGACCGCCCGTGCCGCCGGAGGCGTCCGCACCGACCGTGTCCCGGCCGGGCCCGGGCCCGCCACCGGGCAGAGCGTCCCGCTCCGCCTCCGGGGCCGTACGCTCCGCGCCCGAAGCCCGCTTCAGCGGGCCGTCCGGAGCGAACCCCGGTGGCAGGGGACCCAGCTGGTCGAAGATCTCGATCGGTTCGTCGTCGGGGCCGGGCGCCGGAAGGATCTCCGCGGCAGCCGCGAGCGCCTTCCGCGCCCCCGTGGCCGTGCGGAACCGCGCCTGCGGATCCGGCTGGAGCAGCGAGGCCACCACCTGCCACAGAGGCTCGGGAACGCCTCGGGGCGCGCCGGGTGTCCCGTGGTCGGCGAAGTACTGGATGAGGGCCTTGGCGTCCGGTTTGGCGCCCTCCAGCAGGTACAGCGCCACCAGGCCCACGGCGAACAGGTCGGCGGGGAAGTCCGGGTCGGAACCCATCCACTGCTCCGGCGCGATATAACCCGGCGTGCCCACCACCAGGTTGGTCTCGGTCAGCCGGGGCTCGCCCAGCCGCATCGCGATGCCGAAGTCCGACAGCCGCAGCCGCGGCCTGCCCGTGCCGGTGGCCTCCAGGAGCACGTTGGCGGGCTTGATGTCGCGGTGCACGACATCCTCCGCGTGCACCGCGGCCAGTCCCGCCAGTAGCTGGTCGAGCAGGGTGCAGACGAAGGCCGGCGGCAGCGGGCCGTAGTCGCCGACCAGGTGGACCAGCGAACCGCCGGCCACCAGGTCCATGGTGAACAGGACCTTGTCGTCGTCGGCGGCCCAGCTGGTGGGTGCCAGGACGTGGGGGTGGTCGATCCGCAACGCCTGCTCGCGCACGAAACGGAGCAGGGAGTGGGCGTCGCTCTGCAGCAGGACCTTGGCGGCCACATAACGGCGGCGGCGGTGGTCCCAGGCGCGCCAGACGGCGCCGACACCCCCGCGCCCGATCGGATCGACCAGTTCGTACCGGCCGGCGAAGACCTCACCCATCGCTGTGCGTCGCCCCTCCCCTGCGGTGTCCCCGTTCTCCGCGCGGCCCCGGCAGCCGCCCCCTCCGGCAGCCGGACGGGGGTCAGTTCTGGTGGGACTGGTAGTGCGTGACCGCGTCGGAGGTGCGGCCCGCGCCGTAGACCCGGAGGAACTCTGCCAGTTCGGGGTGTGTGGGGGCGAGGGTGTCGGCGGCCTGGATGATGTCGCCGGCGGCGGCGACCGAGCGCAGCAGGGACTGGATCTCACGGACCACCCGCTTGACCGTGGGCGCCCCCGAACTGCTCGTCGTCTGTGTGGTGTTGCTGAGCACCGAGCCCCCCTGCGACTTCTTGATCTCGTCCATGCGCTCGGTGGCCTCGGCCGCGCTCACACTGCCGTCCGCGACCTGCCCCGCCAGGTCCTGCAACAGCTGCACCCGTTGCACCACGGCGGGATTCCCGATCTTCGCCCGCTGGCCGCTCATCAACTGCGACAGCATCGGTGCGGACAGTCCCAGAACCCCCGCGAGACGAGCCTGGTTGAGGCCCAGATCGTCTATGAGCCTACGGAAGAGCGCCCCCAGCGGCTCCCCGTACCAGTTCCGCTGCAGTTCCCGCGCTCTTGCGGTGGCTTCCTGCTGTGCGGCGTCCATTGCGTCTCCCCATCGCTTCCCCGAGAACCGTGGTTCGCTGTAGCGAACCACGTCCGAGCATCTTACGGAGAGTGGTTGGTCACGGGGACCCCCAATCTTTTTGCGGAATCCCCGGGTGGACCCGGTACTCTGGTCCCAGGCGCCCACCAGGATGCGGTCATCGCAGGTGGACGCTTTCCTCCGGGGCCTTAGCTCAGTTGGTAGAGCGCTGTCTTTGCATGGCAGATGTCAGGGGTTCGACTCCCCTAGGCTCCACAACCGGGCCTCTCCCACCTGCGGAAAGCGGTGGGAGGGATCCTTTGTTTCACGTGGAACGGCGCGGTGGGGCAGGAGACACCCAGGTCTCCCGCCCCACCGCGCCGTTGGCGTTTCCGCGTGTCAGGCCTGGTCGTCGCGCCGGGCGGCCTCCTCCTCGGCCTCCTTGGCCTCGACCTCCGGGTCGAGCGTGGCCCCGCTGCCGTCCACCGACATCAGCTTCGTCGACCCCGACGACACATCGGTCGCGGCCGGCGGCTCCACCAGCCAGTCCGGGTTGGCCTGCTTGTCCCACCACTTCCAGGCGGCCACGGCGCCGCCCGCCACGGCACCCAGCACCAGGACCGTCCTCGCGGCACGGCCGGCCTTCGCCCGCCGCCGCTGTTTGCGGACCAGCTTCTGGATCTGCTGTGCCGAGACCTGACCGCGCAGTGCGACCAGAGCGGCCGCACTACGGGCCGCGGCCTCGTCCTTCGCGGGACCGGCGACGGCCGCCATCTGCTCGATCCTCGGACGGGAGTACTCCGCCGCCTGCCGGGCGGCCTTGCGGGTGAGGTCGGCAGTCTGGTGAGCGGCCTGGTCGACCTTCGGCGGCACATGCGTCCGGGCCTGCTCCAGATAGGGCTGTACACGGGCGCCGTACCGGACGCGGGCATGGCCGGCGGCCTGCGTCACCATGGGCGCGAGCCGTACGCGGGCCTCCTGTGCGTAGTGTGCGGCCCTGACCTTGGCCGTGTCGGCGTAGGGCGCCACCACTTCCGCGGCGTGCAGCACGCTCTCCTTCGCCGAACCGGTCGCGGCGCGCACGCTGTCGATGCGGGTCACGGGTTCCTCCTCCTCGGTGGCGTACGGTATTTCGACTTTCCACCCTTTTACGGATCATGCCTGCCGGGTCACCGCGCGGCATGCGCGGACGGGCATCCGGGTGCCGATAAATGTGATCAATAGTGGTACAGGCTGCGATAATGGATGAAACCCGGACAACGGGAGCTTGTCGTCGACAATGACACGGATCGCTGCCCCGCGCCCCCGGCACGGGGCCGTTCACCCGCTTTTCCGCAAGCGGAACGGTCTGGCCGCCCCCCTGTGAACGGGCGCCGGGCGACTGCGCGCCCCGTCCGTGCGAGGATCGGGGGGTCACGGAAAGACGACGGAAGGCACATCGTGGCTGAGCAGCTCAACGCCACCCTGAAGACCAATCACGGCGACATCCAGGTCCGGCTCTTCCCGAACCAGGCGCCGATCACGGTCAAGAACTTCGTCGAGCTCGCCAAGGGCGAGCGGGAGTGGACCCACCCGCAGACCGGTGCGAAGTCCACGGACAAGCTCTACGACGGCACGGTTTTCCACCGGGTGATCAGCGGTTTCATGATCCAGGGCGGAGACCCGCTGGGCAACGGCACCGGTGGTCCCGGCTACCAGTTCGAGGACGAGTTCCACCCGGACCTGCGTTTCGACAAGCCCTACCTGCTGGCGATGGCCAATGCCGGCCCGGGCACCAACGGCTCGCAGTTCTTCATCACCGTCGCCCCGACGGCCTGGCTGAACCGCAAGCACACCATCTTCGGCGAGGTCACCGACGCCGCCAGCCAGAAGGTCATCGACGCCATCGCGTCCGCGCCGACCAACCCGCGCACCGACCGTCCGGTGAACGACGTGGTGATCGAGTCCGTCGAGATCCACGAGGGCTGAGCACCTCGTCCCGGAGCGCGAAGCCCTCGAAGGGAACCAATCGCCCCGCTCATCCGTAAGGATGAGCGGGGCGGGGTTTTTCCACACGACCTAGGGGATCCCATGGACGACCAGGCTGCCGGCAGCCCGCAGGACGCCCGGCGCGTCCCCGTCTGCTACCGCCACCCGGACCACGAGACAGGTGTCCGCTGCACCCGGTGCGAGCGCCCGATCTGCCCCGAGTGCATGGTCGACGCCGCGGTCGGGTTCCACTGCCCGGAGTGCGTGCGGGGGAACACCTCCCGCTCGAGTGGAGCCTGGGGCGGGGGAGGCTCGGGCACCGGACACGCGCCCACGGCATCCGTGCCCCGTACGCTCGCCGGCGGAGCCGTCGCCGCGGACCCCCGGCTGATCACCAAGATCCTGGTGGGGATCTGCCTCGCCGTCTTCCTGGTCCAGTTGTCGGTCGGCGATCGCTTCACCGACCACTTCCAGCTGATCGGGCGTGCGTACATGCCCCTCCTCGGCTCGGTCGAAGGCGTCGCGGAGGGGCAGTGGCACCGGCTGCTGACAGCGATGTTCCTGCATGGCAGCTACCTCCACATCACCTTCAACATGCTCGCTCTGTGGTGGATCGGCGGCCCTCTGGAGGAGGCGCTCGGCCGGGCCCGTTACCTCGCGCTCTACCTGGTGTCCGGGCTCGCGGGCAGCGCGCTCACGTATGTGATCGCCGCTCCGAACCAAGGCTCGCTGGGCGCGTCCGGTGCCGTCTTCGGGCTGTTCGGCGCGACCGCCGTGCTGATGCGTCGGCTCAACCACGACATGCGCCCGATCATCGCCCTGCTGGTGATCAATGTGATCATCACGTTCGGCTGGGGCAACATCGCCTGGCAGGCCCACATCGGCGGACTCGTCACCGGTGTCGTGATCGGGTACGCCATGGTGCACGCCCCGCGGGAGCGGCGGGCACCGGTGCAGTACGGCACGTGTGCGCTGGTGCTGGCCGTGGTCGTCCTGGTGACCCTGCTGAGGACGGCGCAGCTCACCTGAGCACCGAGTTTGTCCACAGTAAGTGGCGGATCTTGTGCACAGGGTGCGAGGAGAGTTTCGCGCCGGGCGATCGGGCGGTGTTTCCGCAGGTCAAGCGGAGAGTGAACGGGCTTTCGGATGTCGATACTTTTGTCACACCGGCGTCAACGATCCAAAAGTTATCCACAGAACAGGTCTGCTATCCACATGTGGACAAGGGGTGTGGATAACTTAGGTGACAGCCCTGCCCGGAGCCGCTCGACGGCTCCGGGCAGGGCTGTCACCGTGCGACGAGCGTTACTTCCACTGGGTGGAGACGCCGAACCCGGCGGCGATGAACCCGAAGCCCACCACGATGTTCCAGTTGCCCAGGGCGTCGATGGGCAGCGAGCCGTCGGTGACGTAGAAGACGACGATCCAGGCCAGCCCGACGAGGAACAGGGCCAGCATCACCGGCGCGACCCAGGCGCGGTTGGTCAGCTTGATCGCGGTCGTCTGCTTCGCCGGCGGCGGCGTGTAGTCGGCCTTCTTGCGGATACGTGACTTCGGCACGAGGGTCTCTCCTGTCGATGCGCTGCGTGGCCGCGCAGGGAACTGGGTCGGGCTCGGAGCAGCGTACAAGGGGACTCTGAGCGCTCCCCCGGGCGTCCGTTAGCGTAGTGCTTCCGCGGCGCCGAAGGAGATAAGGGTACGTTGAGCAATTCTGCCGACTTTCCCGGGAAGGAATCCAGTCCTGTCCGCCGACGCCGTCCCAGGCCCGTGCGGATCCTCACCGCGGGCGTCTTCGCCCTGGCGGGACTCATCTTCTTCACCAGCTTCGACACGGCCAAGGGCACCAACATCCGCACGGACGCCTCGCTGCTGAAGCTCTCCGACCTGATCCACGAGCGCAGCCGCAGGAACGGCGAGCTGGAGGATTCCAACGGCGCGTTGCGCGATGACGTGGAGTCCCTCGCCGAGCGTGACGACGGCAGTACCAAGGCGGAGGACGACAAGCTCGCCGACCTGGAGAAACGCGCCGGTACGCAGGAGCTCGAGGGCGAGGCGATCACGGTCACCCTCGACGACGCGCCGCCGGACGCCACCGCCAGGCTTCCCGGCTATCCCGAGCCGCAGCCCGACTACCTGGTCATCCACCAGCAGGACCTGCAGGCCGTGGTGAACGCGATGTGGGAGGGCGGCGCCGAGGGCATCAAGGTCATGGACCAGCGGCTGATCTCCACCAGCGCGGTGCGCTGTGTGGGCAACACCCTGATCCTGCAGGGCCGCGTCTACTCGCCGCCGTACAAGATCACGGCGGTCGGTGATCCGGAGAAGCTGAAGAAGGCGCTCAGCGCCTCGCCGGCGATCCAGAACTACATGGTGTACGTCAACGTCTACGGGCTCGGCTGGCAGGTCGAGGACAACGGGACCGTGACCCTGCCCGGTTACTCGGGCACGGTGGACCTGCGCTACGCGAAGCCCGTGGAGTAGCGGCCCGCCCCGGTTCCACGCGGAACGCGCCCGGACATCGGGGCGACCGGCCCCGGTCCACGTACCGGTGGGTGCACGCGGCCGGGTCCGCCCCGGTCCCCACAGCCCGCGAAGGCCGGGAAACCGGAGGGGCACGCCGTTAGTCTGTTGGCGTACGGCGTGGGTCTGGTGCCGTGGTACGACGGAAGGGACGGCATGTACAGCTGGATCTGGCGGCATCTGCCGGGCAACGGATGGGTGCGGGCACTCATTTCGCTGGTGCTGATCGTCGCCGTGGTCTACGTCCTCTTCCAGTACGTCTTCCCGTGGGCCGAGCCGCTGCTGCCCTTCAACGATGTGACGGTGGACAACCAGTGAGCGCGCGCATTCTCGTCGTCGACAACTACGACAGTTTCGTCTTCAACCTGGTCCAGTACCTGTACCAGCTGGGCGCCGAGTGCGAGGTCCTGCGCAACGACGAGGTGTCGACGGCGCACGCCCGGGACGGCTTCGACGGGGTGCTGCTGTCGCCGGGCCCCGGCACCCCCGAGGAGGCCGGCGTCTGTGTGGACATGGTGCGGCACTGCGCGTCCACCGGGGTACCGGTGTTCGGCGTCTGTCTCGGCATGCAGTCGATGCAGGTGGCGTACGGCGGTGCGGTGGTCCGGGCGCCCGAGCTGCTGCACGGCAAGACCTCGCCGGTGGAGCACGGGGGCAAGGGTGTCTTCGCGGGCCTGCCCTCCCCGTTCACGGCGACCCGCTACCACTCGCTGGCCGCCGAACCGGCCACGGTGCCGGCGGAGCTGGAGATCACGGCCAGGACGCCGGACGGCATGGTGATGGGGCTGAGGCACCGTGAGCTCCTGGTCGAGGGCGTGCAGTTCCATCCCGAGTCGGTGCTGACCGAGCACGGCCACCGGATGCTGGCCAACTGGCTGGTGGAGTGCGGTGACGACGGCGCGGTGGCGAGGTCGGCGGGGCTCGCCCCGGTGGTGGGCAGGTCCCCGGCGTGACCGCGCTGCGCCCCGAGCGCGAGCCCGGCACCGGCGGCGCCGGTGAGCAGGGCTTCCCGTACGGCGGGCAGCCCTACGGGGAGCCGGGTGCGTACGGGGGAGGCCGGTACGACGACACGGCGTCCGACCCCCATGGCGGTGCTTCCGGGAACACCGCGTATCTTCCGCCGGCCGACGAGGAGACGGTGGCGCTGCGGATCCCCGAGCCGCCGGAGCGGACGGAGCGGGAGGGGTCCGCGTCGGTTTTAGCGGCGTCGGGTGGGCGTGCGGCACGCAGGAAGGCCGCCAGAAAGCGTCACGGGCGCCGTGGAGGCTCTCGCAAGGCCGTGGCAGGCCCCCGTGCGGGCGTGGGCCGGGAAGGGACGTCAGAGGCGGCCGAGGGGACGCCGCGGGCGCCGTTGTCACGGGTGGAGGCGCGTCGGCGGGCGCGGGCGAGCAAGGCGAGCCCGGCGGTCGTCGCGAGCCGGGCGATCGGCGAGGTGTTCATCACCTGCGGGGTGCTGATGCTGCTCTTCGTGACCTACCAGCTGTGGTGGACCAACGTGCGGGCGCAGGCACAGGCCGGCCAGGAGGCCAGCGACCTCCAGGAGGACTGGGAGAGCGGCGAGCGCAAGCCGGGGGCGTTCGAGCCGGGACAGGGCTTCGCGCTGCTGCACATCCCCAAGCTGGACGTGGTGGTGCCGATCGCGGAGGGCATCAGCAGCAAGAAGGTGCTCGACCGCGGCATGGTGGGGCACTACTCGGAGGGCGCGCTGAAGACGGCGATGCCGGACGCGAGGACCGGCAACTTCGGACTGGCGGGCCACCGCAACACGCACGGGGAACCGTTCCGGTACATCAACCGGCTGGAGCCGGGCGACCCGATCGTCGTCGAGACGCAGGACGAGTACTTCGTCTACAAGATGGCGTCGATCCTCCCGGTGACGCCGCCGAGCAACGTGAGCGTCCTCGAGCCGGTACCGAAGGGCTCGGGCTTCACCGGGCCCGGCCGCTACATCACGCTGACCACGTGCACACCTGAGTTCACCAGCAAGTACCGCTTGATCGTCTGGGGCAAGATGGTCGAGGAACGGCCGCGCAGCAAGGGCAAGCCGGATGCGCTCGTCAGTTAAGGGCAGAGGGAACGTGGCACCGACCACCGACGACACCGAAGAACACGCCGACGCGCCCGCGTCCTCGCCCCCTCCGGGGCGCCGCCGCATGGGGCCGGCGGCGATGGTCGTCAGCTTCCTGGGGGAGCTCCTCATCACCGCGGGCCTGGTGCTCGGTCTGTTCGTCGCCTACTCGCTGTGGTGGACGAACGTCGTCGCCGACCGCGCGGCGGACAAGCAGGCGGACAAGGTCCGCGACGCCTGGTCCCGGGAGTCCGGCGGCGGTGGCAGCGGCGGTCCCGTCTCCTTCGACAGCAAGGACGGCATCGGCTTCCTGCACGTGCCCGCGATGAGCGGTGACGAGATCCTCGTCGAGAAGGGCACGTCGATGAAGGTCCTCAACGACGGCGTCGCCGGCTACTACACCGACCCCGTGAAGGCGACCCTGCCGACCTCCGGCAAGAAGGGCAACTTCTCCCTCGCCGCCCACCGGGACGGGCACGGCGCGAAGTTCCACGGCATCCACAGGATCGAGAAGGGCGACCCGATCGTCTTCGAGACGAAGGACACGTGGTACGTCTACAAGGTCTACGGCATCCTCCCCGAGACCTCGAAGTACAACGTCGACGTGATCGGGAGGATCCCCGAGGAGTCCGGCAGGGAGAAGGCCGGCCACTACATCACGCTGACGACCTGCACACCGGTGTACACCAGCAAGTACCGGTACGTCGTGTGGGGCGAGCTGGTCCGCACGGAGAAGGTGGACGAGGAGCGGACACCGCCGGAGGAACTGCGCTGACCGACCTCCCTCGCAGGGGGTCGGTCGCCCGGCATGGCGAAGGCCCGAAGCCGCAACTTGCTCTTGCGGCTTCGGGCCTTCTTCTCCCGTGCTCAGCTCTCGCACCGGACCGCGACGGTACGGCCGTCGGCCGTGCGGTGATGTCGATGCCCCGGTCGACGCAGGTCTGTCGTACGACGACGTCGCCGCAGCCGTCCCGGCGCAGCAGGCCGGCCACGTGACACTCGAACGCCTGCCAGGTCATGGCCGCGACGGAGTCCCTGATCCGGTCTGTCGGAATCTCTTCCTCCAGCGTGCTGATCCGGCGGTGGTGCCGGCACAGCGTGCGTTCGACGTTCTCGATGTCCTCGCGGAGCTCGATGAGTTCGCGTCGGTGTTCACCGGATGTGGCGATCAGGGCGTTGAACATCGGCACGACCGTCGTGCCGAGGATGCGCGGGTGATCCGCTGGTCGATGCGGTCGTCGAGCAGGACGGTGCCGGGCCGCGGAGGGTTTTCCACAGGCCGTGTGCGGGCCGGGTACTCCATGTCGAGCAGGTACGTGCGTACCTGGCGGGCGACGTGGCTGTCGCGGAGGAGCATGGCGATGTTGAGGACGGCTCGACGCGAGTAGAGAGTGAGGCTCGACCGGGGCTGTGGATAACTTCCGGGAAAGAGTGACAGGACGTCACGCTCAAATCGTGCGAGCTCAGGGCCATGAAGCGTCGTCATTCCGTTGCACGAGAGTTCCTCGCGGTGCCGTGCCTTGAGCTGGCGGACCGCCTCAGTGGTGACGCCGAAGTACGCCGCCGCCATCGCGGTCGTCACGTGCATTCCGTCCGGCAGCAGTGACAGGGCCTTGACCCTGTCGAGCACGTCCGTGCGGTCCAGCACGCTGTGGCGCAGTGTCTGTGACTCCAGCAGTACTGATTCCTCGATCATCGTCTGCTCCTCTGGTTCTCGTGTCCGGGGCAGAACCCAGATGCCCTACCCCACCCGATCAACGAGTGGTGACACGCGAAGGCACGAGCGAAGCGAGGACGCGTGTGCGGGGCGGGCTCTTGTCGTACGGGGTTCTACGGGTCAGTCGTCCTCGCGGTCGCCGGTAGGGCGCCGGTCATGTCGCTCGATCCAACCGGCAAGGGGCAGGTCCGCTGGACCATACGCTGAACGCCTTCGATATCACCTTCGACCGCCGACTCTCACTGGCGACAAACAGGCCAAAAAGCTTGCAGGACATAATCTACGGTTAGAGTGTAATATCGCCGATATCGGCGCTAGATCCTCGCTGAGGCTCATATGTGATTTATCCGAGGTATTTCGGTGCCGTTGACTTTGGATGTTGAAGTGGTTACCCTGGGCGAGTTCTTTCTTGCCTTAATTTGTTGGGGATTTTTGTGAGACTTTTCAAGAAGCGTCTTTCTGTTGTTGCTGCAGCTCTCTCCGTGGCAATGGGTGGCGCTCTTCTGGCTGCCTCGCCAGCGTCGGCTGCTGCTGCGTATAACGGTGCGTGCGGTTCTGGCTATAGCGTGGTGAACTCTGCGCGAATAAGTGGATCTGACCCTGCCACCGTCTTCCTGACCTACAACTCTTCCACTGGCTATAACTGCGGGGTGACCATCAGGGATAATCCCGGCAAGTCTGTCTTTATGCAGGTGAGTGTTTTCAACTCTAGCGACGCTGCGAAGTTCGGGCATGATAGTGATTATTACACCACCTATGCAGGTCCGGTGTACGCGGATGCTCGGGGTGCGTGTGTCGACTGGTACGGAGTCAGTGGAAGTGGCAGTATTGCTAAGCGCGGAACAAACTGCGGGTGAGTTGTTAATTGCGCCCCTTTGTGTCAACCGCTGGTACGTGCGCGCAGAATCGAATCGATAGGTAGTGCACCCGAAACTGGCTTGACATTAACCCTGTGGAGCAGAGGTCGGCGTTCTGCCGGGTTTGTGGGTCGCGGACGCTTTGTTTTCCCGTGTGGCTGCTGCGTCAGGCTTGGAACTCAGGAACATTGAGAGGGGCCACCTCCTCGAATACCTCGGGAAGGTGGCCCCTCGTGCTGTGTCTGAGTTGTCTCGGAACGCCTTCGCGAAGTCGTCCTGCTTGATGACCAGACGCTCTCGTACGTCCTTGGAGATCTCGGCCGCCTCCGCCTCCTCCACCGGGGTCAGCGGCCGACCAAGGGCCTGTCAGTGAGCCTTTTCAACCTGACTGTCGACGGTGCCGAACACGCCGGACGGGGCGCCCACGACGCTGCGACCAACCGAGGACTTGCTGCTCAGGAGCCCGACAAGGCGGAAGTGCTCGACCTTCAACGGGCCGCTGACCAGCACAGAAACCAGGTTGGAAAAGGCTCACTGTAGAACGGGCTGTCTGAAACACACTGCTGGCCCGGTGTGGAGCCGGCTACACAGCGCCAGATATCGACGCCTATGACCTGGGTGCTGTTGCCGTAGCCGCCTGCGGCTGTGCGGATGTTGACGACGAAGTTCTTGCCAGTGGAGGAGTGTAGTACATGTAAATGTTGCTGTAGGTAGTGCCGCCAGATGTTTTGACGGGCGTATGTATTGAGCCGGAACTGATGGGTTTCCTGCTCGTTGATTCGGTGTGATCGAGGGTGGGGACATGCGGTGGCTGCCGCCCGCTGCGCAGGAGGATCTGCGGCTGCGGGTGGTGAGCGCGCTGGAGTCGGGGCGGGTGTGGACGTACGGCCAGGCGGCGGAGATGTTCGGGGTCTCCGTGCGGTCGGTGGGTACGTGGTGGCGGGCCAGCCGCGCCGGCGAGAGGCAGGCGCTGCTTGCGGCGGCGCGTGAACCGCGTGCGGGCAGAGGTGAGTTGATCGACGAGTCCGCCCGTGGAGCGGGCCTGCGGGCGATGCGGGATTACACACCGGCCGACCTCGGGCAGAGCGGGGTGATGTGGACCCGCTCCTCGGTGCGGGCCCTGATCCGGTTGGTGTACGGGGTGTCGATGACCGAGCGGGGCGTGGGCAAGTGGCTGCGCCGGGACGGCTTCACCCCGCAGCAGCCCGCCCGCCGCTCCTACCGGCAGAAAGACGACGAGGTCGGCCGCTGGCTTCAGGAGGAGTATCCGGCGATCCGGGCCCGGGCGAGCGGGGAGAGGGCCGAGCTGGTCTGAGCTGATCAGTGCGGTCTGCGCTCGGACACCGCCCCGCCGGTCCGCTCGTGGGCCCCGGCCGGAGTGACCTCGCTGGTGCGGATGAACGGCCGCCGCTTCCGGGGCAACGTCATGTCGGCGGTCGCCTCCCGCGGGGCGCTGTGGTTCACCGTCTTCCCCAGCAGGTTTACCTCGCAGGTGTTCTGCGCGTTCCTCGCCCGGCATGCCGGCCGCAAGGTCCACGTGGTCGCCGGCCGGCACCCGGTCCACCGCAGCAAGGCCGTCCGGGCCTGACTCGCCCGAGAACGCCGAGCGCGTCGAACTGCACCTGATGCCCGGATGCAGCCCCGAAATGAATCCCGACGAGCTGCTGAACGCGGATCTGAAGCACCACGTCCACGCGGCCTGAGCCACCTCAACCGACGATCTCGCCCACGGGACCCGCCGCTTCCTGCGCCGACGCCAGAAGCAACCCCACATCGTCTGCGGCTACTTCGCCGCCCGCCACGTCCGCTACACGATCCAGTAGGAAAACCATCAGTTCCTGCTCAATACCTATCTGTGAGCCTGAACAACCGTAACCGGCCGCGCTAGCCGACGGGGCTGTGATGATACCGGCCAAAAGTGTGAAGAAAATAGTTGCAATAGTGGCGGTAACCCTGCGAATTTCTTCCCTTTCTGGTGAGTGTGAAGACCACGTAGAGTCTTCAGTCTCATTGATCAACGAGCAAAATCGCAGCTTGGGTTGAACTCCTCATATGGACCGGTAATATGTGTGATTTACGTCATGGCGTGATGGGTTTTGCGTTCCTTGAGAGGTCAAGGGGAGAGCCCCGGCCCCTCTACAGAGGGGCCGGGGCTCTTGTCGTGCGGAGGTTTTACGCGTCAGTCGTCCTCGCGGCCGCCGGTGAGGCCGCCGAAGATGCCGCCGTTGTCGCCCCCGTTGTTACCGCCCTGGTCCACGGTGACCAGGCTGACCGCCGTGCCCTTGTCGACCGGGGTGCCCTGGCCGGGATTGGACGCGACGACGCGGGATTTCTCGTCCTGGGAACCGGCGATGTCGCCGACCGTGAGACCTGCCCCCTCGATCATCTTCCGGGCGTCCTTGAGGGTCTGCTCATTGATGTTCGGGACCGCGACCTGCTGGTTCTCCTTGGCCTTGCCGATCTGGATGGTCACCGGCGAGTTCTTGGCGAGCTGGGTGCCCTGCACGGGATCGGTTCCGATGACCCTGCCGACCAGAGCCGGGTTGTCCGTCTCCACCTCGACGCAGTTGCCGACGAGCTCGTTGCCGGTCATCTGCGCCTTGGCCTCGTCGCAGGTCCTGTTGGTGACGTTGGGCACGGTGGCCTTGTCCGCCTCCTTGGCGACGGTGAGGGTGATCGTGCTGCCCTTCTCCTGCTCCGTGTCACCCTCGGGGTCCTGTCCGATGACCACACCGGGGGTCTGGTCGGACACCTCCGTCTCCTGCTCGACCGTGAAGCCCTTCTCCTCGAGCTGGGACTTCGCCTTCTCGTAGGTGAGGCCCTGCACGTCGGGAACCGTCACCTTCGGCGCGCCGGTGGAGACCGTCAGGGCGACGGTGGAGTCCTTGTCGACCTTGGTGCCCGCCGCGGGGTCCTGGGAGCAGATCCTGCCCTTGCTCTGGTCCTCGCAGGGCTCCTCCTTGAAGGTGAGCTGCAAGTCGCCGTTGACGGCCAGCTGCTCGGCGTCCGCTTTGGTCTCGCCGATGAAGTTCGGGGTCGCGACGGTGCCGCTGTCCGCGCCGCCGACGCCGCTGATGAGCAAGCGGCCGATCAGGATCGCGCCGATGAGGACCAGGACACCCGCCACGACCAGCAATATCGTCGAGGTGTTGTTCTTCTTCGGCTGGCGTCGGCGGCTCTGGCGGTCGTCGTAGCCGCCGTCGTCCGGGTTCATGGGCGGCAGCATCGAGGTGGCCGCTCCGGCGCCGGCGTCCTGGCGCAGGGCCGTCGTCGGCTGCTCGTCGGGGTAACCGCCGTAGCCGACCGCGCCCAGGGCGGCGGTCGCCGCGACGGGCTGGCCGTCGAGGCAGGCCTCGATGTCGGCGCGCATCTCGTCGGCCGACTGGTACCGGTAGTCGGGGTCCTTGACCAGCGCCTTCAGCACGATCGCGTCCATCTCGGGCGTGATCTCGGGGTCGAAGACGCTCGGCGGCTGCGGTTCCTCCCGTACGTGCTGGTAGGCGACCGCGACCGGGGAGTCGCCCACGAAGGGCGGCCGGACGGTCAGCAGCTCGTACAGCAGGCAGCCGGTGGAGTACAGGTCGGACCGCGCGTCGACCTGTTCGCCCTTGGCCTGCTCCGGCGAGAGGTACTGGGCGGTGCCGATGACGGCCGAGGTCTGGGTCATCGTCATGCCGGAGTCGCCCATCGCGCGGGCGATGCCGAAGTCCATGACCTTGACCTGGCCGTTGCGCGTCAGCATGACGTTGGCCGGCTTGATGTCGCGGTGGACGATGCCGGCCCGGTGGGAGTACTCCAGGGCCTGGAGGATGCCGATGGTCATCTCCAGCGTCCGCTCCGGCAGCAGCCTGCGGCCGCTGTGCAGGAGCTCGCGGAGCGTGGAGCCGTCGACGTACTCCATGACGATGTACGGGATCGACACGTTGTCGATGTAGTCCTCGCCCGTGTCGTAGACCGCGACGATCGCGGGGTGGTTGAGCGAGGCGGCCGACTGGGCCTCCCGGCGGAACCGGGCCTGGAAGGACGGGTCGCGTGCGAGGTCCGCGCGCAGCGTCTTCACCGCCACCTGGCGCCCGAGCCTGGTGTCATGCGCGTGATAGACCTCCGCCATGCCACCACGGCCGAGCACCGGGCCCAGCTCGTACCGGCCGCCGAGGCGACGCGGCTCTTCCATAGCTACTACCAGCCCTCTCCGTCGGTCCCGGGCGGCACACTCGTGCCGCCGGAGGCTGCCGTCCGGGCCTACCGTACCCGGCTCTTTTTGTGTGACCTGGCCAAGTGCGTCAGCCGATACGGGACCGGTACCGCAACGTGCACCGATGTGAAGCGGACGTGACCCGGGTCACTGCTTTCCCTTGAGGACCGCCTCCATGACGGCCTTGGCGATCGGTGCGGCCAGGCCACCGCCGGAGATGTCGGCGCCGGTCGCGTTGCTGTCCTCGACGACGACGGCGACGGCGACCGGGGAACCCTCGTCGGTCTTGGCGTACGAGATGAACCAGGCGTAGGGCGTGCCGCTGTTGTTGACGCCGCGCTCGGCGGTACCGGTCTTGCCGCCGACGGTGACGCCGTCGATCCTGGCGTTGCCTCCGGTGCCCTCCTCGACGACGGTCTCCATCATCTCCTGGATCTTCTGGGCGTTCTCCGAGGAGAGGGGCTGGGACAGCTCCTGCGGCTCGGTCGTCTCGATGGTGTCCAGGTTCGCGGCCTTGAGCTGGTCGACCATGTACGGCTTCATCAGCTTGCCGTCGTTGGCGATGGCCGCGGTGACCATGGCCATCTGGAGGGGGGTGGCGCGGTTGGACGCCTGGCCGATGCCGGCCATGGCGTTCTGCGGCCTGTTGTCCTCGGGGAAGACGCTCTCGGCGGCGCGGACGGGGGTGTCGAGCTCGGGGTTGTTGAAGCCGAACTTCTCCGCGTACTCGATCATCTTCTCGTTGCCGACCTGATGGCTGAGCTTGCCGAAGACGCTGTTGCAGGAGACCCGGAGGGCCTCTCGCAGGGAGGCGTTCTCACACTGGATGTTCCCGTGGTTGCGCAGGGGCGTGGTGGTGTCCGGCATGATCCACGGCTCAGGCGTGTCGGTCTTGGCGTCGATGTCGTCGACCAGGCCCTCCTCCAGCGCCGCCGCGGCGGTGACCACCTTGAAGGTGGAGCCCGGCGAGTAGGTCTCGCGCAGCGCCCGGTTCAGCATCGGGTCGTCGGGGTTGTTCTCCTTCTGGACCTCCTGCCAGGCCTTGGCGTCCTCGTTGGAGGTCCCGGCGAACTTCGACGGGTCGTACGACGGCGTGGAGGCCAGCGCCAGGATCTTGCCGGTCGTCGGGTCGATCGCGGCGACGGCGCCCTTCTTGTCGCCGAGGCCGTTGTACGCGGCCTTCTGCGCGGCGGAGCTGAGGGTGGTGACGACGCTGCCGCCCTCCTTCGGCTTGCCCGTGATCATGTCGAGGGTGTTGCGGAAGAAGAGCCGGTCGTCGTTGCCGGTGAGGATGCCGTCCTCCAGCTTCTCCAGCTGGCTGGAGTCGAAGGCCTGCGAGGAATATCCGGTGACCGGCGCCCACATGGCACCGTCGGTCCAGGTGCGCTTGAACTTGTAGTCGCCGCTCTTGGACTCGACGGACCCGGTGATGGGCTCGCCGTCGACGATGATGTTGCCGCGCGGGGTGGCGTAGCGCTCGATGTTGACGCGGCGGTTCTTGCTGTCGGAGGCCAGCTCGTCGGCCTGGACGTACTGCAGCCAGTTGCCCCGGACGAGCAGGGCGAGGATGAGCAGGCCGCAGAAGACCGCGACCCGGCGCAAGGGCTTGTTCACGGGCGGACCACCTGGGTCATTTCGGCGTCGGGATTGGTGGCGGGGGCGGGCGCCGGGCGGCGGGCGGTGTCGCTGATCCTGAGCAGGATGCCGATCAGCGCCCAGTTGGCGATGACGGAGGAACCGCCGTACGCCAGGAAGGGCATCGTCATACCGGTCAGCGGGATCAGGCCCATGACGCCGCCGGCGACGACGAAGACCTGGAGCGCGAAGGCGCCGGACAGTCCGATGGCGAGCAGCTTGCCGAACGGGTCGCGGGCGGCGAGGGAGGTGCGCACGCCGCGCTCCACGATCAGCGCGTAGAGCAGGAGCAGCGCCATGACGCCGGCCAGGCCGAGTTCCTCGCCGAAGGTGGCGAGGATGAAGTCGGAGTTGGCGGCGAAGCCGATGAGGTCGGAGTGGCCCTGGCCCCAGCCGCTGCCGAGGGTGCCGCCGGAGCCGAAGGCCCACAGGGCCTGCATGGCCTGCTCGGAGTGGACCATGCCGTCCTGGACCGCGGCGCGGCTGAGCTCGTACTCGCGCATCGGGTCGAGCCAGGCCTGCACACGCGTCTGGATGTGGGGCTCGAAGCTCGCCACGCCGACCGCGCCGACCGCGGACATCAGCAGGCCGAACACGATCCAGCTGGTCCGCTCGGTGGCGACGTACAGCATGATCACGAACATGCCGAAGAACAGCAGCGAGGTACCGAGGTCGGTCTCGAAGACCAGGATCAGGATGGAGATGATCCAGACGACGACGATCGGGCCGAGGTCGCGGCCGCGGGGCAGGTAGAGCCCCATGAAGCGGCGGCTGGCGAGGGCCAGGGCGTCGCGTTTGACCATGAGGTAGCCCGCGAAGAAGACCGCGAGGACGATCTTGGCGAACTCGCCGGGCTGGAGGGTGCCGAGACCGGGGATCTTGATCCAGATCTTGGCGCCGTAGACGTTGTGGCCGAGGCCCGGGACCAGCGGCAGCAGCAGCAGGATCAGCGCGCCGGCCATGGAGATGTAGGTGTAGCGCTGCAGGACGCGGTGGTCCTTGAGGAAGAACACCATGGCCACGAACAGGGCGACGCCGAGCGCGGAGTACATCAGCTGGCGCGGCGCCGCTTCGACGAACGTGCTGCTCGCCTGCAGTTTCTTCGACTGGTCCAGGCGCCAGATGGCGACCAGGCCGATGCCGTTGAGCAGGGTGGCCAGCGGCAGCATCAGCGGGTCCGCGTACGGGGCGAACTTCCGCACGGCGAGGTGACCGACGCCCGCCATCAGGCCGAGACCGATGCCGTAGCTCAGCAGTCCGGTGGGCATCTCACCGTCGAGGGCGAGCCCCACGTTGGCGTAGGCGAAGACCGGGATGACGACGGCGAACACCAGCAGCGCGAGCTCGGTGTTGCGGCGGCTGGGTGCGCCGATCGCGCCGATCGTGGACGTGTGCTGCGTCGACGGGTTGGTAGTACTGCTCATCGTGTGACAGGGCCTCTCACGGCTTGCCTACTGCTTACCGCACAGCGAGACGACCTTCTGCTCCTCCTCCGAGAGGCTGGGGCCGGGGCTGGGGGCGGGGGCGGCGGTCGTGGACGGGGGCGTGGACTGCTCCGGGGCCTTCGCCGAGCCCGAGGGGTCCGGCGTCGGCGAGGCCTTGGACGGGAAGGAGGCGGGTGTGGTTCCCGTGGTGCCTCCGGCCTCGCCCTCGCCGGTCTTCGCGTTCTTCTGGCTCTCGGCGGCGCGCCGCTCGGCCTGCTTCCTGCACGCGGAGGCCTGGACCGACAGTTCCTCGATCTTCGCGCGGGCACCGTAGAGGTCGCCTTCGGCGATGGTCGCCTCGACCAGCTTCCGCTGGTAGGGCGGCAGGTACTTGAGTTCGATCTCGGGGTGGTCCTTCTCGATCCTGGAGAGGGACACCCAGGCCAGGTCCTGGTTGATGCCCCGGTACAGCGCGACGTGCTCGCCCTGGGCGCCCACGTAGTACTGCGTCTGGGTCCAGCGCCAGCCGCCGTACAGGCCGCCGCCGAGGACGGCGAGCGCGAGCAGGCTGTAGACGGACCGCTTGAGCCAGCGGCGGTCCTTGCGGGGTTTGACGAAGTCGTCGTCGCCGTAGGCGAGGCCGTCGGTGGGGATGAAGCCGGTGATGTCGCCGCTGCCGGGCGGGCCGAACTCGCCCCCGCCGCCCTCCTTGCGCCGGCGGCCGAGGCCGGAGGCGCGGCCGGCGGGGGTCTGCATGATGCCGTTGTCGGAGAGCTGGTTCTGGTTCTCGGCCACGGCGCCGACCACGACCGGGGTGTCGGACAGCTGCCCGGCGAGGGTGTCGCCGGTGTCGAGGTCCAGGACGTCGGCGACGATCACGGTGATGTTGTCCGGGCCGCCGCCGCGCAAGGCCAGTTCGATCAGGTTCTGGACGGTCTCCTCGGGTCCCTGGTAACTGGCCAGGGCCTCCTCGAGGGTCTGGTGGGAGACCACGCCGGACAGGCCGTCGGAGCAGATCAGGTACCGGTCGCCGGCCCGGACCTCGCGGATGGACAGGTCGGGTTCGACGTGTTCGCCGCTGCCGAGGGCCCGCATGAGCAGGGAGCGCTGCGGGTGGGTGGTGGCCTCCTCCTCGGTGATGCGGCCCTCGTCGACCAGACGCTGCACCCAGGTGTGGTCCTGGGTGATCTGGGTGAGGACACCGTCGCGCAGGAGGTAGGCGCGGGAGTCGCCGACGTGCACCATGCCGAGGCGCTGACCGGTCCACAGCAGGGCGGTCAGGGTGGTGCCCATGCCCTCGAGCTGGGGGTCCTCCTCGACCATCATGCGCAGCTGGTCGTTGGCGCGCTGGACGGCGGTGCCGAGCGAGGTGAGCAGGTCGGAGCCGGGGACGTCGTCGTCGAGGGCGACGATGGTGGAGATCGCCTCGGAGGAGGCGACCTCGCCGGCGGCGGCGCCGCCCATGCCGTCGGCGATGGCGAGCAGCCGCGGACCGGCGTAACCGGAGTCCTCGTTGCCCTCCCGGATCATGCCTTTGTGTGATCCGGCGGCGAAGCGCAGGGAGAGACTCATGCGCACCTCGCCAGTCGGCTCCGGGTACAGCCGGTCGTGTCGAGCCACACTGCCCACCCTCCGGTCGGGAGCGCGCCGGGGCCCTGGGTGGGGACCCCCACTGCGTGCTCGCTCCGCTCGCGCTCATTCATTGGTGTAGCACTACTTCCGCAGCTCGATGACGGTCTTGCCGATGCGGATCGGTGCGCCCAGCGAAATCGGCGTGGGGGTCGTCAGCCGGGTCCGGTCCAGGTAGGTGCCGTTGGTGGAGCCCAGGTCCTCGACGATCCACTGGCCGTCGCGGTCCGGGTAGATCCTGGCATGGCGGCTGGAGGCGTAGTCGTCGTCCAGCACGATCGTGCTGTCGTGCGCCCGGCCCAGGGTGATGGTCTGGCCCTGGAGGGCGACGGTGGTGCCGGTGAGGGTGCCCTCGGTCACGACCAGTTTGGTGGGGGTGTTGCGGCCGCGGCGTCCGCCGCCGGACTGCTGGCGCTGCGGTGGTGGCGCCTGGCGGGCGGCGGCCTGCTGTGCCCGGCCGGTGTCCCGCCGTGATCCGCGCTGGGTGACGCGAGTGCCGAACAGGTCACTCCGGATGACCTGCACGGCCACGATCACGAACAGCCACAGTACGGCCAGGAAACCCAGCCGCATGACCGTGAGGGTCAGCTCTGACATTGCCCCCGCTTCACCCTTCGGCTTGCCTATAGATAACGGTGGTGCTGCCCACGACGATCCGCGAGCCGTCGCGGAGCGTAGCGCGGGTGGTGTGCTGCCCGTCCACCACGATGCCGTTGGTGGATCCGAGATCCTGGATCGTCGAGGGCGTTCCGGTCCGGATCTCGCAGTGCCGGCGGGAGACGCCGGGGTCGTCGATCCGCACGTCGGCTTCGGTGCTGCGGCCCATCACGAGGGTGGGGCGGGAGATCTGGTGGCGGGTGCCGTTGATCTCGATCCAGTAGCGGGTGCGTCCGCCGACCGCGGGGGCGGCGGGGGGCCGCTGGCCGCCCGCCGGCTGCGGGTAGCCGTAACCGCCGCCGGGCGGCGGCGCGGCCGGCATGGGCGGGGCGCCCGCGGAGCCTGCCGAAGGGTAGCCGTAGCCGCCGGGCCGGCCGGCCGGCGGTGCGCCGCCGGGAGTACCGGGGGTCTGGCCGGAGGAGGAGGCGAGCGTGCGGCTGCGGACCCGGTACAGGCCGGTGTCGAGGTCGTCCGCCTTCTCCAGGTGCACCTTGATGGGGCCCATGAAGGTGTAGCGCTGCTGCTTGGCGTAGTCGCGCACCATGCCGGCGAGCTCGTCGCCGAGCTGACCGGAGTACGGGCTGAGCCGCTCGTAGTCCGGGGTGCTCAGTTCGACGATGAAGTCGTTGGGTACGACGGTGCGGTCGCGGTTCCAGATGGTGGCGTTGTTGTCGCACTCCCGCTGGAGCGCTCCCGCGATCTCCACGGGCTGCACCTCGGACTTGAACACCTTGGCGAAGGTGCCGTTGACCAGACCTTCGAGACGCTGCTCGAACTTCTTCAGGACTCCCATGGGGCACCTCCTCCGTCGCTGCCGTCCTGTGCACTGCCAGGCGCACCGTTTCGTGCGCCGCCTACCTGGTACTGCTTACTGATCGTATCCACGCGCCGGTCGATCGGCTGGTTCCCCCTGTCGGCCCGGTCGACGGGTGTCGACGCCTGACGAAGTTCCCTCCGGAGCCCCTCCTCGAACTCCTTCGGCCGTGCTCGTGCGCGTCGTTCTGCCATGGATCGTAGAGGGGGCCGAAGACCAGTGTCCCGCACCCGGCTGTGGACTCCGTCCGGCTCCCGGACAGACGGGGACCACCGGTACGAGGTTGATACGTGAAGCGGTCGCCGTCGCGACACCGGAGGCCGCGGGGAGGCCGGACCGGGACATCCGGGCTCGTCGGGGCCGGTGGGGGGCGGTGAGGGCCGGTGGGACGGTCGCGGGGAAAGGGATGTGAATCCATCCCGACCAGCGTGCTAATGTTCTCGGTGTCGGAAGGCGCAGGGCCCCAAGGGGCAAGGCGCGGAAGACACACCCAATGCGCGGGTGGCGGAATAGGCAGACGCGCTGGATTCAGGTTCCAGTGCCCGCAAGGGCGTGGGGGTTCAACTCCCCCCTCGCGCACACCGTCGAACGGGCGGCATCCATCGGATGCCGCCCGTTTCGCGTGCTCGGGGCGGGTGCGGTGGCAGGATGCCGTGTGAGGAACATCTCATGATCCTTTTCGTTGTGGAGTGGTGCGTCGTCCGCCCGGGGGGCGTGGGGCGAGGGTCTCAGGGAGGCCCTCGGAAGGGCGCGGGGGAGGGCGCCGGCGGCCACCCGGAGCGGGCCTGGTGGCTTCACTCGCGGACGGCCGCCGGTTCCGGTGCGGTTCTCGCGGGCTCGTTCGCGGACGGCCGCCGGTTCCGGTGCGGGTCGGCGCAGGGCGAGAGCGGTGGGGACGGCCGCGGAGGCCGTGGCGAGCGCGGCGCAGGCGGCCGTGACGGCGGCCGGGGCGAACCAGGGAGGAGCGATCGTGACGGGGGCCGAGAGCAGGGACAGCGCCCCCACACGCCGGCCAGGTTGAGCACGGCCACGGTCAGGCCCGGGACCGCGCCGGCCGCGACCACCGTCAGCACTCCGTGCCCACCATGGGTGGCGCCCACCACCGCGTGGCCCCGGCCGGCTCGTCGTGGACGCGGCCGCCGACCAGGAAGACCACGCGGTCGGCGCGGGAGGCGGCCACCGGGTCGTGGGTCACCATGACGACCGTCTGCCCCCGCGGTCGGCCATGCCGCGCAGCAGCGTGAGCACCTCGCGGCCGGTGCGGGAGCCCAGCGCGCCGGTCGTTTCGTCGGCGAACAGCACATCGGGGCCGGTGACCAGGGCGCGGGCCGGCGCGGCCCGCTGCTGCTGCCCGCCGGACAGCTCGGCCGGGGCCGGGGCCGGTGCCGGGCGCGGTCGCCGAGGCCGACTTGCTCGAGCGCCTCACGGATCCGGGCCCGTGGTACGTGCCGGCCGGCCGCAGTGGAAGGGCGACGTTCTGCTCGGAGGTCAGCGCCGGCAGCAGGTTGAACGCCTGGAAGACGAAGCCGACGCGTTCGCGGCGCAGCAGGGCCGGCCGTCTCTCACCGAGCCCGGTCAGCTCGGTGCCGCCACGGCGACCGAGCCCGAGGTGGGCCGGTCGAGCACGGCGGCGCACCGCAGCAGCGTCGACTTGCCGGAGCCGGACGGGTCCATCACGGCGGTGAAGCTCCTGCGCGGGAAGGCGAGGGAGACCTCGTCCAGCGCGCTCACCGCGCCGTCGCCCGACCCGTAACGCCGGCTCACCCGACGCAAGGTGATCGCGTCGCCGTTCCTCTGGCCCATGTGCCCACTCCCTGTCCGGCCCGGCTGTTCCGGGCCGGCCGTCCGAGGGACACGAAACCGTCCGGGAGCCGGTCGGCGCAGTGCGGCAGGGGCGAGGAAAAGGGCAGGGCCGGGCATACCCCGAAACCTCCGGCCGGGCCGACGGCCCCGTACGGCACCGGCTTCTACGGTGATCCGCATGCGGCCTCGAAACCCCTGACAGGCCATGTCCCGTCCCGGCTGCGCGCTGTCGCCGTGGCGCTCGGCCGGACATCTGCTCACCGGCGCGGTGACCGGCGCGGTCGTGCTCGTGGGCATCGTGGTGTCGGTGGTGGCCGGCGGGGTGCTCGCACCGGCCCTGGTGGGGTTCTTGCTGCTGCTCGGCACCGTCCTCGCGGGCATACCGGTGGCCCGGCTGGAGCGGTGGTGGCTGGCCGACCGCGACCCGGTCCCCGACCCGCGCCTGCCGCTCGTCGCCCCCGGCCTGCGGGCCTGGCTGACCGCCCGGCTGAGGGGGCGGGCCACCTGGCGGAAGTCGGGGCACGCCCTGCTGTTCGCGGTCCTGCTGCGGCCGGTCGACGCCCTCGCGTTCACGGTCGTCCTGCTCCCCCGGCGGCCGTGATCGCCACCCCGTCGCTGATGGCCACGGTCGGGGACGGCGAGGAGGCGAAGGTCCTCGAACTGTGGACGGTCACCAGCTGGCCTGCGGCGGCACCGGCGTCGGCTGCCTGCTCAAGGACCGGGTAGGCCGGATCGGGGAGTTCGTGACCGCGCTGGGCCAGGTCGCGGACGGCGGCACGGTGGTCGACCCCGAGGTCGTACGGTAGTTGCTGCGCCACCGCCGCGACCCGCTGGAGCGGCTGTCCCCGCGGGAGCGGGAGGTACTGGCGCTGATGGCGCAGGGCGGGTCCAACGGTGCGATCGCCCGTGAGCCGGTGGTGTCGGAGGCCGCCGTCGGCAAGCACATCGGCGGCGTCTTCACGAAGCCGGACCTGCCGATGACGGACGAGACGCATCGGCGGGTCCTCGCCGTGCCGGCTCACCTGCGGGCGTGAACGAACAAACGGGCCGGACGGTTTTCCCGTTCCTCACCGGCCGGCCGTCAGATGCGACCGGTACCAGGGCGCCGACCGTGCGAACGTACGGGCGAAGCCCTCACCCGGTGAGCAGTCCAGGTCCTTCCAGAAGCCGTCGTCCGCGAACCAGTGGTCCACGGCGAGCATGTCCAGGTGATGCAGGGCGCGCGGGGACCCGGCGGCCCGGGCGCGGGCGGTGGCCACGTCCACCCGGGTGCCGTCGCCGGGCCGTTCCACCCGCTCGCACACGGCCGCGAGCAACTCCGAGGCGGGGACGGGCTCCGGATGGACCACGTAGTGGGCGCCGGGGCCGTGGTGGGGGGACAGCGCTGCGGCGACGACCGCCCGGCCCAGGGTGTCGACGTCGATCATCGACTGGAGCGCCTCGCAGCCGGACACGGTCGCGGACAACTCCCGCAGCAGCCCCACCAGCCCGGGGATCACCCAGCGGTCGCCCTCGCCGTGCACCAGGTGCGGGCGCAGCACCAGGCCGCCCGCCTCGAGGACGTGCCGTTCGGCCGCCGCGCGGGCGCGGCTGGTGGCGGAGACGGGCGCGATCGGGGCCTCGCCGGGCCGCACCCCCCGGAAGGGGCCCCGGCCGTGGACGGCGGCGGTGCTCACGTAGACGATCCGGCGCACCCCGCTGCGTACGGCCTCCTCCACCAGGGCCTTGGTGCCGAGGTCGTTGACCGCGGCGGCGGGCTCCGGGGCGCCGCCCACGTGGGAGGCGCAGTGGACGAGGACGTCGACGCCGGCGCAACCGCCGTGCAGAGTGCGCGGGTCGGCGAGATCACCGGGCACCGTCCCGGGGTCCGGCCGTCCGGCCGGCGTACGGCGGGACAGCACGCGGACGCGTACGTCGGGGCGCCCGCGGGCCACTTCCGCGACCCGGCTGCCGATGAAGCCCGTCGCACCGGTGATCAGGAGGTCGGCGGTCATGACAGGGACCGTATCGGGGGCGCGGGCGTGCAGGTGAGGGCGGCGGCGAAGACGGGCCGGCCGGCCTGTGTGCCCGACACCCGCACCGCCACCTCGTCCGCGCCCTTGTCGAGCACTTCGGTGTCGAGCCGGCAGGGGCTGTCCAGTTCGGCGTAGCGGCTGAAGGAGACGTTCAGTTCGGACGGCAGGAAGGGCAGCCGGCCCGAGGCCGCGGTCGCGGCCTGACGGGCCGCCTCGAACAGGACCATGCCGGGAACGTGGTCGTTGGGGCGCGGGAAGAGGACCGGGTGCCCGGTGTGCGCGCGCAGCAGCCAGGAGCCGGGCCGGTCCGCGGGGGCGAGGACGACGTCCTCCGCGCGGCGGCGGCCCACCAGGTCGGGCGGCACCGGTTCCGGCAGCGCCGTCCGGGCCCCCTGGGCGGCCAGTTGGCGTTCCCGCATGCGGCGGTAGGCGGCCGGGGAGGTGCAGCCGGTACTGCCCGTGCCCCGGGCGACGAGGCGTCCCGCGCGGCGGAACTCCATCGTCGTGCGCATGCCGCCCAGGCCCCGGCCCCGGCGGCGGACCTCTGAGCAGACGACGTCGACGGTGACCGGCTCGTCCGCGTCCGCGAGCAGCAGCCGGTCCGGGTCAATGGAAACGTCCAGGTCCCGCATGACGAAGTGGGTGTCGGCGGGGGCGCCGAACTCCGCGTGGGCGAGGGCCATCGAGGTCTGACGCAACGTTTCACCGACGATCATCGGATCCTGGCGGCGGTCGTCGACGGGGCCGAAGAAGGCGTGGTCGGCGGGCCAGCGGGCGGTGACACGGAAGCGGACGTCCGAGAGCCGGACCCACTCGACCGGGAAGACGTCCGCCGCACGGGGGCGGTGGGCGAGCTCCGTCGTGACACGGGTGCGGGCACCGGGTCCGCCGGCGGTGTTTGCGGGTGAGCCCCGCTGTCCGGTCTGATCCTCCATGAGTGCGCTCCAGGAATCCGGCTGCGGCGTGAGGAACCCCCGGGAACGACGATCGGACCCCGGTCGGTCCGCACTAAGGTACGGACGAGTTGGTTTTTTTCCAAGGGTGATCCACATCGCCGGAGACGAGCCCACGCGCCCGCACCAGACGGCAGGCCGCACGGCGGCTTCACGGCGGCTTCACGGCGACCGCCTGGCGCGAACCGAGAGATCCATGAGATCCACCCAGATCAGGAGGCATTCGATGGCGCGACAGGAGCGCGCGATCCGCACCCGGCGGACCATCCTGGAGGCGGCCGCGGCCGTCTTCGACGAACGTGGCTACACCTCGGCGACCATCGGGGAGATCCTGGAGCGGGCCGGGGTCACCAAGGGCGCGCTGTACTTCCACTTCGGCTCCAAGGAGGAGCTGGCGCTCGGCGTGTTCGAGGAGCAGCTGGCGATCTCCCTGCCGGCCCAGTCCAGCAAACTGCAGGAACTCGTCGACTCCGGCCTGGTGCTGGCGCTGCGGCTGCGGACCGAGCCGTTGGTGCGGGCCAGCGTCGGACTGGCCCTGGACCAGGGGGCGCTGGGACTGGACCGCACCCCGGCGTTCGGCATGTGGATCGACCAGACCACCCGGACCCTGGCCGAGGCGAAGGCGGGAGGCGAACTGCTGCCGCACGTCGACCCGACGGAGACGGCGGAACTGCTGGTCGCGAGCTTCTCCGGGGTGCAGCTGCTGTCGCAGTTGCGCTGTCAGCGGCAGGACCTGGAGCACCGGGCCGCCGCGCTGTTCCACCACATGCTGCCGGGGGTGGCCGTGTCGGCCGTACTGGCCCGGCTGGACATCTCCCACGACCGCGCCGGGCGGCTGCTCGCCGAGAAGCGGCTGCTGCCGACGGCGGGCGAGGTGGCGGAAGCAGGCTAGGACCTGGGCGTTTCCACGCCGGGTGAGTTGTCCACAGGGTCTGACGTTTTTCGGCCGCCGGCTGTACGGTCGGCACGATCGATGTCGACGCGTGTGTACGGCACGTAGGAGTACGGGGAGGCAGTCGCCGTGGCCGAAGTTGTTGCCGGGACGTCCGGGACTCATGAGCCTGCCGGTGTGGCCGGGACCGGCGGCGTGACGGGTGCGGGCGGTATGACCGGGAGCGGCGGCACGGCCCCGGTGCGGCGGCTGCCGCGGGTGCCGGGATTCGCCGAGTGGCCCGCCCGGGGAAGCTCCAGGGGCGAAGGCAAGGCCCTGCGCGGGCGGGTGCCCCGCGAGGCGCACGCCACCTTCGATCCGGACGCCTCCCGCCCCGACGCCGTGAGCGCCGTCGAGGAGTCCAGCCGGGGCCGGCTGCCCGAGCTCGCACCGCTCCGGGTGGGCAGGATGGCGGCGACACCGTTCGCCTTCCTGCGCGGATCGGCGGGCCTCATGGCGTACGACCTGGCCCGCACGCCGATCACCGGCATCGGCGCCCAGATCTGCGGCGACGCCCACGCGGCGAACTTCGGTCTCTACGGTGACGCGCGGGGCGGACTGGTCATCGACCTGAACGACTTCGACGAGACGGTGCACGGCCCCTGGGAATGGGACCTCAAGCGGCTCGCCACCTCCCTGGTGCTCGCCGGGCGCGAGGCCGGCGCGGACGAGGACACCTGCCGCGCCGCGGCCCACGACACCGTGGGCGCCTACCGCCGCACGATGCGGCTGCTGTCCAGGCTGCCGGCGCTGGACGCCTGGAACGCCATCGCGGACGAGGAGCTGGTCTCCCACACCGACGCCCACGACCTGCTGGGCACCCTGGAGCGGGTCTCCGAGAAGGCCCGCGCGAACACCAGCGGCCGGTTCGCGGCCAAGTCCACCGAGGCGGCCGAGGACGGCGGACGCCGCTTCGTCGACGCGCCGCCGGTGCTGCGCCGCATACCGGACGGTGAGGCTGCCGCGGTGGCCGCCTCGCTGGAGCAGTACCTCGGCACGCTCCCGCCGGACCGCCACCCGCTGCTGGCCCGGCACGCGGTGCACGACGTGGCGTTCCGCGTCGTCGGCACCGGCAGCGTGGGCACCCGCTCGTATGTGGTGCTGCTCCTCGACCACCGGGGCGAGCCCCTGGTCCTCCAGGTGAAGGAGGCCCGGCCCTCGGCGCTGGCGCCGCATCTGGCGGCGGTGGGGTTCGACGTCCCGGAGGCAGGCCACGAGGGCATGCGGGTGGTCCACGGCCAGAAGCGGATGCAGGTGGTGAGCGACAGCCTGCTGGGCTGGACGACGGTCGACGGCCGCCCTTACCAGGTGCGCCAGTTCCGCAACCGCAAGGGCAGCGTCGACCCGACCGCGCTGGCCGCCGACCAGGTCGACGACTACGCCCGGATGACCGGCGCTCTGCTGGCACGCGCCCACTCCCACAGCGCCGACCCCTGTCTGATCGCCGGCTACTGCGGCAAGAACGACGAACTGGACGAGGCGGTGGCGTCCTTCGCCGTCACCTACGCCGACCGCACCGAGGCGGACCACACGGACCTGGTGGCCGCGGTGCGGTCGGGACGGATCGCGGCGGAGACGGGGGTGTGAGCGGGCGTCCGGGACAGGCGCACGCCTTCGGCCGGGGAGTGCGCCGCCGTGGCGGGGTGCTCCGTCCGGCGGGTGGCCTACGCTGTCCGGGTGACGACCTCGGAAGGTGAGCAGAGTGGCGGCGCCGGCGTGGAGCAGACCCCCGGCGGTGGTGGTGGTGGTGCGGCGCGGCCCGAGGAGCGGCTGGAGCAGGCCGTGCGCGCGGCCGAGCAGGCGCTGATCGAGTTCGAGATCGCCGTGGAGACCTTCCGCGTCGAGGTCGAGAACTTCTCCCGGCTGCACGAACAGAAGCTCGGCCCGGTGTACGCCCGGCTCGAGGAACTGGAGGCCCGGATCCTGGAGGTCAGGGCCGCCCGCAGCGACGACCCCGAGGACCGGCGCCGGGCCGACGAGGCGCGTGCCCGGTTGATGCCCATCCCCGGCGTCGAGGAACTGCTGAACGGCTGGATGGACGGTGACGGCCTCTTCCCCGAGGCCACCGCGATGCTCACCGGCCAGCCGGTGCGGCCCCCGCAGCGGGTGCGGCCCAGCGAGGAGGCCCGCAAGCTCTACCGCGACCTCGCCCGCAAGGCCCATCCGGACCTGGCGCAGGAGGACAAGGAGCGCGCGCGCCGCGAGGAGTTCATCACCCGCGTCAACGCCGCCTACGCCCGAGGCAGCGAGGAGGAGCTGCGTGAACTCGCCGAGGAGTGGGCAGCGGGACCGGAGTTGAAGCGCGTCCCGAGCGCGGGCGAGGAGCTCTACGCCCGCCTCGAATGGCTCGCCCGGCGCAAGGAACTGCTCACGCTGGTCGCCAGGGAGCTGGAGGACGGCGCCATCGGATCGATGCTCCGCCTCGCCCCGGACGACCCCGACCGGCTGCTCGAGGAGATCGCCGAGCGGCTGTGGACCCAGGTGACCGAACGCGAGGCGGAGCTGGCGGCGCTGCTGGCCTGAGCCGGGGCCCGCCCGGTCGGGTAGCGTCGGGGGCATGAGTTTTGGAGCTGGTGTGCCCACGGTCCGGGTCGCGGACCTCAAGGACGGCGACTTCCTGCTGGACGTCCGCGAGGACGACGAGTGGAAGGCCGGTCACGCCGCGGGGGCGCTGCACATCCCCGTCAGCGAGTTCGTGGCCCGCTACGGCGAGCTGACCGAGGCCGCCCCGCAGGACGGCCGGGTGCACGTCATCTGCCGTTCCGGCGGACGGTCGGCGCAGGTCACCATGTACCTGGCCCAGCAGGGCGTCGACGCCGTGAACGTGGACGGCGGCATGCAGGTGTGGGAGGCCTCCGGACGTCCCGTCGTCACCGACGACGGGACGCCGGGGCACGTGCTGTAACGCCACCGGCGAACGTCCGCCGCCCGCCGTCCTGTCGGGCGAGAAGGCCCGGCAGGCCCCTGCGGTCCTGGCCGGCCGGACGCCGGCCGGGGCGGGCCGGGTGGCCGGTGCGCCTACCGGTCGAAGTCCAGCTCCACCCTCTCCGCCACCGGATGCGACTGGCAGGCCAGGACATAGCCCGCCTCCGTCTCCTCCGGCTCCAGCGCGAAGTTGCGGTCCATCCGCACTTCGCCCGAGACGAGGAAGGCACGGCAGGTGCCGCACACCCCTCCCTTGCAGGCATAGGGCGCGTCGGGCCGGTTTCGCAGCACCGTGTCCAGCAGGGACTCGCCGTCCTGGACGGGCCAGGTCCCGCCACGCCCGTCGAGCCGGGCGGTGACCGCGCTGTGCGCGGGCGCGGACGCCGGGGCGAAGGCCGCCGTACCGGCGGCCACGTGGAAGATCTCCTGGTGGATGCGGGAGCGCGCCACGCCCAGCCCGCGCAGCGCCCGCTCGGCTCCTTCGACCAGTCCGTACGGTCCGCACAGGAACCAGCCGTCCGCCTCTTCCACGGGCAGCAGGACCGGCAGCAGCCCGGTCAGCCGCTCCTGGTCCAGCCGGCCGGAGGGCAGTCCCGCCTGCTGCTCCTCCCGGGAGAGCACCGTCACCAGCTGGAGCCGTTCGGGGTAGCGGTCCTTCAGGTCGGCGACCTCCTCCAGGAACATCGTCGAGGCGGCCGTCCGGTCGCTGCGGATCAGGCAGAACCGGGCCCGCGGCTCGCGCGCGAGCAGGGTCGAGACGATCGACAGCACCGGCGTGATGCCGCTGCCGCCGACGATCGCCGCGTACCGGCCGGGCGCGGGGGGAAGGGTGAAGCGGCCGGCCGGGGTCATCACCTCCAGCTCGTCGCCGAGGCCGACCTCCTTGAGCGCGTACGTGGAGAAGGCGCCGCCCTCGACCAGCCGCACGCCGACCCGGAGGGTGCTCGGCGCCTCGCCGCCGGGCGCGGGGGAGCAGATGGAGTAGGTGCGCCGGATGTCCTCGCCGCCCGCGACGCGCCGCAGGGCCACGTGCTGGCCGGGGGTGTACCGGTACTCCTCGGCCAGGTGCGGGGGGACGGTGAGGGTGAGGGCGACGGAGTCGTCGGTGAGCCGGTCGACCGCGGCCACCCGGAGCCGGTGGAAGCGGGCCATCACAGCTCCTTGAAGTGGTCGAACGGTTCACGGCAGGCCAGGCAGCGGCGCAGCGCCTTGCACGCGGTGGACGAGAAACGGCTGAGCAGCTCGGTCTCGGCGGAGCCACAGTGCGGACAGTGGACGGGCAGCGGCTCGTCCCCCGGCCGGGTCGCGCGGGTGCGTGTCGGGCCCAGCTCCACCCCGACCGGCCCGGAGGCCGTGCGTGCGCGTGGTGGGGCGATGCCGAACTCCCGCAGTTTCCGGCGCCCTTCGTCCGTGATGTCGTCGGTCGACCAGGCGGGCGCGAGCACCCTGCGCACCGTGACCTCGCGCACCCCGTGTTCGCGCAGCACCCGCTCGATGTCCAGGCTCATAGCCTCGACGGCCGGGCAACCGGTGTACGTCGGGGTCAGCTCGACCTCGACGGTGTGCGTGCCATGTGCGTGCACGGCGCGCACGACGCCCAGCTCGCGCAGGGTCAGAACGGGCAGTTCGGGGTCGGGTACCGAACCGGCGAGCTCCAGGAGTTCGGCCTCCAGCGGGGTGGGGGTGTTCACCATGTCGCCCCCGGATGGCTGCGGTGCAGATGCTGCATCTCGGCGAGCATCCGGCCGAAGGGCTCGGTGTGCAGACCCTGACGGCCCGCGCCGGCCGCCCACGCTCCCGTGCGCGGGCCCTCGGGCACCGTGAGGGTGGCCCGGCGCAGCACTTCGCCGATCCGCTCCCGCCAGGCCGCCTCCAGGCCGGGCCAGTCGACGTCCAGGCCCTCGACGGGCTGGAACATCTCGCCGGTGTGGCGCCACAGCGCGTCCACGGCACACTGCATCCGCGTACGGCTCTCGTCCGTGCCGTCACCGAGCCGCAGCGTCCACTGTTCGGCGTGATCACGGTGGTAGGCGGTCTCCTTGACCGCCTTGCCGGCCAGCGGCGCGAACGGGCCGTCACCGGAGGCCAGTTCGCCGTAGAGGAGGTACTGGTGGGCGGAGAAGTACAGCTGGCGGGCGATGGTGTGGGCGAAGTCGCCGTTCGGCTGTTCCACCAGCTGGAGGTTGCGGAAGGCGCGTTCCTCGCGCAGATAAGCCAGCTCGTCCTCGTCGCCCACCATCGACAGCAGCACCCGGGCCTGGCCCAGCAGGTCCAGCGCGATGTTGGCGAGGGCGAGCTCCTCCTCCAGCACGGGGGCGTGGCCGGCCCACTCGCCCAATCGGTGGGAGAGCACCAGCGCGTCGTCGCCGAGGGCGAGCGCGGCGGTCGTGCGGGCGGCGGTGCCCTTGGCGGGGGGCGTCGTCACAGGTGCCGCACCCCCTCGGGGATCTCGTAGAACGTCGGGTGCCGGTAGGGCTTGTCGGCAGCCGGCTCGAAGAACGGGTCCTTCTCGTCGGGTGAGGAGGCGGTGACCGCGGACGACGGGACGACCCAGATCGAGACGCCCTCGCCGCGCCGGGTGTACAGGTCGCGGGCATTGCGCAGGGCGAGCTGCGCGTCCGGCGCGTGCAGGCTGCCGGCGTGGGTGTGGGACAGTCCGCGACGCGAGCGCACGAAGACCTCCCACAGGGGCCAGTCGGTGTGGGTCATGCTCCTACAGCTCCTGTCTCGCCGTTCGTGTGCTTGGCGGCGTGGGCCGCTGCGGCCTTTCTGACCCAGGCGCCCTCCTCGTGGGCCTGCCTGCGCCGGGTCAGCCGCTGTTCGTTGCACGGGCCGTTTCCCTTGAGGACGTCCCAGAACTCCGACCAGTCGATCGCGCCGAAGTCGTGGTGCCCGCGCTCCTCGTTCCACTTCAGGTCCGGGTCGGGAAGCGTCAGGCCGAGCGACTCGGCCTGGGGGACGCAGATGTCGACGAAGCGCTGGCGCAGTTCGTCGTTGGAGTGCCGCTTGATCTTCCAGGCCATCGACTGCGCGGAGTGCTGGGACTCGTCGTCGGGCGGGCCGAACATCATCAGGGACGGCCACCACCAGCGGTCCACCGCGTCCTGCGCCATCGCGTGCTGCTCCGGTGTGCCCTTGCTGAGGGCCAGCAGCAGCTCGTAGCCCTGGCGCTGGTGGAAGGACTCCTCCTTGCAGATGCGGACCATCGCGCGCGCGTACGGGCCGTAGGAGCAGCGGCACAGGGGCACCTGGTTGGTGATCGCCGCTCCGTCCACCAGCCAGCCGATGGCGCCGACGTCAGCCCAGGTCAACGTCGGGTAGTTGAAGATCGAGGAGTACTTCTGGCGACCGGAGTGGAGCTTGTCGAGCAGCTCGTCGCGGCTGGTGCCGAGGGTCTCGGCGGCGCTGTACAGGTACAGGCCGTGCCCGGCCTCGTCCTGCACCTTGGCCATCAGGATCGCCTTGCGGCGCAGCGAGGGCGCGCGGGCGATCCAGTTGGCCTCCGGCTGCATGCCGATGATCTCGGAGTGCGCGTGCTGGGCGATCTGCCGGACGAGCGTGGCCCGGTAGGCGTCCGGCATCCAGTCGCGCGGCTCGATCCGCTCGTCGGCGGCGACGGCCGCGTCGAAGGCGCGCGCGTGGTGGGCGGTGTCGCCGGCGCCGGCCGGTGCGTCGTACGCCTGGCTGCCGGCCGTATCGCGGGCGGCTGCTGTCGCCATGGGGTCCCCCTCGACTGGATGCGTCCGGGAGCACGCTCCCGACCGATCGTTCGGTTCGTGCGATTCCATCGTGAGACGGGCGCCGTGAGGTGTCAACCGTTGTGGATAACCTGCGGGGGCCGCCTGCGGACGACACGGGGCCCGGGCCGCGGTGCGGAGACGGGCGGGGGACGGGATCCCGGGGGGACTGTGCCCGGGAGCCGGTGCTGAGTACCGTTCCGTGCGACGCGGCGGCGCGGTGCCAGGCCCTCGCGTCGGGGGAGAGCAGTGATGACGGACCGGGATCGGTGGATCGGGGCGGGATGAACGCGTACGACGAGGGCTCGGACGCCCGGCACGGGCCGGGCGTGCCCGGCCCGTGCCCCGCCCTGCCCGGGCCCGGCGGGCCCGCCGGCCCGGCGGGCCCGCCGGGGCCCCGGACCGCTCCGCCCGGTCCCGGGCGACCCGAGGACGGCCCGCCCGTGCCGTGCTCCCTCGCCGACCCGTCTGCCGGTCCGCCCGCCGGGCCGCTCGCCGGTCCGCCCGCCGGGCCCCGCGCTGGGGTGGCCGCGCTCTCCCCGGGCTATCGGACCGGCGCCGCGGTGGCGCTCGCGGTCGTCGCGGTCGTGGTCTGTGTGCACCTCGGTATGACGTTCCTGCACGTCGCGCCGGCGAACACGGTCAGCAAGGAGCACGGCGAGACGGTCGCGGACTGGATCTACCCGGAGTTCGAGCAGAACTGGAAGCTGTTCGCGCCGAACCCGTTGCAGCAGGACATCGCCGTCCAGGTGCGTGCCGAGATCCGTACGGCGGACGGAGGGACACGGACCACCGGCTGGCACGACCTGTCCGCACAGGACGGCCGCGCCATCGACGGCAACCTCCTGCCCAGCCACACCCAGCAGAACGAGCTGCGCCGTGCCTGGGACTTCTTCGTCGCCACGCACGACGACGACAACCGGCCGGTGGGCCTGCGCGGGGCGCTGTCCGAGACGTACCTGCGCCGGATCGCGGTGCTGCGCCTCGACCGTGCGGACGCCGCCGGCCCGGGCGGCGCCGTCGAGCGCGTCCAGATCCGCTCACGGACCGCCCAGGTGCCGCCGCCCGAATGGAGCGGGGAGGAGATGTCCACCACACCCGTGTACCGCACGCTGTCCTGGTGGTCGCTGTCCGAGGACGAGACCCGGGGAGGCGTGGGGTGAACCGCTGTGCGCCGGCCCTGCTCCGCGCGGTCGCCCGCGTCACCGACGCCGCGCTCGGCCCCCATCAGACCGCCGTGATCCGCATCGGCTTCAGTCTGACCTGGCTGCTGTTCCTGTTGCGCGAATTCCCCCACCGCCAGGAGCTGTACGGCCCCGACGGACCCTGGAGCTGGGACCTCGCCGATCAGCTGGTCGCGGTGAACGACGCCTTCACGCCGCTGCTGTGGTCGGACAGCCAGGTCTGGTTCGAGGCCGTCTACGCGCTCGCCGTGCTGTGGAGTCTCCTGCTGCTGCTCGGCTGGCGCACCCGCACCATGTCGGTGCTGTTCATGGTGGGCGTGCTGGCGCTGCAGAACCGCAGCGTCTTCATGGGGGACGGCGGCGACAACGTCCTGCACCTGATGTCGATCTACCTGGTGTTCACGCGCTGCGGTCAGGTCTGGTCCCTGGACGCGCGGCGTGCGCGCCGCGCGGCCGGGGCGCGCGCACGTGGCGAGCGGCCGCGCGACCGGGTCGGCCCGCTGCTGTGGGGCGTGCTGGGCTTCCTGCTGCTCCTGGCGACGCTGGCGGGCCGGATGGACGGCGACCGGTTCATACCGGCGCTGCTGTGGGCCGTATGGCTCGCACAGGCGCTGTGGTGGCTGACCGCGCGCCGGGCGAGGACCGGGCAGCCGCGGATCCTGCTGGACGTCGTCGCGAACGTCGTGCACAACGGCGCGCTGCTGGTGATCATGGCCGAGGCGTGTCTGATCTACGCCACGGCCGGCTGGTACAAGGTCCAGGGCTCCCGCTGGCAGGACGGCACCGCCGTCTACTACCCGCTGCACCTGGAGTACTTCTCCCCCTGGCCGGCCCTCGCGGACCTGCTGTCGGCCAGCGGCACGATGGTGATGCTGGTGACCTACGGGACGGTCGCCGTGCAGGTCGCCTTCCCGTTCACGCTGTTCAACCGGCGGGTCAAGAACGTCCTGCTGGCCCTCATGATCACGGAGCACGCGGTGATCGCCGTCGTGCTCGGACTGCCCTTCTTCTCCCTGGCGATGATCACGGCGGACGCGGTCTTCCTGCCGACGGCCTTCCTGCGCCGCCTCGGGAACCTCGCGGCACGCGCGCGCGGGCGGCTGCGCCCGCGCGGGACGCCGGTTCCGCGCCCGCGGCCCCCGGCCGACCGACCGGTCGGAAAGGACCCGCTGGAGGCCGCTCCGGCGCCGGGTGGAGCACCGGGACCGCACACGTAGGCTGCACGCCATGACCGAACCCGCTCCCCAGACCCCGGCCGACCCCGTCTCCGCCTGGCGCCGTCTGGCTGGCGCCGCCGTGCTGCTCGACGGCTTCCACGCCCTCAAGCACGCCGTGCGCTTCGGGGCCGGGGTCCGGATCGCGCTCACCGCGGACCGGGCCGGCGCGCTCGCGCTCGCCGACGAGCTGGCCGGGGACGTGCGGGACACGCTGGCGGAGTTGCTGACCGAGGTGCCCCACGAGACGTACGCCGCTCTCGTGCCGCGCCCGCACCCCACCGCCGTGGCCGCCCTGGCCGTACGTCCCTCCCGCGCGGACAACCTCGGGGAGCTGGCCCGCACCCCGCGCACCGCGCCCGTGGTGGTGCTGGACAAGCCGCGCAACCTCGGCAACGCGGGCGCGGTGATCCGGCTGGCCGCCGGTTTCGGGGCGACCGGGGTCGTCACCACCGGCACGCTCGACCCCTGGCACCCCACCGTCGTGCGCGGCGGGGCGGGGCTGCACTTCGCCACCGCCGTGGAGCGGCTGACCGTGGAGGAGTTGCCGCCCGGGCCGGTCTTCGCGCTCGACCCGGAGGGCGAGGACATCCGCTCGCTGAAGCTGCCGGACGACGCGCTGCTCGCCTTCGGCTCCGAGCGCAGCGGGCTGTCGGCGGAACTCCGCGCCCGGGCCGACCACCTGGTGGCGCTGCCGATGCGCCCCCAGGTCTCCAGCTACAACCTCGCGACCAGTGTGGCCATGACGCTGTACCACTGGTGCGCCACCGGAGGCGCACCCCACGGCTCCTAGGCCTCCCGGCGCACCTCGACCACCCGGAACCGGTTGGCCACGAACGCGCCGTCGCACAGGGCCGCGTTGGCCGCCGGGTTGCCGCCGGAGCCGTGGAAGTCGGAGAAGGCGGCCGTCTGGTTGACGTACACCCCGCCGGTGAGGTTCAGGGAGAGCTGTGCGGCCTCCTCCAAGCAGACCTCCCGCACGGCTTCCTCGACCTCCGGGGAGGTCGTGTACGCGCCGACCGTCATGGCGCCCTTCTCGCGGACGGTGCGCCGCAGCAGCTCCACCGCGTCGCCGGCCGAGTCGACGGCGACGGCGAAGGAGACAGGGCCGAAGCACTCGCTCATGTAGGCGGCCTCGGCGTCCGGCTTGGCGCCGTCGAGCTTCACGATCACCGGTGTGCGCACCACCGCGCCCGGGAACTCCGGGTGGGCGATCTCCCGTGAGGCGAGAGCGACCTCGCCGAGACCGGCGGCGGCCTCCAGGCGGGCCTTGACGTCAGGGTTGACGATCGCGCCCAGCAGCGCGTTGGCGCGCGCGTCGTCGCCGAGCAGGCCGTCGACCGCCTTCGCGAGGTCGGCGGTGACCTCGTCGAAGGACTTGGGCCCCTGGTCGGTGGTGATGCCGTCGCGCGGGATCAGCAGGTTCTGCGGGGTGGTGCACATCTGGCCGCTGTACAGCGACAGGGAGAACGCCAGGTTGGCCAGCATCCCCCGGTAGTCGGCGGTCGACTCCACGATCACCGAGTTGACGCCGGCCTTCTCGGTGTACACCTGCGCCTGGCGCGCGTTGCCCTCCAGCCAGTCGCCGAACTCGGTGGAACCGGTGTAGTCGATGATCCGGATCTCGGGGCGGGTGGCGAGGGTCCTGGCGATGCCCTCGCCGGGCCGCTCGGCGGCGAGCGCCACCAGGTTGGGGTCGAAGCCGGCGTCGGTGAGCGTCTGGCGGGCGACCTGGACGGTGAGCGCGAGCGGCAGCACCGCGCGGGGATGCGGCTTGACCAGGACCGCGTTGCCGGTGGCCAGGGAGGCGAACAGGCCCGGGTAGCCGTTCCACGTCGGGAAGGTGTTGCAGCCGATGACCAGGGCGACGCCCCGGGGGGCCGGGACGAACTCCTTGGTGAGCGTGAGCGGGTCGCGCTTGCCCTGCGGTTTGGTCCACTCCGCGGTGCCGGGCGTGCGGACCTGCTCCGCGTACGCGTAGGCCACCGCCTCCATGCCGCGGTCCTGCGCGTGCGGGCCGCCGGCCTGGAACGCCATCATGAACGCCTGGCCGGAGGTGTGCATGACCGCCTGGGCGAACTCCATCGTCCGGTCGCCGATCCGCTTGAGGATCTCCAGACAGACCACCGCGCGGGTCTCCGGGCCGGCGTCGCGCCAGGCCCGCATCCCGGCCCGCATGGCGGGCAGCAGCGCGTCCGGGTCCGCGTGCGGGTAGCTCACGCCCAGCTCGATGCCGTACGGGGAGGTCTCGCCGTCCACCCAGCCGTCCGTGCCGGGCTGGCCGAGGTCGAGGCGGGTGCCGAGCAGGGCGTCGAAGGCGGCCCTGCCCGCCGCCGTGTCCAGGCTGCCGTGCTCCCCGTACGCCTTGGGGTGCTCGGGATGCGGGGACCAGTACGCGCGCGTGCGGATCGTTTCCAGCGCCTGGTCCAGGGTGGGACGGTGCCGGGCGATCAGCTCGTGCGCCGTGAGTGCGGCGGCCATGCGGGACCAACTCCTCGTCTCGGGAACTCTTCGTCGAGCTCGTGGACCTGTGCGGAAACGTAGTCAGAACGGGCGGTCGGAGTTAGAGTAACCGAACGATCGGTCGGGACAAGGGGGTCCGCCGCATCTGTGGAGAACCCGTGCGGGAGGATCGCGCACATGACAGCACTCGACCTCAGCAGTCCCGTGGCCGTGGTCGGCGCCGGCACCATGGGGCAGGGAATCGCCCAGGTCGCGCTGGTCGCGGGCCACCCCGTGCGGCTGTACGACGCCGTCGACGGCCGGGCCCGCCGGGCGGCCGACGCGATCGGCGCCCGGCTCGACCGACTGGTGGAGAAGGAGCGCCTCACCGCCGCCGAGCGGGACGCGGCCCGTGCCCGTCTACGGCCCGTCGGCGAGTTCACCGGGCTCGCCGGCTGCGCCCTGGTCGTCGAGGCCGTCCTGGAGCGCCTGGACGTCAAGCAGGAGTTGCTGCGCGCGCTGGAGGACGTCGTCTCCGACGACTGTCTGCTCGCCACCAACACCTCCTCCCTGTCGGTCACCGCGATCGGCGGCGCCCTGCGCGTGCCCGGCCGCTTCGTTGGCCTGCACTTCTTCAACCCCGCGCCGCTGCTGCCGCTGGTCGAGGTCGTCTCCGGCTTCGCCACCGACGTCTCGTACGCCACGCGCGCGTACGAGACGGCCCGCGCCTGGGGCAAGACGCCCGTCGCCTGCGCCGACACCCCCGGCTTCATCGTCAACCGCGTCGCCCGGCCCTTCTACGCCGAGGCCTTCGCGGTGTACGAGTCCCAGGGCGCCGACCCGGCCACCATCGACGCGGTGCTGCGCGAGTCCGGCGGCTTCCGGATGGGGGCCTTCGAACTGACCGACCTCATCGGGCAGGACGTCAACGAGTCCGTCACCCACTCGGTCTGGCAGTCCTTCTTCCAGGACGTCCGCTTCGCCCCCTCGCTCGCCCAGCGCCGCCTGGTCGAGTCCGGCCGCCTGGGACGCAAGACCGGCCACGGCTGGTACGACCACCGGGAGGGCGCCGAGCGCCCCGAGCCGCACACCGCGGGGCCCGCCGAGGCACCCGCATACGTGGTCGCCGAGGGCGGTCTGGGGCCCGCCTCGGAGCTGATCGCCCTGATCCGCGAGGCGGGCATCGAGGTGCGCGAGGAGGACGAGGACAACGGCACCCGCCTGGTGCTGCCCGGCGGCGGCCAGCTGGTGCTCGCCGACGGCCGGACCTCCGTGGAGTTCCGCGACGTCGTCCACTTCGACCTCGCCCTCGACTACCGCACGGCCACGCGGATCGCCCTGTCCCACGCCCGTGACACCTCCCCGGAGACCGTCGCCGGGGCCACCGGGCTCTTCCAGGCGCTCGGCAAGAAGGTCAGCGTCATCGGGGACGTCCCCGGAATGATCGTCGCGCGGACGGTGGCGCGGATCATCGACCTCGCGGTCGACGCCGTCGCCAAGGGCGTCGCCACCGAGGAGGACGTCGACACCGCGATGCGGCTGGGCGTGAGCTACCCCCTGGGGCCCTTCGAGTGGAGCCGCCGCCTCGGCCGCGGCTGGGCCGGCGCCCTGCTGGACGAACTGCACGAGACCGACCCGTCCGGCCGCTACGCGCCGTCCCTCGCGCTCCACCGGTACGCGTGCGCCACCCACAGGCTGGAGGACACCCCATGACCACCGCCAGGCGCGACGCGTACACCCCGGAGACGCTGCTGTCCGTCGCCGTCCAGGTGTTCAACGAGCGCGGCTACGACGGCACCTCCATGGAGCACCTCTCCAGAGCCGCCGGCATCTCCAAGTCGTCCATCTACCACCACGTGGCCGGCAAGGAGGAACTGCTGCGCCGCGCGGTGAGCCGTGCCCTGGACGGGCTCTTCGGCATCCTGGACGAGGAGCGCGCGCGTGTGGGACGCGCCGCCGAGCGGCTGGAGTACGTCGTACGGCGGATGGTCGAGGTCCTGATCGCCGAGCTGCCGTACGTGACGCTGCTGCTGCGGGTGCGCGGCAACACGGACACCGAGCGGTGGGCGCTGGAGCGACGGCGCGAGTTCGACCACCGGGTGGCGGCGCTGCTGAAGGCGGCGGCGGACGACGGGGACGTGCGCGAGGACATAGAGGTACGCCTGGTGACCCGGCTGGTCTTCGGCATGATCAACTCGATCGTGGAGTGGTACCGGCCGGACGGACGCGGCATGGGCGAGCGCGAGGTGGCCGACGCGGTGGCCCAGCTGGCCTTCGGGGGACTGCGCAAGGAGTCCTGAGGCTCCTCACCCCTGCGGCTCCAGGTCCTCCTCCTCGAACACCAGCAGGGTGCGCGTGCTCAGCACCTCGGGGATCGCCTGGAGCCGGGTGAGCACCAGTTCGCGCAGCGCCCGGTTGTCGGGGGTGTGCACCAGCAGCAGCACGTCGAAGTCGCCTCCCACCAGCGCGATGTGCGAGGCGCCCGGAAGCTGCCGGAGCTGCTCGCGGACCGTGCGCCAGCTGTTCTGGACGATCTTCAGGGTGATGTACGCGGACGTCCCGTGACCGGCCCGCTCATGGTTGACGCGGGCCCCGAAACCGCGGATGACACCGTCCTCGACCAGTCGGCCGATCCGCGCGTACGCGTTCGCGCGGGAGACGTGGACCCGCTCGGCGACCGAGCGTATGGACGCGCGGCCGTCCGCCTGGAGCATCCGCAGGATGTCCTGGTCGATGGCGTCCAGGGGGCGCGCGGGAGCGAGCGGACCGCTCTCCTCCTGGCCCTCGGCCATTTGTTCAGATGCCACCCGCCCCCACCTCTCCGCCGTGGACGTCCTGCACCCATCCCAGGATGTGGAGAACCGTTTGTCCACAGCCTGGTGCCACCCGTAGCCAAAATGCGTCGGCGACCGAACAATCGGTTGGTGAGGCGCGTCACAGACGCCGCGCCTCCGACATCCCACGAGGAGGTGCCGTCATGACGGTCATGGAGCAGCGGGGGGCCTACCGGCCGGCCCCGCCGCCCGCCTGGCAGCCCCGTACCGACCCCGCGCCGCTGCTGCCCGACGCGGAGCCGTACCGCGTGCTCGGCACCGAGACGGCCGCCGGGGCCGACCCGGAGCTGCTGCGCCGGCTGTATGCGGAGCTGGTGAGGGGCCGCCGCTACAACGCGCAGGCCACCGCCCTCACCAAGCAGGGCCGTCTCGCGGTCTACCCCTCCAGCACCGGCCAGGAGGCCTGCGAGGTCGCCGCCGCGCTCGTCCTCGAGGAGCGCGACTGGCTCTTCCCGAGCTACCGCGACACTCTCGCCGTCGTCGCGCGCGGGGTGGACCCCGTCGAGGCCCTCACCCTGCTGCGCGGCGACTGGCACACCGGCTACGACCCCCATGAGCACCGCGTGGCCCCGCTGAGCACCCCGCTCGCCACCCAGCTGCCGCACGCCGTCGGGCTGGCGCACGCGGCCCGTCTCAAGGGCGACGACGTGGTCGCGCTCGCCATGGTCGGCGACGGCGGCACCAGCGAGGGCGACTTCCACGAGGCGCTGAACTTCGCGGCCGTGTGGCAGGCCCCGGTGGTCTTCCTCGTCCAGAACAACGGCTTCGCGATCTCCGTACCGCTCGCCAAGCAGACCGCGGCCCCGTCGCTGGCCCACAAGGCCGTCGGCTACGGCATGCCCGGCCGCCTGGTGGACGGCAACGACGCCGCCGCCGTGCACGAGGTCCTCGCCGACGCCGTACGCCGCGCCCGCGCGGCCGGCGGCCCGACCCTGGTCGAGGCGGTCACGTACCGAGTGGAGGCCCACACCAACGCCGACGACGCCACCCGCTACCGCGGCGACGCCGAGGTCGAGACCTGGAAGCAGCACGACCCGATCGCCCTGCTGGAGCGCGAGCTGACCGGGCGCGGCCTGCTCGACGAGGCCGGCGTCGAGGCCGCCCGCCAGGACGCCGAGACCCTGGCCGCCTCCCTGCGCGCCCGCATGAACGAGAACCCGGCACTGGACCCCATGGACCTCTTCGCCCACGTCTACGCCGAACCCACTCCCCAGCTCATCGAGCAGCGGGAGCAGCTGCGGGCCGAGCTGGCGGCCGAGGCCGAGTCGGAAGGGGCACAGCGATGACCACCGTCGCCGTCAAGCCGGCCACCATGGCGCAGGCCCTCACGCGCGCCATGCGCGACGCCATGGCAGCCGACCCGTCCGTGCACGTCATGGGCGAGGACGTCGGCACCCTCGGCGGTGTCTTCCGGGTCACCGACGGGCTCGCCGAGGAGTTCGGCGCGGACCGCTGCACGGACACCCCGCTGGCCGAGGCGGGCATTCTCGGCACGGCCGTCGGCATGGCCATGTACGGACTGCGCCCGGTCGTGGAGATGCAGTTCGACGCGTTCGCCTACCCGGCGTTCGAGCAGCTCGTCTCGCACGTCGCGAAGGCGCGCAACCGCACGCGCGGGAGGATGCCCCTGCCGCTCACCGTCCGCGTCCCCTACGGCGGCGGCATCGGCGGTGTCGAGCACCACAGCGACTCCTCCGAGGCGTACTACATGGCGACTCCGGGGCTCCACGTCGTCACGCCCGCCACCGTCGCCGACGCCTACGGGCTGCTGCGCGCCGCCATCGCCTCCGACGACCCGGTCGTCTTCCTGGAGCCCAAGCGGCTCTACTGGTCGAAGGACGCCTGGAACCCCGAGGAGCCGACGGCCGTTGAACCGATAGGCCGTGCGGTGGTGCGGCGCTCGGGGCGGAGCGCCACGCTCGTCACGTACGGGCCGTCGCTGCCCGTCTGCACGGAGGCGGCCGAGGCGGCCCGGGCCGAGGGCTGGGACCTCGAAGTGGTCGATCTGCGCTCCCTGGTGCCGTTCGACGACGAGACGGTGTGCGCCTCGGTACGGCGGACGGGACGCGCGGTCGTCGTCCACGAGTCGGGTGGCTTCGGCGGCCCGGGCGGGGAGATCGCGGCCCGGGTCACGGAGCGCTGCTTCCACCACCTGGAGGCGCCGGTGCTGCGGGTGGCCGGGTTCGACCTGCCGTACCCGCCGCCGATGCTGGAGCGCCACCACCTGCCCGGCGTGGACCGGATCCTGGACGCCGTGGGGCGTCTGCAGTGGGAGGCCGAGAGCTGATGGCACAGGTGCTGGAGTTCAAGCTGCCCGACCTCGGGGAGGGGCTCACCGGGGCGGAGATCGTGCGCTGGCTGGTCGAGGTCGGTGACGTCGTCGCCGTGGACCAGCCGGTCGTCGAGGTCGAGACGGCCAAGGCGATGGTGGACGTGCCCTGTCCGTACAGCGGTGTCGTCACGGCCCGTTTCGGTGCGGAGGGCACCGAACTGCCGGTCGGCGCCCCGCTGCTGACGGTGGCGGTGGGCGGGCCGGCCGACGACGGCCCGGCCGGGGACACGGGTCCCGCCGAATCCGGGGACGCGCGCGGCCGGGCCCCGGCCACCGAGGGCTCCGGCAACGTCCTGGTCGGCTACGGCACCGCGGCGGCACCGGCCCGGCGCCGCCGCGTCCGTCCGCCACAGGCGCCCCCCGAGACCTCTGCCACACCCACCGCTTCCGCCACACCCACCGCTCCAGCCGCTCCAGTCGCACCCGCCGCTTCCGCAGTGAACGGGCAGGTCAGGGCAGCGAGGTCCGCCGCCGCACGGACCCGGGCCCCGGGCGCGGCGGACGGCCCCGTCCCCGTGATCTCGCCCCTGGTGCGCAGGCTGGCCCGGCAGAACGGCCTGGACCTGCGGGAGATGACCGGCTCCGGACCCGAGGGGCTGATCCTCCGCGCCGATGTGGAGTACGCCCTGCGCGCCGCGGCCGCCCGGGGCCGTACGGGCACGGCGGCCGGCGAGCCGGGTCCGCGGACCGACCGGGCGAGCGTGCCGGCACCGGGCGCGGACTTCCCGGGCGTCACCCGCGTCCCCCTCAAGGGCATCCGCGGAACCGTCGCCGACAAGCTCTCCCGCAGCCGCACCGAGATTCCCGACGCGACCTGCTGGGTGGACGCCGACGCGACCGAACTGATGCGCGCGCGGGCCGCGATGAACGCGGCCGGCAGGTCGAAAATATCCGTCATTGCCCTGTTGGCCCGGATCTGCACCGCCGCACTCGCCCGCTTCCCCGAGCTCAACTCCTCGGTGGACACCGGGGCCAGGGAGATCGTCCGGTACACGGACGTGCACCTCGGCTTCGCCGCGCAGACCGACCGGGGGCTGGTCGTCCCCGTCGTCCGGGACGCGCACACGCGAGACGCCGAGTCGCTCACGGCCGAGTTCGCCCGGTTGACCGGGGCGGCCCGGTCCGGCACGCTGACGCCCGCGGAACTCACGGGCGGCACCTTCACGTTGAACAACTACGGCGTGTTCGGGGTCGACGGTTCCACACCGATCATCAACCACCCCGAGGCCGCCATGCTCGGCGTCGGCCGCATCGTCCCCAGGCCCTGGGTGCACCAGGGCGAGCTGGCGGTGCGGCAGGTCGTGCAGCTCTCGCTCACCTTCGACCACCGGGTCTGCGACGGTGGCACCGCGGGGGGCTTCCTGCGGTACGTGGCGGACTGCGTCGAACAACCGGCGGTGCTGCTGCGGACACTGTGAGTCCGTTTCGAGTCGCCGGTCCCCCCGACCGCGTCTCGGTGCCCCCGCGTTCCCTGTGCTCGCGGGGGGCACGCATACTCGGAGGGTGACCGAGCATCAGCCACCCGGCGGTCCCTCCTGCGATCCTCCCGAAGGTCCCTCCGGAGGCCCCGCCGAGGACCCCGACCCCGCGTACGACGCCGTCGTGCTCGCCGGTGGCGCCGCACGGCGGCTCGGCGGCGTGGACAAGCCCGGGGTGCGGGTGGGCGGACGGGCGCTGCTCGACCGGGTGCTCACGGCCTGCGCCGACGCCCGGACCACGGTGGTCGTCGCCGACCCCCGCCCTACCGAGCGGCCCGTGGTCTGGGCCCGTGAGGAACCTCCCGGCGGCGGCCCCCTGGCCGCGCTCGCCGCCGGGCTCCGGCACACCACGGCCGATCAGGTCCTCGTGGTCTCCGCCGACCTGCCGTTCCTCGGGTACCGCACGGTGCGGGGGCTGCTGACGTCCCTGCGCCACGGCGCCGCCGACGGCGTGCTGCTGACCGACTCCGACGGCCGGGACCAGCCGCTCGTCGCCGCGTACCGGGCCGGACCCCTGCGCCGCGGACTGGCCGCACTCACCGGCCGGCACGGCGAGCTGACCGGACTGCCCCTGCGCCGGCTGACCGGTTCGCTCGGCCTCACCCGTACCTCCGACCCGGTGGCGTCCTTCGACTGCGACACCTGGGACGACATCGCCACTGCCAGGGCACGCATCAGGGAGCATGGACACGTGTTGGACGAATGGATCTCCGCAGTCAAGGACGAGCTGGGCATCGACCTGGACGTCGACACCGGCGTACTGCTCGACCTCGCCCGTGACGCCGCCCACGGGGTGGCCCGACCCGCCGCGCCGCTGACCACCTTCCTCGTCGGTTACGCGGCCGCACGGGCGGGCGGCGACCGGGAGGCCGTCGCCGAGGCGGCCCACAAGGCCGCGGCACTCGCCCTGCGCTGGGCCGACGAGGAGACCCTCGACGCCACCCCCGAAACCCCCGACACCCGACCGGACGCCTGATGATCCCGCGCGCCGCCCGGACCGACAAGAACGCCGACGACCTCGACGTCGAGGAGGCGCTCGCCCTCGTGAGGAAGCACCCCGGCGGCACCACGGACGCCCCCCGCCACCCGCACCCGGATCCGCACCCGCACCCCGGCGCCACCACCTGGCCCGACGCCCGCGCCATCGCCGAACGCGCCCCGCGCCACGGCAGTCGCACCGGCTGCCTGACCCCGGTCGCCGTCCCTCTGGCCTCGGCCCTGGGCCTCACCCTCGCCGCCCCCCTCACCGCCCTCACCGACCTGCCACCCTTCGACACCTCCGCGATGGACGGCTGGGCGGTGTCCGGCCCCGGCCCCTGGTCCGTACGGGACGAGGGCGTTCTCGCCGGGCACGCCGCGCACACGCCGCTCACCGACGGCGAGGCCGTCCGCATCGCCACCGGCGCCCGTATCCCCCCGGACACCACCGCCGTACTCCGCAGCGAACACGGCCGCACCGACGACAAGGGCCGGCTGCACGTCACCGCCGCCGCCCGGCCACCGCACACGGTCACCCACGGCCAGGACATCCGCCCCCGCGGCCAGGAGTGCCGCAGCGGCGACCAGCTGCTGCCCGTGGGCACCCCGGTGACCCCGCCCGTCCTGGGCATGGCGGCCGCCGCCGGATACGACACGCTCACCGCCGTCCCCCGCCCCCGCGCCGACGTGTTCGTCCTCGGCGACGAACTGCTCGGCGAGGGCCTGCCGCACGACGGGCTGATCCGGGACGCGCTCGGCCCGCTGCTGCCGCCCTGGCTGCGCGCACTCGGCGCGGAGGTGGCCTCCGTACGCCGGATCGGCGACACCGAACAGGCGTTGTACGAGGCCATCACGGCGTCCGACGCCGATGTCGTCGTCACCACCGGCGGTACCGCCGCGGGCCCGGTCGACCATGTGCACCCCACGCTGCGCCGCATCGGCGCCGAACTCCTCGTGGACGGCGTCAAGGTGCGCCCCGGCCACCCCATGCTCCTGGCCCGCACCCAGGACGGCCGGTACCTCGTCGGCCTGCCCGGCAACCCCCTCGCCGCCGTGTCCGGCCTGCTCACCCTCGCCGAACCCCTGCTGCGCACCCTCGCGGCCCGTCCCGCCCCCGAGCCGTACACGCTGCCGCTGCGGGACGGGGTGCAGGGGCACCCGTACGACACCCGGCTGGTTCCCGTCGCCCTGCGCGGCAATCGGGCGCTGCCGCTGCTCTACAACGGCCCGGCCATGCTGCGCGGCATCGCGGCGGCCGACGCGCTCGCCGTCGTGCCTCCCGGCGGGGCACGGTCCGGCCAGGAGACGGAACTGTTCGACCTGCCCTGGGCGTCCGGGGGAATCGGGGTGTGTTTCACGTGAAACTTCCGGGCCAGGACGTCATCGCTCGCCAGGCGGACGAGCACCTGGTGACCCACCGGGTGAAACTCCCGAGGAAACTGGTGGAGCACCCGGTCCGCCAGGTCGCCAAACGGCTGTCGTGGGCCCTGGTGGTGCTGGTGGCGACGGCGTTCATCGTGTACGCCGACCGCGACGGCTACAGCGACAACTCCGACGGAGCCATCGATCTCCTCGACGCGTTCTACTACGCGACCGTCACCCTCTCCACCACCGGGTACGGCGACATCACGCCGGTCAGCGACGGCGCCCGGCTCACCAACATTTTCGTTATCACGCCGCTGCGCGTGCTGTTCCTGATCATCCTGGTCGGCACCACCCTCGAGGCCCTCACCGAGCGCACGCGGGAGGAGTGGCGACTGAACCGCTGGAGGTCCGCGTTGCGCGATCACACCGTCGTCGTCGGGTTCGGCACCAAGGGCAGGTCCGCGATCAAGACCGTCTGCGCGACCGGGCTCAGGAAGGAACAGGTCGTGGTCGTCGACCCCAGCGAGAAGGCGATCGACGCGGCCACAGCGGACGGCTACGCGGGTGTCATAGGGGACGCCACGCGCAGCGAGGTGCTGAAGCGGGCCGAGGTGCAGCGGGCCCGGCAGATCATCATCGCGACGCAGCGTGACGACACGGCGGTCCTCGTGGCGCTGACGGCACGGCAGCTCAACCGGGGCGCGAAGATCGTGGCCGCGGTGCGCGAGGAGGAGAACGCCCCGCTGCTGAAGCAGTCGGGCGCCGACGCGGTCATTACCAGCGCCAGCGCGGCCGGACGGCTGCTCGGCCTGTCCGTGCTCAGCCCTTCGGCCGGCATGGTCATGGAGGACCTCATCCAGCAGGGCTCCGGACTCGACATCGTCGAGCGGCCGGTCATAAAGGCGGAGGTGGGCAAGGTGCCCCGCGAGGTCGGCGACCTGGTGGTGAGCGTCGTACGCGGACACCGGGTGCTCGGCTACGACGATCAGGACGTCGGGACGCTGGAGCTGACGGACCGGTTGATCACGATCGTGCGGGCGACGCCGGGCACGCAGATCGCGCCCGACGTCCGGCCGTTCCGCGGCTGAGCCCGCCGTCTCCTTCCCGGGGCCGCCTTCTTCCCGGGGTCGCCTTCTTCCCGGGGTCGCCTTCTTCCCGGGGTCGCCTTCTTCCCGGGGCCGTCTCCTTCCCGGGGCCGTCTCCTTCCCGGGGTCGCTTTCTTCCCGGGGTCGCCTTCTTCCCGGGGCCGTCTCCTTCCCGGGGCCGTCTCCTTCCCGGGGTCGCTTTCTTCCCGGGGTCGCCTTCTTCCCGGGGCCGTCTCCTCCCTGAGGCCGCCTCCTCCCTGAGGCCGCCTTCTTCCCGAAGTCGCCCCTTCCCGAGGCCGCTGCCCTTCCGGTGTCGTCTATTTCCTGTTGTAGAGCCGCATCGTGACCGGACCGAAGACCACCACGAACAGACCGGACCAGCCCAGCGTCCAGGCGATCTCGTCGGCCGGCCAGTCACCCGCCATCAGTCCGCGCACGGCGGACGCCAAGTGGGTGACGGGGCTGTTGTTGACGAACGCCTGGAGCCAGCCCGGCATGGTGCGCGGGTCGACGAAGACGTTGGACAGGAAGGTGAGCGGGAAGATCACCATCATGCTGACGCCCATCACCGACTTCTCGGTGCGCAGCATCAGCCCGAACATGGTCCAGATCCACGAGAAGGCGAACGAGAACAGCACCAGCAGCGCGATCCCGGCGAGCACTCCGACCACTCCGCCGTCGGCGCGGTAGCCGAGGACCAAGCCGACGGTCAGCATCACGACGGACGCGATGGTGTAGCGCAGGGCGTCGCCGAGCAGGTAGCCGACCATCGTCGACGGCCGCCAGATCGGCAGGCTGCGGAACCGGTCGAAGACGCCCTTCTCGATGTCCGTGTTGACCGAGACGCCGGTGTACATGGTGATCATCACGACCGACATCACCAGGATCCCCGGCAGCAGGAACTGGATGTACTCCTTCGGCGAGCCGGCCAGCGCCCCGCCGAACAGGTACGTGTACATCAGCACCATCATGATCGGGAAAGCCGTCACGTCGAACAGCTGCTCCGGCACATGCTTGATCTTCAGAATCGCCCGCCAGCCGAAGGTCAGCGAGGCCGACCACGCACTGGGCCGCGGCGGACGCTCCTTCGTCACGAGCAGTTCGGTGAGGGAGTCGGTGTGCACCGGGGCGAGTTCGGCGCTCTCGGTGGTCGTCGTGGTGCTCATGCCGCCACCTCGTCCTTCGGGCCGTGGGAGTGGTCCTGGTCGGATGCGTGCGTGTCGTGGCCGGTGAGGGCGAGGAACACCTCGTCCAGGCTGGGCTGGCCGAGCGAGAAGTCGTCGACGGTGACGCCGGAGCGGGTCAGTTCGCTCAGCGCGCGGGCGGCCTGCTCGGCGGCCGTGTCGTGGCTCGTGGCAGTGGTGAGGCGGGCGGTCAGCGCCACCGGGTCGGGTTCGGGCTGCACCCGCGCGTCGAGGGCGCGGTGCAGCAGGTCGGCGGCGAGCGGACGCTGCTGCGGGTCCCGCAGCCGCAGGTGGACGGTTCCGGCGCCGACGGACGCCTTCAGTTCGCCCTTGGTGCCCTCGGCGATCACCTTGCCGCGGTCGATGACGGCGATCCGGGACGCCAGTTGGTCGGCCTCGTCCAGGTACTGCGTGGTCAGCAGCACCGTCGTGCCCTGGGCGACGACCGCGCGCACGATGTCCCACACCTGGTTGCGGCTGCGGGGGTCCAGGCCGGTCGTCGGTTCGTCGAGGAAGAGCAGGTCGGGGGTGTTGAGGATGGACGCGGCGATGTCGATGCGGCGCCGCATGCCGCCCGAGTAGTGCTTGACCTGCTTCCCGGCCGCGTCCGTGAGGCCGAAGGCCTCGAGCAGCTGGGCGGCGCGGGTACGGGCGGCGGGCTTGCGGTGGCCGAGGAGCCGGCCCAGCAGGACCAGGTTCTCGGTGCCGGTGAGGTCCTCGTCCACGGACGCGTACTGGCCGGTGAGGCTCACCCGGCCACGCACCTCGTCGGCCTCGCGCACGATGTCGTGGCCGAAGACATGGGCCTCGCCGCCGTCGGGCCGTAGGAGGGTGGCGAGCATCTTCACGGTGGTGGTCTTGCCGGCGCCGTTCGGTCCGAGGACCCCGTACACCGTGCCGGCCGGTACGACGAGATCGACGCCGTCGACGGCCCGTGTCTCACCGAATGTCTTGACCAGGCCGACGGTCTCGATCGCCGGGCCGGACGTCTGCGCGCTCATGCTTCGGGTCCTTCCGCATGCTTGGGCTACGCATGGACAGACCTTCACGGTCGCGCAGACTCATCGCTCCCGCACACGGATTTCCGAACGGCTCGGTCCGGCACGCACTCCCGCTCCGGAGTACCGTCCCCCTCATGTATGCGATCACGATTCCCGAACCCGGTGGGCCCGAGGCGCTGGTGTGGGACGAGGTCCCCGACCCCGTGGCCGGCCCCGGCGAGGTCCTGGTCGAGGTGGTGGCCGGTGCCGTCAACCGGGCCGACATCCTCCAGCGGCAGGGCTTCTACGACCCCCCGCCCGGCGCCTCCCCCCACCCCGGTCTCGAATGCTCCGGACGGATCGCCGCGCTCGGTGACGGGGTCAGCGGATGGGCCGTCGGCGACGAGGTCTGCGCGCTGCTCGCCGGCGGCGGCTACGCGGAGAAGGTCGCCGTCCCGGCCGGGCAGCTGCTGCCCGTCCCCCAGGGGCTCACCGTCGACCAGGCGGCCGCGCTGCCGGAGGTCGTCTGCACGGTCTGGTCCAACGTCTTCATGGTCGCCCACCTCCGCCCCGGCGAGACCCTCCTCGTGCACGGGGGTTCCAGCGGCATCGGCACCATGGCGATCCAGCTCGCCAAGGCCGTCGGCGCGCGGGTAGCCGTCACCGCCGGCACCACGGAGAAGCTGGAGCGCTGCGCCGAACTCGGCGCCGACATCCTGGTCAACTACCGCGAGCAGGACTTCGTCGCCGAGCTGAGGAAGGCCACCGACGGCGCCGGCGCGGACGTCATCCTCGACAACATGGGCGCCAAGTACCTGGACCGCAACGTCCAGGCCCTCGCCGTCAACGGCCGGCTCGCCGTCATCGGCATGCAGGGCGGTACGAAGGGGGAGCTGGACATCGGCGCCCTCCTCGCCAAGCGCGCCGCCATCAGCGCGACCTCGCTGCGGGCCCGCCCCCTGGAGGAGAAGGCGGCGATCGTGGCGGCCGTACGCGAACACGTCTGGCCGCTCGTCGCCGGCGGCCGGGTCCGTCCCGTCATCGACCGTGAGATTCCGATGCCGGACGCGTCCACCGCCCACCGGGTGGTGGAGGAGAGCGGCCACATCGGCAAGGTCCTGCTGGTCACGCCGGCCTGAGTCCGGCGGGCCGGGGTGGGGCCCGTCCCCGCTTCCGGCCCGCCGGGGACGCGCCGCCGTGCGCGTGTCCCGGTGGCCCCTCAGGAGGCTCCCGGCAGGGTTCCGTCCGGCTCAGGACGTGCCGCGCCCCTGGCGCATGCGCAGGGCCACGACAGCGAGGCCGAAGCCGAGTCCGATGAGCATCAGCCCGCTGCCGAGCGGCAGGATGCGCAGGGCGGGCCCGGTGGAGGCGGTCGTGTCCGGTTCCGCCGCCCGCGAGGTCGCGGAGGGCGCCGGGACCGCCGCCGGTGACGTCGGCGTCCGCGGGACGGTGTCGTCCCCGCCGGGCGCCCGGGACCCGGCGTCGGCGTCCCCTGGGCGCGGCACGCCGACCGCGTCGGGCCGGTCGTTCACGTCCCCGGCGTGCCCGTGCCTCCGCGATACGGCGTCTTCGTCCCCGCCGTCCGCCCCGTCCCGGTCGCCGTGCTTCCGCTCCCGTGACTCCCGCTCGGCCGCCTCGTGCCGCTTCGGCCGGTCGTGGTCCTCGTCCGGCCGGTCCCCGGCTCGCGACGGCTTCCCGGAGTGCGGCGAGGAGTGCGGAGGGGGCGACGCCGAGGGCGTCGACGAGGGTGAGGAGGACGGGGGTGGGGACGCGGGGACGGTGCCGCCGATCCCGTACGCCGCCCCCGCGCCGAGGGGCGCGGCGACAGGGCCGAGGGGCGCGGCGACAGGGCCGAGGGGCGCGGCGACAGGGCCGTACGGCATCACCGCCGCCCCCGCGACCAGAACGACCGTCGCCCCCGCTGCACGCAGCCATGGAGTCACGACCGTGACCTCCCGCGCCGACCGGTGCTCGGTCGCACCGTCGGCAAGATGGGCCGGATGGACACCCAACAGCCTGTCATTCCCGGATGCTCCCGGCATTCCGGATGCGGCCGTCGGGTGGACCCCCCGGAAGATCCCCGCTTCCGGGGGCACCGCCCGAGCGGGGGACGGGCGTGCGCGACAATGGCGGCATGGAGATGCCGAGGAACGAACGATCACCGGAGAATCCGCAGATCCTGGTCGTCGGCCAGGACGGCATGGCGCTCGGCGGCGGCACCGGGGACGAGGACTCCCGTGAGACCCCGCTCACGGAGCAGGTGGAGCAGCCGGCGAAGGTCATGCGGATCGGCAGCATGATCAAGCAGCTGCTGGAGGAGGTGCGCGCGGCTCCCCTGGACGAGGCCAGCCGGGTCCGTCTCAAGGAGATCCACGCCAGTTCGGTGAAGGAGCTGGAGGACGGCCTGGCCCCGGAACTGGTCGAGGAGCTGGAGCGGCTCTCCCTGCCCTTCACGGACGAGACCACCCCGAGCGACGCCGAACTGCGGATCGCGCAGGCCCAGCTGGTGGGCTGGCTGGAGGGCCTGTTCCATGGCATCCAGACCACCTTGTTCGCCCAGCAGATGGCCGCGCGCGCCCAGTTGGAGCAGATGCGCCGTGCCCTCCCGCCGGGTGTCGGCGACGGCCCGGACGACCCGCACCCGGGCGGCCGCTCGGGCGGCCCGTACCTGTAACCGCCCACCGCCCCCGCCCGAACGAGAAGAGCGACACGAAGGGGCCCGGCAGCCGATGCCGGGCCCCTTCGCCGTGTCGTGTGCGGCCGGGATCAGGACGGAGGGTTGCCCGTGGAGACCTTGAGTGTGATCTCAGGCATGTTCTCGGGGTCGACGTCCGTGCCCGCCGGCGGGTACTGCTCCCGGACGGAGCCCTCGCCGTAGGTGTTCTCGTCCACCTTGAGGATCTTGATGTCGCTCCAGCCTGCGGCCTGGAAGCACTCCTTCACGGACCCGATGTACTTGTACTGGAAGTTCGGCATCCGGACCATGTCGGGGTCGTTGTACGACTCCTCCGGCTCCTCGCACTTCTCCTTGTCGATCTTCTTCGACATGTCCGGCCCGCGGTAGCCCTCCGCCTTGGTCGCCGACGTCGACGCCGAAGCGCCGCCGGCCTGCGGATCCCCCTCGCCGCCGTTCATCAGCAGCGTCGCGACCAGGCCGCCGACGGCGACGAGCGAGACGACGACCGATCCGATGACCACCGGCTTGTTCCGGCCGCCGCCGGAGCCGACCGGAGCGGACGCCTGGGGCGTGATGTCGTACGGCGGCGGGGTCTGCGGCCCCGGCTGCGGCGCGTACGGCGACGGGGCGGGCGCCTGGTAGCCGCCCTGCTGCGGATAGCCGTACGCCGGGGAGGGCGCGGGCGGTGCCGGGGTGCCGTAGGGGTGGGGCGCCGGCTGGTACGGCGTCCGCACGCCGCCGGTGGGCGCCGGGGCCGCCTGGTCGACCGGCGGGAACACCGCGGAACCGACGCCCGCGCCGCTCTGCGCCTGCGCACCGGGGACGATGCTCGGCGGGGCCGCGTGGAAGGACTGTGCCACCCGCAGGCACTCCCCGCGCATGGACTCCGCGCTGGGGAAACGCTCGTTCGGATTCTTCCTCAGTGCGCGGGCGATCAGCGCGTCCACGGCCGGCGGCAGCGAACGGTTGACCGAGGACGCGACCGGCGGCTCCTCCTGCACGTGCGCGTACGCGATGGCCAGCGGCGAGTCCGCGTCGAACGGCAGCCGCCCGGTGACCAGCTGGAACAGCATGATGCCGACCGAGTACAGGTCGGAGCGGGCGTCCACGCCCCGGCCGAGCGCCTGCTCCGGGGAGAGGTACTGCGGGGTGCCGACGACCATGCCGGTCTGCGTCATCGACGTCACGCCGGACTGCATGGCGCGGGCGATGCCGAAGTCCATGACCTTGACCACGCCGCGCTTGGTCATCATCACGTTGCCCGGCTTGATGTCGCGGTGGACCAGCCCCATCTCATGGCTGATCTCCAGGGCCGCCAGGACGTCCGCGGTGATCCTCAGTGCCTTGTCGGCGGGCATCGCGCCCTGCTGCCGCACGTCCTCGTCGAGCACGGACCCCAGCGGGCGGCCCTCGACGTACTCCATGACGATGTACGGCGTCGTCATGCCGTCCACGTCGTCCTCGCCGGTGTCGAAGACCGAGACGATGTTGGTGTGCGTGAGCTTCGCCACGGACTGGGCCTCGCGGCGGAAGCGCTCACGGAAGGCCTGTTCCCGGCCGAGTTCCGTGTGCAACGTCTTGATGGCGACCTGGCGGTCGAGCACGCTGTCGTAGGCGAGGTGGACCGAGGCCATGCCGCCCTGGCCGAGCAGGTCCCGCAGTTGGTAACGTCCGCCGGCGAGCGCCCGCCCCGCACCTCGGCCCTGTGCGCCGTGCTGGCTCATGTTCCGCTTCCCCCGTAGCCTCTTCGGCTCCGCCGTCGGTGACCGGCCCGTCGTGGATCCGGTGCACCATTCCCGGCCAAGTCTGCCCCAGGCCACTGACACGTCAAGCGCGGTGCCCGTTCCGTGACCGTACGCGAATGAAGCGTCGCGGAAGCGTTACAGGGGACGTACTGCCGGTACACGGAATTTGCACGACAGTACGGAGTGAGGGTTTCATGACCGGTCCGTCTCGTACCGGTCCTGACAGCCCGTCCCGGACCGGGGGCACACGCTGAGGCTGTAGCGTGGCCGACGAAGACCGTGACAACACCGCGCGCACCGCGGGCAGAAACGACGGCGAGGACTGATGGCACAGCAGCAGCGCGCTCAGGGCCCGTCCGACCCCGAGGCGACTGGCGGCGGCATCTCGGACGCGCCGGACAACTGGGGCAACGGCGGGCTCGTCGGCGACGGCCGGTACCGGCTGACCCACCGGCTCGGCCGGGGCGGCATGGCCGAGGTGTTCGCCGCCGAGGACGTACGCCTCGGGCGCACGGTCGCCGTCAAGCTGCTGCGCGCCGACCTCGCCGAGGACCCCGTCTCCAAGGCGCGCTTCACGCGCGAGGCGCAGTCGGTGGCCGGTCTCAACCACCACGCGATCGTCGCCGTGTACGACTCCGGCGAGGACGTCGTCGGCGGCCAGTCGGTGCCGTACATCGTGATGGAGCTGGTCGAGGGCCGCACCATCCGCGACCTGCTGATGAACGCCGAGGCCCCGGGCCCCGAGCAGGCGCTGATCATCGTCTCCGGAGTCCTGGAGGCGCTCGCCTACTCGCACCAGCACGGCATCGTGCACCGGGACATCAAGCCCGCCAACGTCATCATCACCAACAACGGCGCCGTGAAGGTGATGGACTTCGGCATCGCCCGCGCCCTGCACGGCGCGTCCACGACGATGACGCAGACCGGCATGGTCATGGGCACCCCGCAGTACCTCTCCCCGGAGCAGGCCCTCGGCAAGGCCGTCGACCACCGGTCCGACCTGTACGCCACCGGCTGCCTGATGTACGAACTGCTGGCGCTGCGGCCCCCCTTCACCGGTGAGACGCCGCTGTCGGTGGTCTACCAGCACGTCCAGGACATCCCCACGCCCCCGTCGGAGGCCTCGGACGCCTGCCCGCCGGAGCTGGACGGGCTGGTCATGCGCTCCCTCGCCAAGGAGCCCGACGACCGTTTCCAGACGGCCGAGGAGATGCGCGGGCTGATCCAGTACGCCCTGCAGATGCTCTACGAGCAGGGCGGCCACACCGGCACCTGGAACACCGGCCCGGTGGAGATGCACGAGGGCCCGCGCACCCCGGCGGCCGGCTTCGCGGGCACGGCCGCGATGCCGCACCCGGACGCCTCCGGTACGGCGGCGATCCCGCAGCCGATCCTGCCCACCGGGTACGGCGGCAGGGACGACGGCGGCTTCGAGGGCCACGGCAACCAGGGCAGCGGTCGCGGCAAGCTGTGGATCCTCGCGGTGCTCGCGGTGATCGCCGTCGCGGCGGGCGTGGCGCTGGCGATGAACAGCAGCGGCGGTGAGGGCGGTGGCAAGACCGGCCCGTCCCCGTCCGTGACGCAGAGCACCAAGGACGAGAAGGCCAGCGAGAGCCCGAGCGACGAGGCGACCGAGGAGACCACCGACCCGGGCACGGAGACCGAGACCGACCCGGGCACGGGATCCGGCGGGAGCTGGAACCAGCCGTACACACCGCCCGTGATGCCGTCGGCGCCGCAGACGGAGACGGAGACCGAGGCGCCGGCCGACCCGCCGCCGTCCACGCAGCCGACCCAGACGGGCGGCACCGGGGACGACGGCACCGGGGACGACGGCACCGGGGACGGCAGCACCGGGGACGGCAGCACCGGAGACGACGGCACCGGGGACGGCAGCACGGACGCGGGCAGCGAGAACGCCGGCACGGGCAGCATCGAGGGCGTGACCACCGGCTGACCCCGGCCGGCTCCGGCCGCACCCCCGCTCACCCCGCGCGGCGCACCACCTCCGGTCACGGAACTCGGCCCTTCCCGTGCCCGGGGTGGCCGGGATAACGTGCCGTTGCTCCGGCCTCTTGCGGGGCTGTGACCAGCGCACCTTCGGGACCCTCCCCGATTTACTTGGAAATCCAAGCAAAATCGCAGGTCAGGGGGGTTTCACAGAGATGTGGTGCACTGGGTAACGTGCCTCTTGCAGGGCGCTCGCCGGGGCACCTGTCACGCCTGTTCCCGGCCGAGTGGCACCCACCCCGTGCCCGGTGGTCGAGAACAGGTGAGCCGCACTGGCCCACCGGCAACCCCGGGGGCCGGACCGACGGAGGAGCACACGTGACCGTGGAGAGTACTGCCGCGCGCACACCGCGACGCAGCGCCGGAAACAAGGCCGGCACCACCGGCACCAAGCGCACCACCCGCACCGCCAAGAAGGCTGCCGGAGCCGGGAAGGGCGCCGAGCCCGCCCTCGTCCAGCTGCTGACGCCCGAGGGCGAGCGCGTCAAGAACGCCGAGTTCGACCGGTACGTCGCCGACATCACCGCCGACGACCTGCGCGGTCTGTACCGCGACATGGTGCTCACCCGCCGCTTCGACGCCGAGGCCACCTCCCTGCAGCGCCAGGGCGAGCTGGGCCTGTGGGCCTCGCTGCTCGGACAGGAGGCGGCGCAGATCGGTTCCGGCCGGGCGCTGCGCGACGACGACTACGTCTTCCCCACCTACCGCGAGCACGGCGTCGCGTGGTGCCGCGGGGTGGACCCGACCAACCTGCTCGGCATGTTCCGCGGCGTGAACAACGGCGGCTGGGACCCGAACGGCAACAACTTCCACCTGTACACGATCGTCATCGGCTCGCAGGCCCTGCACGCCACGGGCTATGCGATGGGCGTCACCAAGGACGGCGCGGACAGCGCGGTCATCGCCTACTTCGGCGACGGCGCGTCCAGCCAGGGCGACGTGGCCGAGGCGTTCACCTTCTCCGCGGTCTACAACGCCCCGGTGGTGTTCTTCTGCCAGAACAACCAGTGGGCGATCTCCGAGCCGACCGAGAAGCAGTCCCGGGTGCCGCTGTACCAGCGCGCGCAGGGCTTCGGCTTCCCGGGCGTCCGCGTGGACGGCAACGACGTGCTGGCGAACCTGGCCGTCACCAAGTGGGCCCTGGAGCGGGCGCGCGCCGGTGAGGGCCCGACGCTGGTCGAGGCGTTCACGTACCGCATGGGCGCGCACACCACCTCCGACGACCCGACCCGCTACCGGGGCGACGAGGAGCGCCTGGCCTGGGAGGCCAAGGACCCGATCCTGCGCCTTCGCCGCTATCTGGAGTCCTCGGACCACGCGGACGAGGGGTTCTTCGCGGAACTGGAGACCGAAAGCGAGGCGCTGGGCAGGCGAGTGCGCGAAGCGGTCCGTGCCATGCCGGATCCGGACCACTTCGCCATCTTCGAGAACGTGTACGCGGACGGACACGCGCTCGTGGACGAGGAGCGTGCGCAGTTCGCCGCCTACCAGGCGTCGTTCGCGGACGCGGACGGGGGTAAGTGACATGACGGAGAAGATGGCTCTGGCCAAGGCGATCAACGAGTCGCTGCGCCGCGCCCTGGACGCGGACCCCAAGGTCCTCGTCATGGGCGAGGACGTCGGCAAGCTCGGCGGCGTGTTCCGGGTGACGGACGGGCTGCAGAAGGACTTCGGCGACAGCCGTGTCATCGACACCCCGCTCGCCGAGTCGGGCATCGTCGGCACCGCGATCGGCCTGGCCCTGCGCGGCTACCGCCCCGTGGTGGAGATCCAGTTCGACGGCTTCGTCTTCCCGGCGTACGACCAGATCGTCACGCAGCTGGCGAAGATGCACGCCCGCTCGCTGGGCAAGGTCAAGCTCCCCGTCGTCGTGCGCATCCCCTACGGCGGCGGCATCGGCGCGGTGGAGCACCACTCGGAGTCCCCGGAGTCGCTGTTCGCGCACGTGGCCGGTCTGAAGATCGTGTCGCCGTCGAACGCGTCGGACGCGTACTGGATGATGCAGCAGGCCGTCCAGAGCGACGACCCGGTGATCTTCTTCGAGCCCAAGCGGCGCTACTGGGACAAGGCCGAGGTCGACACCGAGGCGATCCCGGGCCCGCTGCACACCGCGCGTGTGGTGCGCGAGGGCACGGACCTCACCCTCGTGGCGTACGGCCCGATGGTGAAGCTCTGCCAGGAGGCCGCCGACGCGGCGGCCGAGGAGGGCCGCTCCCTGGAGGTGCTGGACCTGCGCTCGGTCTCCCCGCTCGACTTCGACTCCATCCAGGCGTCGGTGGAGAGGACCCGCCGCCTGGTCGTGGTCCACGAGGCACCGGTGTTCTTCGGCTCCGGCGCGGAGATCGCCGCCCGGATCACGGAGCGCTGCTTCTACCACCTGGAGGCCCCGGTGCTGCGCGTGGGCGGCTACCACGCCCCCTATCCGCCGGCCCGCCTGGAGGAGTCCTATCTCCCGGACCTGGACCGGGTGCTGGACGCCGTCGACCGCTCGCTGGCGTACTGAGGAGAGGGCCGTGACGACGATGACGAACGCGTCCGTACGCGAGTTCAGGATGCCGGACGTGGGCGAGGGCCTCACCGAGGCCGAGATCCTCAAGTGGTATGTCCAGCCCGGTGACACGGTCACCGACGGCCAGGTGGTCTGCGAGGTCGAGACGGCGAAGGCGGCCGTCGAGCTGCCCATCCCCTACGACGGTGTGGTCCGCGCGCTGCACTTTCCCGAGGGCACCACGGTGGACGTGGGCACGTCCATCATCGCGGTGGACGTCGCGGGCGGCGCGGCCCCGGAGGAGGAGGCACCCGCTCCTGCCCCCGCTCCCGCTCCCGCTCCCGCCGCGGAGCCCGAGGAGAAGCCGGCGGCCCGCCAGCCGGTCCTGGTCGGCTACGGCGTGGCGACGTCCTCGACCCGCCGCCGCCCCCGCCGGACGACGCCCCCGGACACCGCTGCCCAGCAGGCGGCGGCAGCGGTCCAGCAGGAGCTGAACGGGCAGGCCCCGGCGGCCCCCGTCGCGGGCGTGTCGCGCCCGCTGGCGAAGCCGCCGGTGCGCAAACTGGCGAAGGACCTGGGCGTCGACCTGACGACGGTCGTCCCGACCGGCCCGGACGGCGTCATCACCCGTGAGGACGTCCACGCGGCGGTGGCGGTGGTCCAGGCACCGCAGGAGCAGCCCGCCCCCGTGTCCGCACCGGCTCCGGCCGCCGCCCCGGCCGCCCCGGTGTCGTACGACACGGCCCGGGAGACCCGCGTCCCGGTCAAGGGGGTCCGCAAGGCCACGGCGGCGGCGATGGTCGGCTCGGCGTTCACGGCGCCGCACGTCACGGAGTTCGTGACGGTCGACGTGACCCGCACGATGAAGCTGGTCGAGGAGCTCAAGCAGGACAAGGAGTTCACGGGCCTGCGCGTGAACCCCCTGCTGCTGATCGCCAAGGCCCTGCTGGTCGCGATCAAGCGGAACCCGGAGATCAACGCGTCGTGGGACGAGGCGGCCCAGGAGATCGTGGTCAAGCACTACGTCAACCTGGGCATCGCGGCGGCCACCCCACGCGGCCTGATCGTCCCGAACATCAAGGACGCCCACGCCAAGACACTGCCCCAGCTCGCCGAGTCCCTCGGCGAACTGGTGTCCACGGCCAGGGAGGGCAGGACCTCCCCGTCCGCGATGCAGGCCGGCACGGTCACGATCACCAACGTCGGCGTCTTCGGCGTCGACACGGGCACGCCGATCCTCAACCCCGGCGAGTCCGCGATCCTTGCGGTCGGCGCGATCAAGCCCCAGCCGTGGGTCCACAAGGGCAAGGTCAAGCCCCGGCAGGTCACCACCCTGGCCCTCTCCTTCGACCACCGTCTGGTCGACGGCGAGCTGGGCTCCAGGGTCCTGGCGGATGTGGCGGCGATCCTGGAGCAGCCGAAGCGGTTGATCAGCTGGGCATGACGCCCGCGAACCGCTAGGTTCATGAGGCAGGAGGGGCGCCGCAACTTCGGATTGCGACGCCCCTCCTGCCGTTCCCTCCGACCCGCTCAGCCCTGCTGGAGCACGTACACCGGAGCCCCGCCCTCGGCCCCGCCCCGCGAGCGGATGCAGGCGTGCTTGAGCAGCAGCCGGAGGCACTCGTTGACGCGGCGCACGGACAGCCCCGTACGGGCGGCGATCGACTCCAGCGACTCGCGCAGCTCCCCCCGTTCCACGAGCACCGGCGCGACGACCACGGCCACCGCCCACACGTCCTCCGTCACGGACAACCGCTGCCGCCAGTCGGCGAGCACCGACTCGGTGGTGGGCCGCGCGGTGAGGAGGGCCGTGGGCGTCCGGCGTTCGAGGACGAGGGTGTCGAACCGGTCCGCGATGCGTTCCATCGCCCGGACCATGGCCTGCTGCACGGCGAGGGTGGCCTGCTGGGTGACCAGCAGCTCCCTCTGCATGGTCAGCATCTCCTTCTGCAAAGCGATCGATTCGCGCTGCCCGTCGGCCAGCTTCTCGTCCAGCTGGAGGTTGTGCGCCTCCAGCCGGACGATGGCCTCGGCGACCTGCTCCGGCATCGCGTAGGCGATGGGAGCGCCGGGTGCGGCGGACTGCACCTCGGCCTCGTCGAGGGAGTAGGAACCCTCGCGCTGAACGGTCTCGATCACTTCGGCGACCCACTGCTTGAAGGGAGCGCAGGCCGGTTTGGTGCAGGCGTTGACGAGGAGGATCAGACCTTGCAGAGAGATGACTTGCAAGTCTCGACGCCACTCCCTACCTGCGGGAATTCTGAGACCGTAAGCTCTGCTTACGGTCTCGATACACTCTCGATGCTCGTCGGGAACATGGTCTGCGAGCGCCTGCCGGGAGTTGGTGTGGCCGAGTTCCTTGCAGACGTCCACCGCCGGGAACCAGTGCGTCCCGTCCGGCATCGTCAGCCTCCGCACCCGGGCGCCGGTCGCCGCGTAGACGAAGTCGCTGACGTCGATCGCCTCGTGCCGCTCGGCGGAGTTCCGCCGTTTGCTGGGTTCATTCATGTGAGTTACCTCCGCTGGGGAACGTAGAGCGGGGCGGAACGCATGTGCCAGCCGCTTCGGCGATGTTCACGACTGCGAGCGAAGCCGACCGAAACGGCTGTGCCGACCGGCGGGAGCGTGTAGGGCGGATGCCCGAGAGGGCTGCGTACGGCGGCCGCGAGGCACGGGAAAGTCGTCTCCTGCGCGGAGCCCGGTGCGATGGACGTGGTCCACAGGGACACGACCTCGTCTACCCTGTGGACGGAGAGCGAGAAGGACGCCGCGCGTCACAGCGCCACGTTCGAGCGGATCGCCCGGAGTGGGCTCGCTCTGCGGGGCTCCACCGCCCTGATCGAACGCGTCCGCAAGGAGCTGTGAGCCGTGCCGTACCTCGAGTTCCGTAGGTCCAGTCACAGCGGCGGCGATGCTCACGGCGAGCGTGTCGGGGTCGCCCGCGACATACCCGGCACCGTGGCCGTCCGGAACTCCAAGGACGCCGCCGGGGCGGTACTCCGGCTCGCGCCCTCCGCCTGGGCGGCGTTCCACGCGGGCGCCGTCGTCGAACGCCGTGCCACATGGGGCCGGTGACCGCCTCCGGCATGTCCGGCAGACCCTTCGACGCGGTGCTGTGCGACCTCGACAACGTGATCCGCTTCTACGACACGGCCCCGCTGGCCGAGTTGGAACGCGCCGCGGGACTGGCCGAGGGCACCACCATGAACGTGGCCTACGCGCCCGACGTGGACCTGCCCCTCCTGCTCGGCAGGATCACGACGGAGGAGTGGGTGGACTCCATCGCGTCGGCGCTCTCCGGCCGGGTGCCGCAGGCGTACGCCCGTCGGCTGGGCAGGGCGCTCACCGATGCCCCGTTCCGGGCCGATGACGCGGTGGTGACCCTGTTGCGCCAGGTGAAGAGGCACCTCCCTCTGGTCCTGGTGACCAACGCGACCCTGGAGCTGGAGCGCGACCTCGCGTCGATGGGGCTGGCGGACCTCGCGGACCACGTCGTCAGCAGCGCGCGGGTGGGGGTGGCCAAGCCCGACCGGGAGATCTACGAGATCGCGGTCCGGCGGGCGGGAACCGTCGCCGGACGCTGCCTGTTCGTGGACGACCGGCCGGAGAACGTCGAGGCCGCCGTCACGCTGGGGATGACCGGTGTGCACTACCGCGAGCCCGCCGATCTCCGCAAGGCGCTGGACTTCGTGTTCGGCGCCGGGGGCGACGCCGTGACCCACGTGTGAGGAGGGACGCGACGACCGCCGGGACGGGACGCGCGGGCGGTGACCGGAGCGAATCCCCGGGTGGGAACGGCGCGCGGGCGGCGCGTCGCCGGAAGACCCGCTCCCGTCGGCTCCCGGCACCACTTCCTGCCTGCGGGAGTCCCGGGACCGCGGCCGGCTGTCGCCGGAAGCCCGTGCAGACGGCAGTGCGGACGGCAGTGCGAGGCAGGGGGAAGGGGCCCGCCGGTACGGGTGGGCCCCCGTCGCGTCCGTGGGTCAGATCCTGCCGAAGCCGTAGCCCAGGAGCTTCTTCGCGTCCTTCTCGCGTTGGGCGGCGGAGGAGGAGGCGAGGACCGTGCCGATGACCGTCTTGCCGTTGCGGGTCGCGGCGAAGACCAGGCAGTACTTGGACACCGAGCCGGAGCCGGTCTTCACGCCGATCGTGCCGCTGTAGCTGTTGAGCAGCGTGTTGGTGTTGGTCCACGGCGCCATCGTGCGGGTGCCGCCCGTCTTCGTCTTCGTCTTCGCCGTGTACTTCTTCGTCTTCACGATCGAGCGGAACGTGGAGTTCTTCATCGCGCTGCTCGCGATCTTCGTCAGATCGCGCGGCGTGGAGTAGTTGTTGCCGTTCCCGATGCCGTCGAAGGAGTCGAAGCGGGTGTTCTTCAGACCCAGCTTCTTCGCCTCGGCGTTCATCTTGCCGACGAACGACTTCACGCGCGCCGCGCGCGTCGAGCCGGAGCCGAACTTGTCCGCGAGCGCGTACGCCGCGTCGCAGCCGGACGGCAGCATCAGCCCGTACAGGAGCTGGCGCACGGTGACCTTGTCGCCGACGATCAGCCGCGCCGACGAGGCGTTCTTCGACACGATGTAGTCGCTGTACGCCTTCTGGATCGTGACCTTGGCGTCGAGGTTCAGGTTCTTCTGCGCCAACACCACCTTCGCGGTCATGATCTTCGTCGTCGAGCCGGTCGAACGACGCGTGTCCGCCGCCTTCGTGTACAGCGACTTGCCGTTCGCGTTGTTCATCACGAAGCCGCCCTTGGCGACGACGGACGGAGCGGCGGCGGCCTGCGCGGGTGCGGCGTAGAGGGCTCCGGAGGCGAGCAGGGCGCCGGTGGTCACGGCGACGCCGACGGCTCTGCGGATACGGAAGCCCTGAATGTCGATCTTCAAGTCGAATACCCCGATTACCTGGAATGGCCGTATCCTGCGGCCAAGTTGAGGTGCGGACCATAAAAGGGCCGCACCTTTCTGACTCCCGGTGCGTACGGATGGTTGTGCGTGCGCCGGGGGTCGCTTCCGACTTCTCAGGGTCCGCATCGTGGAGGGATTCTCCCATGCGTGCGTGTTGTATCTATCCTGTCCGCATGAGCATGGCCGCCGTGAAGCAACCACCCGCCACCGACCGCGTCTACACCCACGTCAAGAAGGGCGTCCTGGAGCGCCGTTACGAGGGCGGGACGCTGCTCACCGAAGGCGAGCTGGCCGAGGCCGTGGGGGTCTCGCGGACCCCCGTGCGCGAGGCGCTGCTGAGGCTGGAGGTCGAAGGGCTGATCAAGCTCTACCCGAAGAAGGGCGCCCTCGTCCTGCCCGTCTCCGCGCAGGAGATCGCCGATGTCGTCGAGACCCGGCTGCTCGTCGAGGAGCACGCCGCCAGGAAGGCCGTACCCGCGTGCCCCGCACTCATCGAGCGTCTGGAGGAGCTGCTCGCCCGGCAGAAGGAGCAGGCCGCCGTCGGCGACTTCGCCGCGGCCTCCGTCACCGACCGGTGTTTCCACGCCGAGATCGTCCGCAGCGGCGGCAACGAGATCCTCTCCCGCCTCTACGACCAGCTCCGCGACCGCCAGCTGCGGATGGGCGTCGCCGTGATGCACTCCCACCCGGACCGGATCGCCAAGACCCTCGCCGAACACGGGGAGATCCTCCGGGCGCTGCGCTCCGGTGACGCGGAGGCGGCCGTCGACGTCGTCCACCGGCACGTCGGATGGTTCTCCCACCTGGCCCGGGGCGAGGTGCGATGAGCGGCACGCTGCCCGGGGACCCGCCCGGCGGGCGGCGCGCCCTCGCCGTGTGGGGGATCGGCGTCTCGGTCTACTTCGTCGCCGTCATCTTCCGCACGTCGCTCGGTGTGGCCGGTCTCGACGCCGCCGACCGCTTCGACGTGGGCGCCTCCGCCCTGTCCACCTTCTCCATCCTCCAATTGCTGGTCTACGCGGGCATGCAGATACCCGTCGGGCTGCTGGTCGACCGGCTCGGTACCAGGAAGGTGCTGGGTATCGGCGCCGTGCTGTTCACGGCCGGGCAGCTCGGCTTCGCGTTCTCCCCGTCGTACGGCATGGCGCTCGCCTCGCGGGCCCTGCTCGGCTGCGGTGACGCGATGACGTTCATCAGCGTGCTGCGGCTGGGCACCCGGTGGTTCCCGGCCCGGCGCGGGCCGCTGGTCGCGCAGATGGCCGGGCTGGCCGGCATGGCGGGCAACCTCGTCTCCACGCTGGTCCTCGCCCGGTTGCTGCACGGTATCGGCTGGACGGCGGCGTTCGCGGGCAGCGCGGTGGCCGGCGTCGTGGTGTTCGTGCTGCTCCTGCTGTTCCTCAAGGACCACCCCGAGGGGCACGAACCGGCGCCCGTTGCGCACCGGGGCGCCGCCTACGTGCGCCGGCAGATCGCCGCCTCCTGGCGGGAGCCGGGGACACGGCTGGGGCTGTGGGTGCACTTCACCACCCAGTTCCCGGCGATGGTGTTCCTGCTGCTGTGGGGGATGCCGTTCCTGGTGGAGGCGCAGGGGCTGTCCCGGGCCGCCGCCGGTGAGCTGCTCACCCTCGTCGTGCTGTCCAACATGGTCTTCGGGCTGGTCTACGGTCAGGTCCTCGCCCGGCGCCACGGGGCGCGGCTGCCGCTGGCGCTGGGGACGGTGGGCGCGACGGCGGTGCTGTGGGCGGCCACTCTGGTCTGGCCGGCGGACACGGCGCCGACGTGGCTGCTGGTGGTGCTGTGCGCGGTGCTGGGAGGCTGCGGGCCGGCGTCGATGATCGGGTTCGACTTCGCGCGGCCGGCGAATCCGCCCGAGCGGCAGGGGACGGCGTCGGGGATCACCAACATGGGGGGCTTCATCGCCTCCATGACGACGCTGTTCGCGGTCGGTGTGCTGCTGGACGCGACCGGGGACGACTACGCCGTGGCCTTCTCGTCCGTGTTCGTGCTGCAGGCGCTGGGTGTCACCCGGATTCTGCGGTTGCGGAGGCGGGCGGCGCGCAGGGAGCGGGAGCGGTCGGTCGCGAGCCGGGTGAGTTCGGTGCACGTGCCTGTGTAGGCGTCCGGCGGCGCTGCCGGGCGGGGGCGGGTCGCGCGGCCCGGCGCTCGCGGGGCGCCTCCCCCCCCGCTCCCGGCTCCGCTCGAGCGGGGCCCCTCGCCCCTGCGGCACGACCGCCCGCGGTCGCCAGGCTACGGCGTCACCGCGAAGTAGCGGAGGATCGCCGCCGCCAGGTCCGGGTCGCCGTCCGTCTTCACCCGGTCCGTCACCGCTTCCGCCGTCACCCGGCCGCAGGCCAGACGGACGTAGGTCTCCCAGTCGAGGGAGAGGGAGGCGGCCGGGCCGAGGGCCGGGGCCGTTTCCAGGGTGCCGCGGCCCTGCATGTCGACGCGGACCGTGCGGAGGAACTCCACCGGGCCGTGGACGTCGATGACGACGGCCGAGCTGCGCGGCGCCTGCGCGAGCTCGGCGACCACGCGCGGCAGCTCGGCGAGCAGCACGTCACGGGCGACGTACGCGCCGGGGGAGTCGAGGTCGCCGGGTCGGCCGAGGGCCGCGCGCAGGTCCTGCTCGTGCGCCCACACGGCGAAGGCGTGCCGGCGCATGGACTCCTCCAGCGTCAGCTCCGTGCCGAGCGGGCCGCGCACCGTGGCGCCGGGATCGCGGTTCTCGTTCCGCAGCTGGCGGTTGCGGCGGATGATCATGAGGTCCAGCTCGGAGGTCATCTCCGGCGCCGTGTGGTGGCGGCGCACGTCGACCTGCATCTCCATGTACCGCTGGTGGTCGTTGGTGACGTGGAACAGGTCGCGCGGCAGCGCGTGGATGGGGCGGGGGTCGCCGTACATCTCGGAGTCCAGGCCGATGACGTGCGAGACGACATCGCGGACCGACCAGCCCGGGCACGGTGTCCGCCGGTTCCAGTCGGCCTCCGGGAGCGGCTGCACCAGCTCGGATATCGCCTCGATGGAGTGGGACCAGGCGTCGGCGTAGGGCTGGAGGGTGGGATGCAGGCTCACGGAACGGGACCCCTCGGCGGTCGGTACACGGGCAGGTTGTGGCGGCGGTGCCAGTGGGCGGTGGCTGCACTCGGCGGGTGTCTCGGAACGCTAAGTTACGCTGCTGTGAGGCACCCCGGCAGTGCTTTCGTGTGACGATCGTAGGCCCGTGTGCGCGGGCCGAATGCCAGGACGGTGGTAGTGTGCACGCTTCCTTGCTCCAAGTCGCGGTCAACGAGGACGAATCGGTCGAATCGCGCCGACGCCGGGTCGCCGGATGGGTGCGGGAGCAGGCCGGGGCCGATCTCGTCGTGCTGCCGGAACTGTGGACCACGGGCGCGTTCGCGTACGAGGAGTTCGGCGGCGAGGCGGAACCGCTCGAAGGGCCGACCTTCGAGGCGATGGCCGAGGCCGCGAGCGACGCCGGCGTGTGGCTGCACGCGGGGTCGATCCCCGAGCGCGACCCGGACGGCCCCCTCTACAACACCTCGCTCGTCTTCTCCCCCTCGGGTGACCTCGCCGCCGCCTACCGCAAGATCCACCGCTTCGGCTTCGACAAGGGCGAGGCCGTGCTGATGGGGGCGGGCGAGGCACTGGTGACGGTCCGTCTGCCGCAGACCGTCGTCGGTGTGGCGACCTGCTACGACCTCCGTTTCCCCGAACTCTTCCGCGGTCTCGTCGACGCCGGCGCCGAGACCCTCGTCGTCCCGGCGGGCTGGCCGGAGCGCCGCAGGTCCCACTGGACGCTGCTGGCACGCGCACGGGCGGTGGAGAACCAGGCGTTCGTCCTCGCGTGCGGAACGGCCGGGACGCACACGGGGGTTCCGCAGGCGGGTCACTCGATCGTGGTGGACCCGTGGGGCGAGGTCCTGGCCGAGGCGGGCCCCGGCGAGGAGGCCCTCATCGTCGACTTCGACCCGGCGACGGTCGCGGGCACCCGCGAACGCTTCCCGGCCCTCAAGGACCGCGTCCTGGGCCTGGACCGCCCCCACCGCTGACCCGGGGCCGGGGCCCTAGTCCTCCCGCTCCTTCTCCGCCAGGTGGATCACGCACACCGCCACCGCGATCAGCAGCGCCGGGTCCGCGTCCTCGCGCACGACGTCGACGGCGTAGGTGTCCCGTACGGTCAGCAGCCGCCGGGAGATCACGGCGAGCAGTTCGCCGTCGTACTCGACGGCGAACTCCCGGTCGAGGATCCGGCCGCTGACGTCCAGTTCGGTGCCGCCGTCCGCCAGCGACACCCGGTAGTGGTTGCGCAGCAGTGACAGCCGTTTGCGCCGTACGGTCGCCAGCGGTTCCCCGCCGCGCTCGATCACCATGGTGTCGCGCAGGGCGAACATCTTCTGGCGGATGTCGATGAGGACGCGCCCCCCGGTGTCCTTCAGCTCGAAGGTGTCCCGCAGACGCATCGCCTTGCCGTCGACGAGGAAGACCTTGTTCCCGTGGTCGTCCTCGATCCAGTAGTCGTCCCCGATCCCGAGGATCCGGTCGCGTACGAGGAATCTCATGCCGCCAGCCCTTCCCCGCGTCCGTGGCGACGACGCGGACGCTAGCCCGAGGGGCTGACGCCCGCCGGGCACGAGAAGGGCGCGGGGATCCGTCCCCCGCGCCCCGTCCTGTGGTGACCGCCCCGTCAGGCCCCGTACCCGTCGCTGTAGCCGTCACGGGTGTGGGGACGGGTGTCGTCGACGACCGGGGTGGCGGGGGGTACGAGGACCCGCCGACGCCGGGCGATGCTGCTGAACGTCGCGACGCCGATCAGACCGACGATCATGAGGATGACGCCGACCAGGTCAAGGTTGACACCCTGCATGTCCCAGTCGGTCGCGAACGTGAGGATTGCTCCCGCGGCGATGAGGATGATGCATCCGCCGAGGCCCATGAGTGTCGCCTCCCTGTCCGGTGTTTCCGGTGCGGACCGGGTACCCGGGCGGGCGTCGCCCATGCGCCGCAGGACAGTTGACTAACCGTCGAGGAACGCGACGAGGGCGTTCGACAGCAGGAACGGGTCCTTCGCGCCGCACAGTTCGCGGGCGCTGTGCATCGACAGGATGGCCACGCCGATGTCGACGGTCCTGATGCCGTGCCGGGCCGCGGTGATCGGGCCGATGGTGGTGCCGCACGGCATCGCGTTGTTGGAGACGAAGGACTGGAACGGGACGTCCGCCTTCTCGCAGGCCGCCGCGAAGACCGCCCGACCGGAACCGTCCGTGGCGTACCGGTTGTTGACGTTGACCTTGAGGAGGGGGCCGCCGTCGACGCGCGGGTGGTGCGTGGGGTCGTGCCGCTCCGCGTAGTTGGGGTGGACGGCGTGACCGGTGTCGGAGGAGAGGCAGACAGTGCCGGCGAAGGCGCGGGCCCGGTCCTCGTACGACCCCCCGCGCGCGAACACCGAACGCTCCAGCACGCCGCCCAGCAGCGGGCCGTCCGCGCCGGTGTCGGACTGGGAGCCGTTCTCCTCGTGGTCGAAGGCGGCGAGGACGGGGATGTACGAGAGGCCGGAGCCCTTGCCGGCCACCGCGGCGAGCGCGGCCGTGCCGGCGTGTACGGAGAGCAGGTTGTCCATGCGCGGGCCCGCCACCAGCTCGCGGTCGCGGCCCAGGTAGGCGGGCGGTTCGACGGAGTGGACCATCAGGTCCCAGCCGGTGACCTCGCCGGAGGGGAGACCGGCGGTCTCCTCCAGGAAGGCGATCAGGTCCCCGTCGCGCACGTCGTCGCCCAGGCCCCACACCGGCTGCATGTGCCGCTGCTTGTCGAGCTTGAGGCCGTCGGAGTTGACGGAGCGGTCCAGGTGGACGGCGAGCTGGGGGACCCGCAGCAGGGGGCGGTCGACGTCGACCAGGCGGGTGGAGCCGTCGCGCAGGGACAGCCGGCCGGCCAGGCCCAGGTCGCGGTCGAGCCAGGAGTTGAGCAGCGGTCCGCCGTAGATCTCCACGGCCACCTGGCGCCAGCCGTGCGCCCCGCTGTCGGGCCGGGGCTTGACGCGCAGGTTGGGCGAGTCGGTGTGGGCGCCGACGATCCGGAAGGGGGTGTGCGCGTCCGCGCCCTCGGGGACGTACCAGGCGATGATCGCGCCGCCGCGCAGCACGTACTTGCCGCCCGCCGACCCGCCCCAGCCGTCCGTCTCCGCGACCTGACGGAAGCCCGCCTTCTCCAGCCGCTCGGCGGCGTTCGCCACGGCGTGGTACGGCGTGGGGCTCGCCGCCAGGAAGGACATCAGGTCGTCGGTGTGGCCGCGGTCGAAGCAGGAGGGAGCGCTCATGGGTTCACCTTAACGAGGCCGAGGGCCCGCTCCCCGGTGCGGGAGCGGGCCCTCGGGCGGGGTCCGGCCGGATCTCGTGGGATCTGTCCGTGAGTCCGGAGAGGTCCCGGAAGGACTCAGAAGGCCGCCTCGTCCAGTTCCATCAGGTCCAGCTCGACGCCCTCGGCGACCTTGCGGGCCAGGGTGACGCCGGGCAGGACGTTGGCCGCGAAGAACTTCGCCGCCGCTATCTTGCCGGTGTAGAAGGCCACGTCCTTGGAGGACACGGCCTTCGCGGAGGCGGTCCGGAGCTTCTCGGCGGCGACCGCCGCGCCCTTGAGGAGCAGGTAGCCGACGATCACGTCACCGGAGGCCATCAGCAGGCGGGTGGTGTTCAGGCCCACCTTGTAGATGTTCCTGACGTCCTGCTCGGTGGCCGCGAGGTCGGTGAGCATCAGGCCGACGACGGCCTCCAGCTCGACGGCCGCCTTGGCCAGGTGCTCGCGGGCCGCGCCGAGCTCCTCGCCGCCCTCGCCGAGCGCCAGGAACTTCTTGATGTCCTCGGCCAGCGAGTTCAGCGCCGCGCCCTGGTTACGGACGATCTTCCGGAAGAAGAAGTCCTGGCCCTGGATGGCGGTGGTGCCCTCGTACAGGGTGTCGATCTTGGAGTCCCGGATGTACTGCTCGATCGGGTACTCCTGCAGGAAGCCGGAACCGCCGAAGGTCTGCAGCGACTGGGCGAGCTGCTCGTAGGCCTTCTCGGAGCCGTAGCCCTTGACGATCGGCAGGAGCAGGTCGTTCAGCGCGTGCTCGGTGGAGGCGTCCTCGCCGTTCGCCTCCTTGACCTGGATGGCGTCCTGGACGGAGGCGGTGTACATCACCAGGGCGCGCATGCCCTCCGCGTAGGCCTTCTGCGTCATGAGGGAGCGGCGGACGTCCGGGTGGTGCGTGATGGTGACCTTGGGGGCCGACTTGTCCATGAAGTTGGCCAGGTCGGGGCCCTGGACGCGCTCCTTGGCGTACTCCAGCGCGTTGAGATAGCCGGTGGAGAGCGTGGAGATCGCCTTCGTGCCGACCATCATGCGGGCGAACTCGATGATGCGGAACATCTGGCGGATGCCGTCGTGCTTGTCGCCGATCAGCCAGCCCTTGGCGGGGTGCTTGTCGCCGAACGTCATCTCGCAGGTGTTGGAGGCCTTCAGGCCCATCTTGTGCTCGACGTTGGTGGCGTAGACGCCGTTGCGCTCGCCCAGCTCGCCGGTCTCGAAGTCGAAGAGGTACTTCGGGACGAGGAAGAGGGACAGGCCCTTGGTGCCGGGGCCGGCGCCCTCGGGACGGGCCAGCACGTAGTGGAGGATGTTCTCCGACATGTCGTGCTCACCGGAGGTGATGAAGCGCTTCACGCCCTCGATGTGCCAGGAGCCGTCCTCCTGCCGCACGGCCCTGGTGCGGCCGGCGCCCACGTCCGAGCCGGCGTCCGGCTCGGTGAGCACCATCGTGGAGCCCCACTGCTTCTCGGTGGCGATCTTCGCGATGTGCTTCTGGACCTCGTTGCCCTCCTCGAAGAGGATGCCGGCGAACGCGGGGCCGGAGGAGTACATCCACACCGCCGGGTTGGCGCCGAGGATGAGCTCGGCGTAGGCCCAGATGAGGGAACGGGGGGCGGTGGTGCCGCCGATCTCCTCGGGCAGGCCCAGGCGCCAGTACTCGGAGTCCATGAAGGCCTGGTAGCTCTTCCTGAAGGACGCCGGGACCGGCGCGGTGCCGGTCTCCGGGTCGAAGACCGGGGGGTTGCGGTCGGCGTCGGTGAAGGACTCCGCCAGCTCGTTCTCCGAGAGGCGGGTGAGCTCCTCCAGGATGCTCTTCGCGGTCTCGACGTCCATCTCCTCGAACGGGCCCGTGCCGTACAGCTTGTCGCGCCCGAGCACCTCGAAGAGGTTGAACTCGATGTCGCGGAGATTCGACTTGTAGTGCCCCATGGCGACGGCTCCGTTAGAGAGGTATCGGCGAGGCGCTGACTCCTCGCAACTGATTCACGTACCGGCAAGTAGCTCCGATGATGCTACCCGTCGGTAATAAGAAGCAACCCCGATCCGGACATCTGTGACCCGGCCCTCCCGCCGGATCAGTAGTCTGTGCGGCATGTACGGCTACGACCAGAACGCAGGGGCACAGCAGGGTTACGTCCCGCCGCAGCAGCAGATGCAGGGCGGGTACGGGCAGCAGGCGCCGCTGTATCCGGAGCCGTCCGCGCCCTCGCTCGCCGACGCGGTGCGCGCGTTCACCACGGGGCAGATGGCGGCCGAGGACTTCCAGCAGATCTTCGCCACCTCCAAGGTCTACTGTCCGCGCGGCGACAATCCCGGGTTCCTCGCCCTGCACAACACCCAGCAGCCGGTGATCCCGATGTTCACCTCGCTCAAGGAGCTGCGGCGGTACGCGGGCAAGGAGTCCAAGTACTTCGTGATCACCGGTGCCGAGGTGATCGACCTGCTGCCCACGGGGTACGGGTTCGTGCTCGACATGGAGGGCGAGCACCGGATGGTGTTCGACGCCAAGGCCGTGGAGCAGATGGTCGAGTTCGCGATGCGCCGGATGTACGGCTGAAGCCGTCGCCGTGCGGACGGCTGGTTCCTGTCACCCCTGAACGCCGGGCCCGGAGGGAATGTCCTCCGGGCTCTCGTCGTTCGGGGTGACAAGAAGTTCAACGCTCAACTAAAGTGGGCGTACCCAAGGAGGTACCGACATGCCTGCAGTGACCGTCGAGAACCCGTTGACGCTGCCCCGCGTGACCGCGCCCGCCGACGCCGTGGCACGTCCCGTGCTCACCGTCACGACCGCGCCGAGCGGTTTCGAGGGCGAGGGCTTCCCGGTGCGCCGGGCGTTCGCCGGGATCAACTACCGCCATCTCGACCCGTTCATCATGATGGACCAGATGGGCGAGGTGGAGTACGCGCCGGGGGAGCCGAAGGGTACGCCCTGGCACCCGCACCGCGGCTTCGAGACCGTCACCTACATCATCGACGGCACCTTCGACCACCAGGACAGCCACGGCGGTGGCGGCACCATCACCAACGGCGACACCCAGTGGATGACGGCCGGCAGCGGCCTGCTCCACATCGAGGCGCCGCCGGAGCAGCTCGTCGTGTCCGGCGGGCTCTTCCACGGACTCCAGCTGTGGGTGAACCTGCCCGCCAAGGACAAGATGATGGCGCCGCGCTACCAGGACATCCGCGGCGGCAGCGTCCAGCTGCTCACCTCCCCCGACGGGGGCGCGCTGCTGCGGGTCATCGCCGGTGAGCTGGACGGCCACGAGGGCCCCGGCGTCACGCACACGCCGATCACGATGGTGCACGCGACGCTGGCGCCGGGCGCGGAGATCACCCTGCCCTGGCGGGAGGACTTCAACGGTCTGGCGTACGTCATGGCGGGCAAGGGCGCGGTCGGCGCCGAGCGGCGCCCGATCCACCTGGGTCAGACGGCGGTCTTCGGGGCCGGCTCCTCGCTGACCGTCCGCGCGGACGAGCGGCAGGACTCCCCCACCCCGGACCTGGAGGTCGTCCTCCTCGGCGGACAGCCGATCCGGGAGCCGATGGCCCACTACGGGCCGTTCGTGATGAACACCCGCGACGAGCTCCAGCAGGCCTTCGAGGACTTCCAGAAGGGCCGGCTCGGCACGGTCCCCGCCGTGCACGGCATGTCCGAGGGCGGTCTGTAGGTCCCGCCGCAACACGGTGGGTGAGAGCCCCGTCCCGACGGACGGGGCTCGTCCGCGTGCGCGGCCGTGTACGGACCGGGAAGGACCGGCCGTCGGCAACGACGGTCCGTGAGGACTGCCCGGACCCGGCGGCGTTCCCGGCCGGGACGGCCGGGAACGTGCCCGTACCGGAGACCGGCCGGGACACGGAGGAGGGGCCGACGAACGACCGGCGGGTGCGGAGGATGCTGCGGCGGACGGCGAGCGGGAACCCGTCGGGGGCGAACCCGTCAGGGCGGCGCCGAAGGACTTCGCCCGCCCCGCCTTCGTCGCCGGGCGGTCAGCGGCTGCGCACCACCCGGGCGTCCTGCTTCCGGTCGTCCATGACCCGGATCCGCACCCCGCCGGGGGAGCCCGCGGCGACGGCGAGCCGGACCACTCCGGTGATCTCGTTCCGGCCGGCGGGGTGCGGGCGGGAGAGGGTCCGGGCCCCGTGAGGGTGACCCGTGCGGCAGGCGGGCCGAGCAGCCGTGCCGCCACGGCGTCGACCGTCACCTGCCCGGCCGTGGCGCCCCGGTGCCACCGTCCGGTGCCGGGGGCGGCGAGGACGTCCCCGGGGCGGGCGCCGGCCCAGCCGCGCGCACTGCCCGCTTCGTGGGGAAGACTCATGAAACCTCCGCCTTGCCCGTCCGGTGATGACGGAGAAGCGATCTCGGGCCGGCCGGTAGGCTTGGGGGGAGTTTCACGTGAAACGAAGACCCCGATCCGCGAAGGCTGGATGAACGACGATGCATCGGTACAGGTCCCACACCTGCGGCGAGCTCCGCGCCTCTGACGTCGGCACCGACGTCCGGCTGAGTGGCTGGCTGCACAATCGGCGCGACCTGGGCGGCATCCTCTTCATCGATCTGCGCGATCACTACGGCATCACGCAGCTTGTGGCCCGCCCGGGCACCGAGGCGTACGACGCGCTGGACAAGCTCTCCAAGGAGACCGTGGTCCGCGTCGACGGCAAGGTCGTCTCGCGCGGCACGGAGAACGTCAACGCCGAGCTGCCGACCGGTGAGGTCGAGGTCGAGGTCTCCGCGGTCGAGGTGCTGGGCGCCGCCGCCCCGCTCCCCTTCACCATCAACGCCGAGGACGGCGTCAACGAGGAGCGGCGCCTGGAGTACCGCTTCCTGGACCTGCGCCGCGAGCGCATGCACCGCAACATCCTGCTGCGCACGTCGGTCATCTCGGCGATCCGCCAGAAGATGACGGCGCTGGGCTTCAACGAGATGGCGACCCCGATCCTGAGCGCCACCTCTCCCGAGGGCGCCCGTGACTTCGTGGTCCCCTCCCGTCTGAACCCCGGCAAGTTCTACGCGCTGCCGCAGGCGCCGCAGCAGTTCAAGCAGCTGCTGATGATCTCCGGCTTCGACCGCTACTTCCAGATCGCGCCCTGCTTCCGCGACGAGGACGCCCGCGCGGACCGCTCGCCGGGCGAGTTCTACCAGCTCGACGTCGAGATGAGCTTCGTCGAGCAGGAGGACGTCTTCCAGCCGATCGAGAAGCTCATGACCGAGCTGTTCGAGGAGTTCGGCAACGGCCGTCACGTGACGTCGCCGTTCCCGCGGATCCCGTTCCGCGAGGCGATGCTCAAGTACGGCTCCGACAAGCCGGACCTGCGCGCGCAGCTGGAACTCGTCGACATCACCGACGTCTTCGAGGGCTCGGAGTTCAAGGCGTTCGCCGGTAAGCACGTGCGCGCGCTGCCGGTGCCGGACGTCTCCGGCCAGCCCCGCAAGTTCTTCGACCAGCTCGGCGACTACGCGGTCTCCCAGGGTGCGAAGGGCCTGGCGTGGGTGCGCGTCGGTGAGGACGGCTCGCTGACCGGCCCGATCGCGAAGTTCCTCACCGAGGAGAACGTCGCCGAGCTGACCAAGCGCCTCGCGCTGGCCCCCGGCCACGCGGTGTTCTTCGGCGCGGGCGGGTTCGACGAGGTCTCGAAGATCATGGGCGCGGTGCGGGTCGAGGCCGCCAAGCGCGCCGGCCACTTCGAGGAGAACGTCTTCCGCTTCTGCTGGATCGTCGACTTCCCGATGTACGAGAAGGACGAGGAGACCGGCGCGATCGACTTCTCGCACAACCCGTTCTCGATGCCGCAGGGCGGCCTGGAGGCCCTGGAGACCCAGGACCCGCTGTCCATCCTCGGCTGGCAGTACGACATCGTCTGCAACGGCGTCGAGCTGTCCTCGGGCGCGATCCGGAACCACGAGCCGGAGATCATGCTCAAGGCGTTCGAGATCGCGGGCTACGACCGTGAGACGGTCGAGGAGAAGTTCGCCGGTATGCTCCGCGCGTTCCGCTTCGGCGCTCCGCCGCACGGTGGCATCGCGCCCGGCGTGGACCGCATCGTCATGCTCCTCGCCGACGAGCCCAACATCCGCGAGACCATCGCCTTCCCGCTCAACGGCAACGCCCAGGACCTGATGATGGGCGCGCCGACGGAGCTGGACGAGGCCCGGCTGAAGGAGCTGCACCTGACGGTGCGCAAGCCGCAGCCGAAGTAACCCGGCGGTGATGAAGGGGCCTGGAGCCGGTGTCGACACCGGCTCCAGGCCCCCTCAGCGTGGTACGGCTCAGGAAGCCGACTGCCCCTCGGCGAAGAGGTCCTCGGTGGTGGCGGCCGTCAGGGAGCGGTCGAACCAGGTGGTGAGCGCCTCGAGGTCGGTGCAGGTGGTGATGCGTTCGCGGTCGTCGTCGGAGACCGTGAGCCCGCGTACCGACAGGACGCGCAGGATGTCTTCGGCCTTGCCCTCGGCCTTGCCCTCGGCCTTGCCCTCGGCTACGCCCTTCAGGTACTTCTCCTCGAAGAGAGTCCTGTGTCCCGGGAAGTGGGTGACGAGGTCCTGCATCAGCTTCCTCCAGTTCTTCCTGCTCGGCGTGGACTCCAGGCCGACTTCGACCACTTCGAACCAGTACTTCGTGACGTCGGGCTCAAAGGACATGAGTCCGCGCGCGACCGTTTCCAGTATGGCCGCCGCCCTCCGGCTCTGACTGTGAACGATGGCCGAGAGCGTTGCCAGGGCCGGCTGCTGGGCCACCACCGTCTCGTCGGTGAACACCGGGACGGTCTGCGGGCCCAGGACGAACGGGCGGGTGACCTGGGTCGTCCAGGGGCCCACGGCGCACTCGAAGGGGCCCGTGGCCCAGGCCGCCGTGGAGCGGTCACGGCAGACCGCGACCAAGAGGACCGGCAGGTCGTACTTCGCGCGCAGGTACGCGACGTAGTACGCCCAGCTCTTCGCCTTGTCCGGGTCCTTCTTCGTCTGGGCTTCCACGGCCAGGACGAAGTGCTCACCCATGGCGGGCTCGAACATGAGGACCGTGTCCGCGCGACGCTCCACCGGACGGATCTCGGTGACGTCGGTGGGGAGCTCGTGGAAGTCCGTCTTCACGGGCGGCGGCAGGCCCAGTGCTTCGAAGACGGGTGTGAGGGCCTCCGGATGCTTCTGGAAGAGCAGGTGGGAGGCCTCGTGTGTTGCTGTGACCATGAGCGCAAGCCTGGTGCGCTCATGGTCTGTGCGACGGGCACAGGCGAGACGTTCACCCGATCGGGTCAGCGGGCCACGAACTGGGTGAGGATCGCCTGGACCTCGTAGATGTCGACGCCCTTGGTGAAGGTCTTCTCCACCGGGGTGGGGGATCCGGAGATCCAGATCTTCAGCTCGGCGTCGAGGTCGAAGGTGCCGGCGGTCTCCACCGCGAAGTGGGTGATGCTGCGGTACGGGATGGAGTGGTACTCCACCTTCTTGCCGGTTATGCCCTGCTTGTCGATCATGATCAGGCGGCGGTCGGTGAACAGGATGGTGTCGCGGACCAGCAGGAACGCGGCGTGCACCTGCTCGCCGTGGCCCAGCAGCCGGGCGTAGTCCTGCTGGGCCTGGGCCGGGTCGACGGTGTGCGCGTTGCCGAAGAGCGCCATGGACGGGTCCCCCCACATGAACGGTGACGGCCGGACCTCGGCCGCCTTCATGTGATCTTCGCAAGGCGCGGGGCCCGGGAGAAGTCCTCGTCCTCTCCCGGGCCCCTGCTGTAGCGAGCGCGTTACGCGGCCGGCTCCTCCTCGATACGCGGGAACAGCACCACGCTCTCGGTGACCGTCGAACCGGCGGACGGGACGCCCCGGGGGCCGGCCTCCTGCTCCGGCAGCACCGGCGCACCGCACTCGCCACCCGCGGTGAGCTGGAGGTGAGCGGAACCGGGTGGGGCGTCGTGGAGGCGGACCCGGGCGACAGCGGGTGGCGGAAGAGGTGGGGACAAAGGCGGGGAAAAATCTCCGCACGCGGCAACCCTTCGCCGGCCGGCGGCCACTGACAGGACGTAACCCCGTTCCTCCCCTGTAAGGAAGCCCCGTGGCTGCTCGTTCCCACCGCCGTTCCCTCCGCTCCCGTCGTGCCGCCGTCGTCTGCGCGGCCGTCGTGGCCGCGAGCGTCGGCACCGGTGTCTTCGTGATGAACGCCAACGCCGGGACCGTGGACCTGTACCACCAGGCGCTCGCCGCGAAGGACGGCTGGGCGTCCTCCGGGACGGGCACCACCGGCGGCACGAAGGCCGACGCCGCCCACACCTTCACCGTCTCCACCCGCGCGCAGCTCGTGAAGGCACTGGGCTCGGCGTCCGACACCACGCCCCGCATCATCAAGGTCAACGGCATGATCGACGCCAACACCGACGGCAGCGGCAAGAAGCTGAGCTGTGCCGACTACGCCTCCGGCACCGGCTACTCGCTGTCGGCCTACCTCAAGGCCTACGACCCGGCCACCTACGGCCGCTCCAAGCTGCCCTCCGGCACCCAGGAGACGGCGCGCGCCGCCGCCCAGGCCAAGCAGGGCAGGAACATCGTCTTCAAGGTCCCCGCCAACACGACGATCGTGGGCGTGCCCGGCACGAACGCCGGCCTCACCGGGGCCATGCTCCAGATCCAGAACGTGGACAACGTCATCGTCCGCAACCTGACCTTCGCCGCCACCGAGGACTGCTTCCCGCAGTGGGACCCGACCGACGGCGACGACGGCAACTGGAACTCCAACTACGACTCGGTGTCCCTGCGCGGCGCGACCCACGTGTGGGCGGACCACAACACGTTCACCGACGCACCGCACTTCGACAGCGCCAACCCGAAGTACTTCGGCCGCGAGTACCAGATCCACGACGGCGCCCTCGACATCACCAAGGGATCCGACCTGGTGACCGTCTCGCGCAACCAGTTCACCAACCACGACAAGACGATGCTGATCGGCGGCAGCGACACCGACAGCGTCGGCAAGCTGCGCGTCTCCATCCACCACAACGTGTGGAAGGGCATCATGCAGCGCGCCCCGCTGGCCCGCATCGGCCAGATCCACATCTACAACAACTACTACGACGTCACGCCCCTCAACGGGTACGCGCCGCAGTACAGCATCAACTCCCGCGCCAAGGCCCAGGTCGTCGCGGAGAACAACTACTGGAGGCTGCCGTCCGGCGCGAAGACCGCCAGGCTCCTCAGCGGTGACGGGACCGGCTCGGTCAAGGGCTCCGGCAACCTCGTCAACGGCACGGTGACCGACCTCGTCGCCGCCTACAACGCCGCCTCGTCCAAGGACCTGAGGACCACGGTGAACTGGACCCCGGCCCTCACGGCGGGCCTGGAGGCCTCGGCGGGCAGCCTGCCGACGTCGCTGGCGACGACGACGGGGGCGGGCGTGCTCAAGTAGCACCCGAGACGCGCGAGGGCCGGGAGACCACGAGCCCCCGGCCCTCGCGTACCCATGTCGCGCGGTCCGCCGCGCCACGGACCGTGAGGGCCCGGGACACGTGTCCCGGGCCCTCACGGAGTCTGCCGGGCAACCGGCTCACAGGGCGGTTCACGCAGGCCGCATGACGTTGTTCTCGGCGGCCGGAAGCCGGCGGCTTTGTGCATGTTCACCGACAGCGTTTGTCGATGAGCCGGGGAGGCGGTACGGGACCGCGGAGCCGGGAGACGTTCGTCAGTTCCGTAGGCAGCAGCCGGTTGCCGTGTCCGCCGGCGTCCGGCCGGCCGTTGTCAGTGTCTGCTGTCAGGGTCGTCGGCATGACACCGTTGCTTCTCACCGATGTCGAACGAGCCGTTCGCAGCAGCTGGAGTGCCGAGACGTGCACACCTGAGTTCCGATCGCGCTGGACCGAGGACAACCCGGCCCGGGACCAGTGCGCAGTGACCGCCATGGTGCTCAATGACCTGTTGGGAGGCGAGTTGATCCGGGGAGAGGTCCACGTCAACGGAGAGCGTGTGGACTACCACTGGTGGAACCGCCTGGGTATGGGCATCGAGATCGACCTCACCCGCGAGCAGTTCGGGCCAGAGGAGATCGTCATCGGAGGCATCGTGATTCCTCGCCCTCCCGTGACTGAATGGCGCAGGTTCCGTCGGGAGTACGAGCTTCTCCGCGACCGCGTCCTGGAGAAGCTCGATCGGCAGCAGGCGACGGTCTCTGCGGTCGTGTCTCGTCAGCCGGCTTGAACCTGTTCGGCCCGTGCGCGGGTGGTGGCCAGGCGGTGGGAGAGCACTCCACTGCCTCAAAGCTCGTGGCCATCGCCTGACCGTGGAAACGGGCGCCTCCCAAACCCGGGCACCGCCAACGTCACGACTCGTGAACAAAGCCGGTGCGGTCCAGCGTCCGTGCCACCCGCTCGTCCCCAGCCTTCACGGACGTCCCCTTTCCCGGCGGTCGTAGGAGTCTGGGTGCGGGACGGGTGGGCACAGCCCGGTTGGGCGGATCTGCCCGGTTCCGTCGGGACGACAGCACAGAGGCCCGGAAACATGCCGTTTCCGGGCCTCTGGACGTACGCAGTGCGTTCTACGCGGCCGGCTTCTCCTCGAGGCGCGGGAAGAGGACCGCGCCCTTGGTGACCGTCGAGCCGACGGGCAGGGCGCCCCAGGCGGCGGCCTCCTGGACCCTCTGGTCGGCGAGGGCGCCGAGGCCGGCCTCGGCGCCGAGGGAGTCCCAGAGCTTCTGGGACGTCTCCGGCATGATCGGGTTGAGGAGGACCGCCACCGCGCGCAGGGACTCAGCGGCCGTGTAGAGGATGGTCGCCAGGCGGGCCCTGCCCTCGTCGGACGTGTCCTTGGCGACCTTCCAGGGCTCCTGCTCCGTGATGTAGCCGTTGACCTGCTTCACGAAGTCGAACACCGCCAGGATGCCGCCCTGGAAGTCCAGCTCCTCGCCGATCTTCCGGTCGGCCTCCGTGACCGCCTTCGCCAGGCCGTCGTGGATCGCCCGCTCCGCGTCACCGTCGGCCGCCGACGCCGGCAGTTCGCCGCCGAAGTACTTGCCGACCATCGCGGCCACGCGGGACGCCAGGTTGCCGTAGTCGTTCGCCAGCTCGCTGGTGTAGCGGGCCGAGAAGTCCTCCCACGAGAAGCTGCCGTCCTGGCCGAAGGCGATCGCCCGCAGGAAGTACCAGCGGTACGCGTCCACGCCGAAGTGCGAGGTCAGGTCCTGCGGCTTGATGCCGGTCAGGTTGGACTTGCTCATCTTCTCGCCGCCGACCATCAGCCAGCCGTTCGCGGCGACCTTCCCGGGGAGGGGGAGGCCCTGCGCCATCAGCATGGCCGGCCAGATGATCGCGTGGAAGCGCAGGATGTCCTTGCCGACCAGGTGCACGTCGGCGGGGAAGGTGGCCCCGAACTTCTCCGGGTTCTCGTTGTAGCCGACCGCCGTGGCGTAGTTCAGCAGCGCGTCGACCCACACGTAGATCACGTGCTTGTCGTCCCACGGGACCGGCACGCCCCAGTCGAACGTCGAGCGGGAGATGGACAGGTCCTGCAGCCCCTGGCGGACGAAGTTCACGACCTCGTTGCGCGCGGACTCCGGCTGGATGAAGCCGGGGTTGGCCTCGTAGTGGGCGAGGAGCTTCTCGCCGTACTCGCTGAGCTTGAAGAAGTAGTTCTCCTCGCTGAGGATCTCCACCGGCTTCTTGTGGATCGGGCACAGCTTCTGGCCCGCGTACTCGCCCTCGCCGTCGAGCAGCTCGCCGGGGAGTTTGTACTCCTCGCAGCCCACGCAGTACGGGCCCTCGTAGCCGCCCTTGTAGATCTCGCCCTTGTCGTACAGGTCCTGCACGAACTCCTGGACGCGGTCGGTGTGCCGCTTCTGCGTGGTGCGGATGAAGTCGTCGTTCGCGATGTCGAGGTGTTCCCAGAGGGGCTTCCACGCCTCGTCGACGAGCTTGTCCGCCCACTGCTGCGGGCTGACGCCGTTCGCCTCCGCGGTGCGCATGATCTTCTGACCGTGCTCGTCCGTGCCGGTGAGGTACCACACCTTCTCGCCGCGCTGGCGGTGCCAGCGGGTGAGCACGTCGCCTGCGACGGTCGTATAGGCGTGGCCCAGGTGAGGAGCGTCGTTGACGTAGTAGATGGGGGTCGAGACGTAGTACGCCTTCGCCCCCTGCTTCTCGGATCCAGTGGCCGCCATGGTCGAAATCCTACTGGCCCCGGCGAGGTCGGCTCACACGCGTTTCGGGGGGCGGACGGGAATCCCGTCCGCCCCCCGGAGGAGGAACGGGAGCGACGGCTACGGGCGCCAGGCCGCCAGTACGCCCTCGTAGAGCTCCTTGTCGGTGAGCTCGAGGGGGGTGGGGCCCGCGTGGAAGAAGGAGGTGTTCCCCGTCTTCAGCTTGCGGAGGTAGTCGAAGGCCTTGTTGTCGTGCTCGCCGAAGGCGACGAAGGAGAAGAAGACGGCGGGGTGGTTCTTCGCCGCGTCGGTGAGGGCCTGGGTGGCGGGGGTCTTGGCGTCCGGCGCGCCGTCCGTCTGGAAGACCACCAGGGCGGGGGTGCCGGCCGGCTCCTCGGCGTGCCGTGCGAGGACGGCCTCGACGGCCGCGTGGTAGCTGGTGCGGCCCATGCGGCCGAGGCCGGCGTGCAGCTCGTCGATCCTGTTCTCGTGGTCGGTGAGGGTCAGCTCGCCGGTGCCGTCCAGTTCGGTGGAGAAGAAGGTGACGTGGAGGGTGGCCTCGGTGTCGAGGTGGGCGGCGAGGGCGAGGGTCTGCTCGGCGAGGGCCTGGGCGGAGCCGTCCTTGTAGTACGGGCGCATGGAGGCGGAGCGGTCGAGCACGAGGTATACCTTGGCGCGGGCGCCGGTGAGGTCGTGCTTCTCGAGGGTGGCGCCGGCTGTCTCGTAGGCGGTGGTGAGGGTGGAGGGGACGGCGGGCTGCTCGGGTCCGGCCTCGGCTTCGTCTTCGGCCGGGGTTTCGTTCCCGTCCGCACCACCCGTGCTGCTTTCGTCGTCGGGTGCGGGTGGCCCCTGGGGGGCGTCCTGGCCGTCGGCCGCCGCGGGCTCGGCCTCAGCCTCGGTCCCGGCGGTAGCGTCGGGCTTCGCCTCCGTCTCGGGCTCCGGTTCTGCCTCGGCCTCGGCCTCGGGCTTTGCTTCGGGCTTGCTCGTCGTCTCTGCGTCGGTTACCGGCTCGGCTTCGTCTTCGGCCGGGGTTTCGTTCCCGTCCGCACCACCCGTGCTGCTTTCGTCGTCGGGTGCGGGTGGCCCCTGGGGGGCGTCCTGGCCGTCGGCCGCCGCGGGCTCGGCCTCAGCCTCGGTCCCGGCTTCGGTCCTGGCCTCGGCGGTAGCGTCGGGTTCCTCTTCCGTCTCGGGCTTCGGCTTCGGCTCCGTCTCGGGCTTCGGCTCGGCTTCCGTCTTCGGCTCGGGCTTCGGCTCCGTCTCGGGCTCGGGCTTTGCTTCGGGCTTGCTCGTCGTCTCTGCGTCGGTTACCGGTTGGGGTTCGGCCTCGGCGGCAACGTCGGGCTTCCTCTCTGCCTCGGCCTCCGGCTTCGCCTCGGCCGTAGTCACAGGCTTCGCCTCTGCCTCGGGCTCCGGTTCGGCCTTGGTCTCGGACTTTGCCTCGGCCTCGGTGGTGGCCTCCGGCTCTGCGTCGGTCGTCGGTTCGGCCTCGACCTCGGCCTTGGACTCAGAGGCGGTCCCCGCCTCGGGCTCCGTTGCCGGGGGTGCCCCGGTTTCCCGGGTGGGAGGTGAGGAGGCGTCCGGCCGGGTGGGGCCGGGGACCGTGACGTTGTCGAAGGCCGCGGAGACCAGGTCGTGTTCCTCGCGGGGTTCCGGGACCGAGACCGTGGAGGAAGGCGGAGTGGGCTCCGGGGACGGAGACGGGACCTTCGGAGCCGCCGGCTCCGTCGGGGACGTGCTCGCCGTCTCGGCGGCGTCCGCCGCACCCCCCGCTTCGGCGGACTTCGCTTTGCGTGACCGGCCGAACGCGTTCCGCAGGAGAGTGAGAATGCCCATGTGCGCAACCCTTCGCGTGAGTTGATGCCCGTCGATCCCTGGCCAGGACGGACACGTAAGGTTATCGGCCCGCAAGGGTGATCTTGGGCAGGGCTGGGTTTGCCGAATCGTATATGTCAAGGGTGAGATTCGGACCGGCGCGACTTCCCAGATGCTGCCGCAGGTTTACCCGCCGTTCACTGCGATGCCCGGCTACCGCACGTATGTACTTCTACGGTCACGCTGACACCACGGGCACCCAAGGAGAGAACGTGCGAAAGCTGCTGCCGTTGATCGGAACGCCGTCCAGTTCCCACCCCGGCGGTCGGTCCGCCATGACCTGCCGTTTCCGGTGTGGTGACGCCTGCTTCCACGAGGTGCCCAACACCAGCTCCAACGAGTACGTCGGCGACGTCATCGCCGGCGCCCTCAGCCGCCGCTCCATGATGCGGGCCGCCGCCGTCGTGACCGTCGCCGCGGCCGGCGCCGGCGCGGTCGGCGTCGCCGCCGCCCCCGAGGCGCAGGCGGCCCCCGCCGCCAGGGGCGGTCACGGCAACCGCAAACCCAGGGGCGCCCGCGGCCTGCGGTTCACGCCCGTCGCCCCGAACACCGACGACGCCGTGACGGTGCCGGAGGGCTACCGGCAGAACGTCGTCATCCGCTGGGGCGAACCCATCCTGCGCGGTGCGCCCGCCTTCGACCCGGAGAAGCAGAGCGCCAAGGCGCAGGCCGGGCAGTTCGGGTACAACTGTGACTTCCTCGCCCTGCTGCCGCTGCGCGGCGAGCGCGGCCGGCAGCTGCTCGTGGCCAACCACGAGTACACCGACGAAGTCCTCATGTTCCGGGACTACGACGCGGGCAACCCCACCCGCGAGCAGGTGGAGATCGCCTGGGCCGCGCACGGGCTCGCCGTGGTCGCGGTGGAGGAGGAGCGGCGGAGCGGCAAGCTGACGCCCGTCACCCGGCACCAGCTGAACCGGCGCCTCACGGCCACCTCCGAGTTCCGGCTCACCGGACCCGTCGCCGGGTCCGACCTGGTGAAGACCTCCGCCGACCCGAGCGGTACCAAGGTGCTCGGCACCCTCAACAACTGCGCCGGCGGCACCACCCCGTGGGGTACGACCCTGCACGGCGAGGAGAACTTCAACCAGTACTTCGCCAACGGCAGCCGCGCGACCGACAAGCGGTACGGCATCGGGACCGGCGCCACCGAGCGCAAGTGGGAGCGTTTCGACAAGCGGTTCGACGTCTCCCAGGAGCCCAACGAGGTGCACCGGTTCGGGTACGTCGTCGAGCTGGACCCGTACGACCCCGACTCCACCCCGCACAAGCACACCGCGCTCGGCCGGTTCAAGCACGAGGGCGCGACCGTGCGGCTGACGCACGACGGACGTCCGGTCGTGTACTCGGGTGACGACGAGCGGTTCGACTACTTCTACAAGTTCGTCGGCAGCAAGAGGATGCGGCACGGCAACAGCCGCTCCGCCCGCGAGCACAACCTCTCGCTGCTCGACGAGGGCACGCTGTACGTCGCCAAGCTCACCGGGGACTCCCCGGCCATCGAGATCGACGGCACCGGCAAGCTCCCGAAGGACGGCGAGTTCGACGGCAGCGGCCAGTGGATCCCGCTGGCCACCGCCACCGCCGACGGCGCCGTCTCGCACGTCGAGGGCATGACCGCCGAGGAGGTCTTCGTCTTCACGCGCCTCGCCGGTGACAAGGTCGGCGCCACCAAGATGGACCGGCCCGAGGACATCGAGCCCAACCCGGTCACCGGCAAGGTCTACATGGCCCTCACCAACAACTCCAACCGCGGCAAGGCCGGTTACGCCGCCGCCGACGAGGCCAACCCGCGCAACTCCAACAAGCACGGCCACGTCCTGGAGCTGACCGAGCGCTGGAACCGGCCGGAGAGCACGAAGTTCGCCTGGTCGCTGTTCCTGGTCGCGGGCGACCCGGAGGACCCGGCGACGTACTTCGCCGGTTTCCCGAAGGACTCCGTCAGCCCGATCTCCTGCCCGGACAACGTCGCCTTCGACGACCACGGCAACCTGTGGATCTCCACCGACGGCAGCGCCCTCGGCTCCCACGACGGCCTCTTCGGCGTCGCCACGCGCGGCAACCGGCGCGGTGAGCTGAAGCAGTTCCTCACCGTGCCCAACGGCGCGGAGACCTGCGGCCCGGTCATCCAGGACCGGCGGGTGCTGGTCGCCGTGCAGCACCCGGGCGAGGTGGACGGGGCGACGGTCGACCGGCCGGCCAGCACCTGGCCCGACGGGCCCGGCACGTACGTCCGCCCGGCCGTGGTCGCGGTGTGGCGCGCGGACGGCGGCGACATCGGCGTCTGACGCGACCGTCCGGGAGTGGCCGGTCCAGGGTCCGGGCACCGGGTCCTCCAGCCACTCCCGGCACGCCGGCGCCGGCCGCGCCACCTCCCGGCACGCCTCGGCCGGATCAGGGAGACGCCCTCCGGATCCGTCTCCGTGCGCGCCGCCGGCAGCAGCCGTGCGCCCAGCGGGTCGCCGTGCGGCACGCGCGGGCTGCCCCCGGCGGCGTGCGGGGCCCGGCGTACGGCGTTCCGCTCGCCGGCGGCCGCCGGGCCGGCCGTCCAGCGGTCGCCGGCCCGGCCGGACAGGTGGACGGCCGAACGCACGGCGGCCGGGGCGTGCCGGCTCGCGGCGCCCGCCCGTACCGCCCCGGGGTGGTACCTCCCAGGCCTTTACAGCACCGGGGAGACGCGATCGCCGTAGCCGGGTGGCCATGTCTTGTGCAGGGTCAGGTCGACCACCAGGGAGCGGTGGTCGGTGTCCGGGAGGGCGAGGAAGCGGGCCCGGGCCGCGGCGAAGTCGTCGGAGACCATGGTCGATCTGGGTGCCGAACGCCGGGGCGGTGCGGGACGGCCAGGTCGGGGTCCGGCCGGCGCCGGCCAGGCGGGCCGCGTCGCGCAGGCCGGTGCCGAGGAGGCGGCGGAAGGCCGCGTGGTCCTGGGAGGCGTTGAAGTCCCCGGCCGGCGGCGGCCGCGTCCCGCAGTCGGCCGAGCTTCCGCCGCCACAGGTCCACCTGGCCGGGCAGCGGCGGCACGGGGTGCGCGAGCTGGAGCCGTACGGCGTGTCCGTCGACGTCGGCGACGGCACCGGGCATGCCCATGGTGCCGGGGACGCCGGCGGGTGTGCGCGCGGCCCGGCGCTCGCGGGGCGCCTCCGCCGCTCCCGGCCGCGTTCGAGCGGAAGGCGCCCCACCGTCCGCCCCCCACTCCCGGCTTCGTGCGAGCGGGGGCACACAGCCGTACCGGACCCGGGGGCCAGGCGCCCCCTTGCGGGGCCACGAGAAAGGTAACGGGGGACCACCACCGCCCTGGGGGTGCTTCCCCAGGGCGGTGGTGGGGCGCGGGGGGAGGTACGACCGCCCGCGGCCGACGGAGGCTCACCTCAGCCGGTGGCCCCGTGCGTCCTCGTGGGTGTAGAAGCGGTAGAACATCGTCAGGAACACTCCCGACGCGACCAGCAGGCCCAGGATCGTGGAGCGCAGTACTCCGGGGCTGGGGGCCTGGATGACCAGGAAGCCGAGCGCGCTGCCGCTGAAGGCGGCCCAGAGCACCGCGTGCATTTCGCGCCGCATCCTCGGGGTCAGGGCGAGGAGCGCCATGAACACCAGGGAGAACACGAGGCCGGCGAAGAAGCCGAACAGGAAGTTCTCCATGGTGATCGGCCCGCCGTAGCGCCGGTTGGCCGCCATCCAGTAGCCGTACAGGACTCCGAGCAGGACGGGTACGACGACCTTCGCCACCCGGTGGGTCCGTGCGCCGAAGACGTCGGTCGTGCCGGCCGGCTCGATCGTTCCCCGGGGCCGGGGCCGGGGCCGGGGCCGGGGTGCCGTGTGCGCCATGGGAGCACTCCTCTCTCTCCTCGCCCCCGCCCCACCAATGGACACCTCCCCGGGCCCGTCGGCAAGTGGAGACCGGATGCGGGCCGCACGGCGCCGTGTTTCGCTGGGGCCGTGAGTCCGGGCAGCGGGGGACACGGCCTGCACGACCGGTACCCCCCGGCCGGCCGGCGCGATGTCGTGCACCGGCACGAGATGCTGCGGCTGAGGGGGCGCAGCATCACCTGGGTGGCGCCGTTGCTGCTGCTCACGGCCATCACCGTGGCCGACTACAACACCACCGGCGAGTTCCGGATCATCTCCTGGATCGTGCTGGTGCCGGGCATCGCCTGCGCGATCTGCGGGGTGTGGGGCACGGCCCTGTTCGCCGTGCTCTCCCTCGTCGCCTACACCCTCGTGGACAGCGCCTGGCCGCACCAGTTCCAGGCGGGGCTGCCGGACTTCATCCTCGTCTCCGCCGGTGGCGTCCTCGCCACGCTGGCCTGCGTGGTGCGGGTGCGCGGTGAGCGCCGCGCGCTGCACATGCGGGACGTCACCGACACCGTGCGGCGCACCGTGCTGCGCCCCCTGCCGCCGGGCTGGGGCGGTCTGGAGCACGCCGGGGTCTACCTCACCGCGGACGCCCGGGCCCGCGTCGGCGGCGACTTCTACGACATCCAGCCGGGCCCGTACGGCACCCGGGTGTTCGTCGGTGACGTCCAGGGCAAGGGGCTGGGCGCGGTGGAGACGGCGTCGGTGCTGCTCGGGGCGTTCCGCGAGGCGGGCTACCACGAGGCGGAGCTGACGGCGGTCGCCGACCGGCTGGAGACCCGGATGCTGCGGCACCGCGAGTACACCACGGCGCTCGGCCGGGACGACGGCGACCGCTTCGCCACCGCCGTGCTGCTCGGTTTCCCGGCGGACCGCACCGACGTGGTGGACGCCGTCGTCTTCGGCCACGAGCCCCCGCTGGCCGTCGGCCCCGGCGGCGTACGGTCCCTGCCGGCCGGCGGAGGTCTCCCGATCGGCTGCCGCGACCTCGGCCCCGGAGCGCCGCCGGTGTGCCGGGTGCCGGTCGCCGCCGACGAGACGCTGCTGCTGGTCACCGACGGCGTGACCGAGGCCCGGGACGGTGCAGGTGACTTCTACCGGCTCGTCGACGACCTGGCCCGGGCGGTGGCGGAGGACCCGCGGGCCGTCGCGCCGGGCCGGCTGGTCGCCGTCGTGCGGGACGGGACGCTGAGGCACAGCCGGGGGCACCTGACCGACGACACCACCGTCTTCGCCGTACGACGGATCCGCGCGCCCGGCGCGGCGGGGGGCGAAGGCCCCGAAGGGGGATGTTCACCCCGCTGACGTCACCCGGCGCAGGCGCAGCGGTTACCGTGCTGCGGTAGGTGATCGACAGGGGAGGGGACCATGCCCGGAACCGTGCTGCTGCTGGCGGCCTCGCCGCTGGGCCGCGGGCGGCTGGTGGACGCGACGTCCGTACTCCCGGTCCTCGCGGCGGTGCCGCCCGCCGTGCTGTCCGGCGCGGACACCGCGAACGTCGTCGAACTCGCCGACCCGCTGGAGCCGCAGGCCGTGCTGACCCGGCTGCGCGCCGCCGCCGCGGCGCCGGGACCGCTGACCGTGTACGTCACCGGGCAGCTCCAGCTCGACCGCCGCCAGCGGCTGCCGCATCTGGCGCTGGCCCGGACGACCGCGTCCACCGTGCGGTACACCGGGCTGCCGTGGCACTGGTTCCGGGAGGAGCTGCGGCTGCGTCCGGCGGGCGCGACGACGCTGTTCCTCGATCTGCACGCCGACCCGGAGACCTGGCAGTCGCTGAGCGCGGCGCGCCCGCCGGGCCCGCCCCCGCTCGACTGCGGCCCCGACAACGCCGTCTACGGCCGTGTCGCGCCCCCGCCGTCCCGCCGCGGGGTCGGGGAGCCGGCGTACATGAAGGCGGTCGCGACGATCCTGCGCAGCGGATGGCGTCCGCCGGACGAGGAGCTGCACCAGCAGGCGCTGACGCGGATCGCGCCGGAGAGCGTGGGCGCCGGTCTGCCGCTGGCGCGGCGCGGGCCGGTGCCGGGCGATCCGCACGCGGCCGTCACCGCCGCCGTGCGCTCCGGCCGGCACGCGGACGCCGACGCGCTCGCCGCGCGGCTGGAGCAGGCGGCCGCCCTGGCGCACGGGCCCGCCTCCGAGGAGGCGCTGCACTGGACGGAGGTCCGGGCGGACCTGGCGATGCTGGCCGGGGACGCGGCGCGCAGCTGCCGTACCTGGCTGGCCGTCGCGAGCGCCCGGCTGGCCGCCGGACAGTCGGCGGAAGCGCCCGCCGTCGAGACGGCCGTGGACCGGGCGCACCACCAGTGGGGCCGGGTCGGCGATCCGGCCAGGGCTCGTGAACTCGGGTCGGTGCTCGCGGAGTTGCGCGGCCGGGTGCCGGGGCGGCGCGAGGGGGCCCTGGACCACGTGCGGCGGCAGCTGCGGCAGTTGCAGACGCAGGGCTGAGTGCCGGCCGGCCCCTCCCCAGCGGGCGGCGGCGGTGCCATGATGGTGAGTCATGGCTGAGGGGGACGGTGTGGCCAACCAGGGTATTCGGGTACGGCTGGACGGAACCGCGACCGAGCGCGACATCGGGGCGCTGCGCAAGTGGCTGGAGCGGGAGGAACCGCTCGACGAGCGGGTGCGCGCGGGCGAGTTACGGATACAGGAGCGGCCCCGGACGGACGGGACCGGCGCCCCGATGGGCGTCGGCATGGACATCGTCCTCGTCGTCACCGGAGCAGCCGCCTCCGTGTTCTTCCAGGAGCTGCTGGACCAGGTCAAGCGGGCCGTGTCGGCCTGGCAGGCCAATCGGCGCGACGTCGAGGACGGCGCACCGCCGGAGGACAGAGTCGAACCGGTGAACCTCGACGACAGGTAGGCCGGTGACTCCCCTCGACCCGCGCGGGCTGGTGAACAGGGCGTTGCTGGTCGGCGTGTCCGAGTACGACCTCACGGAGCCGCCGCACGGCGTGCCCGGTGACCTCCCGGCGGTCAAGCACAACCTGAACCGGATGCGCGAGGTGCTGGCGCGCGGGCGGGTCTTCGGCGAGCGGGAGACCAGGGTCGCCCGTTCGCCGACCCTGGACGACTTCGGGCGGGCGCTGCGCGCGGTGACCGAGGAGGCCGAGGGGGTGCTGCTGCTCTACTTCACCGGGCACGGCGCCATTCCCAGCGCGGGTGACGAGCTGTTCCTGCAGATGCGCAACGCCAGCGTGGTCGCGGGCGGGCACGCGGTCTTCCCCGGCGCGGAGACGTTCACCACCGTGCTGACGGTGCTGGCGACCAGCCCGGCCCGGCGGATCGTGGTGATCCTCGACTGCTGCTTCGCGGGCAACGCGGCGCGGGTCTGGGAGCACTTCGACGACAAGCGGCGCGTGATGCTGCTGGTGAGCGTGCAGGCCAACCACCGTATCGACGCCGGGGATCCCAGGGAGCCGACGCCGTTCACCGCCGCGCTCGCGGAGTTCCTCGACGAGGACCGCGACACGACGCTGTCGGACCTGGCCGACCGGTTGCGGGAGAGGATGACCGCGCTGGGCCTGCGCACCCTGCGCGACGATCCGTGGGAGCCGCAGCTCCGTGCGGAGCGGGGCATGGACGTGCTGCTGAGGCCCGGCGGCGGGCAGGACCTGCCGCCGCCCTTGCCCGGCCTGCCGGGGCCCTCCCCGCTGCCGGGGCCCTTCCGTGCGTTTCCGTCCGCGCTCCCCGCCCCGTTCCTCGTCCCGCTGCGAGGCCTGCGCGCCGCCCTGGCCGACCGCTTCCGTACGCCCGGTCCGCCGCGCGCGCCCCGGCGGACCGCGGCCCGGACCATGACCCGGATCGCCCTCCGGGTCGTCCTCGCCGCCGGCCTCCTCGGCCTCGGCCTCCACGGTCTGCTGAGGTGGGCCGGGGGCGGCGACGCGGCCTGTGCCCCGCCGCCCGAGCTGCGCGTGCTGACCGACCCGGACCTGGAGCCGACGGTCCGGGCCGCCGCCGACGCCTATCTCACCTCCGGGGAGAACACCACCGACGACGGCTGCCGGCACACCGGCGTCACCGTCTACAGCGCGGGCTCCTCGGACGTGGTCGGTGCGCTGCGCGCGCAGACCGGCGCCTGGCAGGAGCCCCGGAACGAGGACGTCAACCCGCAGCGGGACATCGGCCCGCAGCCGGACGTCTGGATCCCCGCCTCCCGCGCCGACGCCGACCGGGTGGAGGCCGGCCGGGACACGGACGCCGTGGCCGTCCTGGAGCCGGCGGAGGAGCCTCTCGCCTACTCCCCGGTCGTGCTCGCCGTCCCGGAGGCCCTCGCCTCCGAGGCGCTGGACGACCGCGTCGGCCGCCCCCTGAGCGAGATGATCGACCGTCTGACCGCACGGGACGGGGACGCCGCGGTGCGCCGCCCGGATCCGGAGTTCACGGACGTGGGCCTGCTCGCCACGGTCGGCCTGTACGGTCCGGACGCGCGCGCCGTCGCCCGTGGCGAACGCATGGTCGCCCAGCCCGGGCCGCCCTCCCCCACGGCCGCCGAACTGCTGTGCACGCTGCCCGACGACGACGCCGTGGACAACCGCACCGCCGCCCTGGTCCCGGAGTTCCTGCTGCGCAGCGGCGTCGGCTGCGACGCCACCACGCGCAGCCCGCGGTACGCCCAGTACCCCGAGGACGTCCCCGGCGTGGAGCCGGTGTACGTGCGGGTCCGCTGGCGGGGCGCCGACCGCGACGAGCAGGACCGGGACGCGTCGGCGGACGGGTTCCGGGACTGGCTGGCCGGTGAGCGGGGGCGTGCGGTGTTCGCCCGGGACGGCTTCCGTTCCGTGGGCGAACGGAAGCTGCCGGACACCGTGCGGGACGTCGACCACGTGCTGCACGCGCCCACTCCGCTCGTCGAGTCGGCCGGCCGGGACGCGATGGAGCGGGCGCTGCGCGCGTACCGGGACGCGGGCGGCCCGGGGCGGGTGCTGTTCCTGCTGGACAGCTCCGGTTCGATGATCGACCTGTGGCAGGGGCCGGGCGGCGGTCCCGGTCTGCTCAGGCAGTCGCTGGGCGGGCTGGGCGAACGGGACGAGTACGGCGTGTGGGCGGTGGCCGGCACCGGCGACCGGCCGTACGGGACGCTCCTCCGCCTCGGCCCGCACGGACGCGCCGACGCCGAGCGGGCCCTCGACACCGGCGCCCGGGTCAGGGACGCCGAGGCCGATCCGCATGCGGCGCTGCTCGCCGCCCTCGACGAGATGGAGGAACGCGGGGACGACCGGCGGCCCCAGCTGATCGTGCACATCACCGACGGCGAGGACAACGACCGGCTGACCGGCGAACGGCTGGTCGACGTCCTCGACGGGGCGCGCGCGTCCGGCGTCCCGGTGACCGTGGTCTCCCTGCAGAGCGGCGGCTGCGACCCGGACCGGCCGGACCGGCGGATCGCCGACGTGAGCGGCGGACGCTGCCTGGACACCGGCGACGACCTCGGTGCGGCCCTGTACGACGAGGTCGCCCGCACCGGAACGGGGGAGGGCTGATGGACCGGAGGACCGCCGCGCTGCTGGCGCTGCTGCTGGTGCTCGCCGCCTGCACCGGCGGCGAGGACGGCGGCGGCGCACCGGCCGTGCCCACCGCGCGGGACGTGCCCGGCACCATCGTCGTGGCCAGCGGCCGTGACGTCACCGGCAAGAACGGCGTGCGCCGACGGCTCATCGACGCCTGGAACCAGCGCGAGCAGCGGGCCGGCACGCAGTTCCGCGCCCGGTTGGTGGAGTTGCCGAGCAGCGCCGACGAGCAGCGCAGCCAACTGCTGGGCGCCCTGCAGTCGCGCAGCGCCGAGTACGACGTGGTCAACCTGGACGTCACCTGGGTGCCGGAGTTCGCCGCGGCCGGGCTGGTCCGGGTGCTGCCGGAGGACCTGGTCGACGGGGACGTCATCCGGTCCGTGGCCGGGACGGCCCGGTGGGACGGGAAGGTGTACGCGGTGCCGTTCAACAGCGACGTCGGCCTGCTGTACTACCGGCGCGACCACCTGGAGCGGGCGGGCGTCGAGCGGCCCGACCTGAGCGGTGGCCTCACCTGGGAGCGGCTGCGGGACCTCGTCGAGACCCTCGACGGCCATCCCGCGCGGGGCGCCTACCGCAAGGGCTGGACCACGCAGCTCGCCGCGTACGAGGGCCGTACGGTCAACGGGGTGGAGGCGTTCGCGTCCGCCGTGCGGGACTTCGCGCTGGTCGACGAGGAGGGCCGCTACACGGGGACCGTCGAGGAGCTGACCGCCGGGATCGCGGAGCTGCGCCGGCGCACCGAGACGCCGTACACGCTCCAGGACGCCTTCCACTCCGACGAGGCCGCCTCGTTGAGCGACTTCGCCGAGGGCCGTACGGCCTTCCTGCGGCACTGGCCCTCCGTCTATCCGGCGTTGCACCGGACGTTCACGCGCGAGCGGCTCGGGGTGGCCCCGTTGCCCGGACGGGCGGTGCTCGGCGGGCAGAACCTCGCGGTGACCAGTGCGTCGCAGCGGTCCGGAAAGGCGGCCGAGCTGATCCGCTTCCTCACCGGCCGGGAGAGCGAGCGCTGCCTGCTGGACGCGGGGTTCGCCGCCACGCGGGAGTCGGCGTACGGGGACGGGGTGCGCTGCGCCACGGCCGTCGCGGGGCCGTCCGCGTCCCCTACGGGGGAGGGCGCCGATCCGGTCCCGCGCGACGAGGGCGGCCGTCCGGCCTACGCCCGCACCATCCTGCTGCCGGCCCTGCGCGACGCGGTGCACCGGCCGAGGACCCCGCTGTACGGGGCGTTCACCCAGACGTTCACCGCTCGGCTCGGCCCTCTCTTCGGCGACGCCCCGCCGACGGACGAGACCCTGGCCGAACAACTGGACGAGGCGTTGCGCGAGGCCCTGCCCGACTGACGTGCCGTTCCGCCGGCCCGACCGCGCCGCCCGCCGCCCACCGGGGGCACCGGTCCGCCGTCCCGGGTTTTCCGCCGGAGCCGCTGCACCGGGGCCGCGCCGTCCGGTCACCTGGTCGCCCGTGTCGCCGGACGGTGCGGGTCCGTCGCTGCCGGGCGTCTCCCGGGCCGTTCCCGCTGGGCCGTCCTACCGGACCGCCGCCTCCACCGGTGTCGTGGTGCGGTGGTCCGGTTCGGGGTCGACGGCCTTGGTCGGGCCCGCGTTGGCAGCCAGGACCAGCGCCGCGACCGCGGCGACGGCTGCGGCGAGGCCGCGGGCGTAACGCTCGGTGGTGCGTGTGCGTTCCAGCACGGCGACCTCGCAACAGCAACGGGTTAAGCACGTTTAATTCACGGTTTAACCTAAGGGCTGTAGGACGCGAACGGCAAGGGGCACTGGGGGAGTTGGTGTGGGGGAGCGGGACGAGCCGGCGACCATCGGGCGACGGGTGCAGCAGTTGCGGGTGGAGCGCGGGCTGACCCAGAGGCAGCTGGCGGAGCCGGTGTACACGCCCGCGTACATCTCCACGCTGGAGGCGGGACGGGTGCGCCCCTCCGACGACGCGCTGCGGCACCTCGCCGACCGTCTCGGCGTCGCGTTCGACGAACTGGCCACCGGACGTTCCGCCCGGCTGGTGACCGAGCTGCGCCTGCGGCTGACCGAGGCGCGGCGCACACTCGCCGTCGGCGAGACGGAGGCCGCGGTGGAGCAGTACGCCGGGCTGCTCGCCGAGGCGGAGGCGCACGGTCTGGCCGAGGAACAGGCCGCCGCGCTGCTCGGACTCGGGGAGTGCGCGCTGGAGACCGGCGAACTCGTCGAGGGACGCAAGTACTTCGAGCGGGCCGAGGACCGGCTCGCCGAGGCGCCGCTGCCCGCCCGCGCGCCGGCGCTGCGCGGACGGGCCGTCGCCCACTACCTCGCGGGGGAACTGCGGTACGCGGTCTACCTGCTGGAGTCCACGATCGACGAGCTGAACCGGGGCGGCCTGCACGACCCGGACGCCCTGCTGCTGCTCTACGCCAGCGCCATCGGCCCGTACATGGACATGGGCGCGCACGCGCGGGCCGCACAGGCGGCGGAGTTCGCGCTGGCGCTCGCGCCTCAGTCCGGCGACCCGGCGCTGGTGGCGCGCATGCACCGGTCGGTGGCCCGCACCCTGCTCGCCGAGGGCCGCCTCGCCGAGGCGGACGCCTCGCTGGCCAAGGCGGCGGAGCTGTACCGCGGGCTGCAGCTCCGTACCGAGCTGGCCAACTGCCACTGGATGCGCGGCTACGTGTACGCGCAGAACGGCGAACTGGAGCGCGCCGAGAAGGAGATGCGCGAGGCGCTGGAGATGCTGTCGGCCAAGCGGGCCTCCCTCTACAGCAGCCAGGTGACCGTCGAGCTGGCCGACGTCCTGCGCCGGCGCGGCGACTCCCGGGAGGCGGCGGCTCTGCTGGAGGACGTGCTCGGCGGGCTCTCCCCCGAGCGGGGCGCGGTGCACGCGGCGGCGGCGCACCGGCTGCTCGGGATCATCGCCGAGGACGCCCGCCGGGTGGAGCAGGCCGAGGAGCACTACGTCCGCGCGATGAGCCTGCTGGAACGCGCGGGCGCGGCCGGTGACCTGGCCGACCTGTGCCGCCTCCTCGGCGACCTGCTGCGCCGCACCGGCCGCGTCGAAGCGGCCCTGGACGCCTACCGCACCGGCCTGGGCCACCGCACGGCCCCGGGCACCACGACCCTGGGGCCGGCCCCGGCACAGCCGCCGGTGTGAACGGCGGGCGCGCGGGCCGGGACGGCGCGAGACCGACCGTGTCCATGCCGCGCGGGACGGGCGGCCGCACCGTCCGCGCGTGAGCCGGTGAGGGGCCCGGGAACGGCACGGGTCCCGGGTTTCGACGCGGGGCGGAACGGGTAACCGGGGCGCCGATCGTCCGGTGACAGGTGAGGGAGGCGGTAGCGGTGCCCTCCAGGGACGACTCCGGCGACGGTCCGGGACCGGCCCCCTCCCGTGGCCCCGGCGGCCGTGGCCACGAGCGGGTGGCCGGTGCGATCGCCGCCCGTGTGCGCGATGCCGGGCCCGGGGAGGTGCCGGAACGGCTGTGCGCCGTGGCCGTCGACCTCCTGCCGGTGGACGGCGCGAGCGTGTCGTTGCGCGGCACCGGCATGCCCGCACAGCTCGGCGCCTCCGGTCCGCGGGCCGCGCGTCTCGCCCAGCTCCAGGCCACCCTGGGTGACGGCCCCTGCCACTACGCCCTGGAGGCCGGTGCGCCGGTCCTCGCCCGCGACCTCGCCGCCGCCGGCTGCGCCGACCGCTGGCCCGTCTTCACCCAGCAGGCGCTCGACGCCGGTGTACGCGCCGTGTACGCGTTCCCCCTCGGCAGCGGCGCCGTCTGCGTCGGCACCCTCGACCTGTACCGCTCCGTCCCCGGCGGACTCACCGACGACCAGCTGCGGGTGGCCCGGCTCGTCGCCCACGTCATGACGGTGGCGCTGGTGGACCTGCCGTACGACCTCCAGGGCGGCGACGAACCCTGGCTCAGCGGACTGGCCGCCGACCACGACCGCGTCCACCAGGCCGTCGGCATGATCATGGCCCAGCTGGGTGTCGGCGCCGACGAGGCCCTGGCCCGCCTGCGCGCCGACGCCTTCGCCCACGACCGCACGGCCCTGGAGGTCGCCCTGGACGTGGTCGCCCGCCGCCGCCGTTTCGACACGCCCTGAGCGCGCGACTGCCTATCCTCGGCGTTCATGGACACAGCCATTCTCTTCCTCACCTGCGTCGTGATCCTCGGCGTCATGACGATCCAGGGCCACCTCTCCCGCGCCGACCGCCGAGCCGCCCGCGTCGAGCGCAGACTCGACGCGGTGATGCGGCACCTGGGCGTCCAGGAGGAGGTCCCGGGGAGGGACGAGATCCTCGCCCTCGTGCGTCAGGGGAAGAGGGTCCGGGCGATCAAGCTGTACCGCGAGACCACGGGCGCGGACCTGGTCGAGGCCAAGCAGGCGGTGGACCGCCTGACCTGAACCGCCGGCCCGCGGGCCTCCGGGAGGCGGCGGCCGGGGCGTGACCGGCGGCGTCCTGGCCGCCGCCCTGCTGAACGGCGACGCCTGACCCGTCGTCGGGGAGGGACCGGGCCGTCAGACCCGTACCCGCGCCTGCCGGCCGACGTCCGCCAGGCGGTCCGCGCCGAGCTGGACCATCGCCCGGGCGACCTCGGGGAGCACCGATCCGAGGCCGCCGTTGGTGAGGATGATCGCGTTCTCGCCGACGCGGACCGCCGCGAGGTTCACGGTGAGGTGCGTGGGGACGCCGTCGGACGCCTCCCCGGTCATCGTCAGCCGCAGTCCCGCCCGCGCGTCGCCGGCCTTTGGGAGCGGGAGTTCCACCACCTCGACGAGCTGGGCGCCGGCCCGGGGGGTCGTCGCCTCGAACCGCTCGCACGTCTCGGGCAGCGTCCCCAGCCAGGCCAGGACGCGGTCCACGTCGGCGGGCGGGTGCGCGGCGACCTGGTAGCGCAGCTGGGAGCCGTCGTAGGCGTCGTCGAGCGCGGTGGTGGCGCTCGGTCCGGCCGGCGGGCCGAACAGCTCCTCCGTGTAGAGGGCGTCGAGCAGCCGGTGGCAGTCGGCGTTCTCCGCCCTCGCCTTGAGCAGCCCGTCCCGCCAGGTCGCCGCGCCCCGGCTCGGCATCCACGGTTCTCCCAGGTCCGTCCCCGTGACCAGCGCCGCCCGCAGCTGCTCCGCGCTCAGCGCCGACGGACCGGGCGAGGGCTGCTTCGCGGTGGGCGATGCGGAGGACGCGGAGGCGGCCGGGGGCTCGGACACGCCCGCGGGCAGCGGGCGCGGCACCTCCCGGTCGCCGGCCGCGCACGCCGCCGCGGTCAGCAGGGCCGTCACCGACAGCGCGGAGACGAGAAGGGTGCGGGCGGCGGCCGGGGCATGGGTCATCGAGGTGCCTCCTGGGGGAACCGGGCCGTCCACGAGCGGACGTGCTCCCACGGCACCACCCCCTGCGTCGCCCCACCAGCGAGGCGGGCCGTCCGGGTGAGCCCGCCCGGACGGAAAACGGCTCGCGCGCCCCCCGTCCCCTTGCTAGCGTCGCCGGCATGCAGCGCGCCCACTCGTCCCGCACGACGACGCCGGACCGGGTCCCGGCGCGCTGACGGTCGACGACCGACGAAGCCCCGGGGCGAGTGCCCCGGGGCTTCGTCGCGCGTGGTGCTCGCCTCACGACCACGAGGAGCCCACCATGCAGCACGACCACCGACGTCTCGGCCGTGAGCTGGGCCTGTTCGGCACCGACCCGCTGATGGGCGCGGGCCTGCCGTACTGGCTGCCCGACGGCGCCGTCGTCCGGCACGCCCTGGAGGAGTACGTCCGCGAGGCGGAACGTGCGGCCGGCTACCGGCACGTGTACTCGCCGGTGCTCGGCAAACGCGAGCTGTACGAGATCTCCGGCCACTGGGACCACCACAGTGAGGACATGTTCCCGCCCATGGAGCTGGGGGCGGAACAGGTCGTCCTGCGGCCGAGTCTCTGCCCGCACCACGCCCTCGTCTACCGCTCCCGCTCCCGCAGCCACCGGGAACTGCCGTTGCGGATCGCGGAGCTGGGCGGCATGTACCGCTCCGAACCGTCCGGGGTGCTGAACGGCCTCACCCGCGTGCGGGCCATCCAGCTCAACGACGCGCACATCTTCTGCACCCTGGAGCAGGCCGTCGAGGAGGCCCGCGCCGCCCTCGCGCTCATCTCCCGCGCCTACGCCGACCTCGGCGTCCGCGCCGCCCGCCACCGCCTCTCCCTGCCGGGCGACGGCGGCAAGTACGTCGCCGACCCGGCCCTGTGGGAGCGGGCCACCGCCCTGCTGCGCGAGGTCCTGGAGTCCTCCGGCACCGTGTACGAGGCCGTCGAGGGCGAGGCCGCCTTCTACGGTCCGAAGATCGACGTGCAGGTCGCCGACCCGGCGGGCCGCGAGACCACCCTGTCCACCGTGCAGATCGACTTCCACCAGCCGGAACGCTTCGCCCTGCGCTACACCGGCCCCGACGGCGCCCGGCACCGCCCGGTCATGGTGCACCGCAGCGTCATCGGCAGCGTGGAACGGGCGGTCGCCCACCTCCTGGAGGAACACGGCGGAGCCCTCCCGGTGTGGCTGGCCCCGGTGCAGCTCGCGGTGCTGCCGGTGGGCGGGGCGCAGGAGGAGCGGGCGCACGACGTCGTGCGGCGGGCCGGCGAGCTGGGCCTGCGGGCCGAGGTGGCCGCAGCGGGCGGGGGCAGCCTCGGCGCCCGGATCCGCCGGGCCCGGCTGGTGCCGTACCAGGCGGTGCTGGGGGCCCGGGAAGCGGCGGACGGACTGCTCGCCGTACGGCTCAGGGACGGACACCGGCCCGGCGCCCTGCCCGTGGAGGAGGTGCTGCGGAGGATCGCGGAACGGGCGGCGCGGCGCGGCACCGGACTCTGGGAACCCGCGTAGGGCCACGGCGCGCCCGGGAGGGTCCCCGCCCGCCGGCCGGGGGCTCTCCGGTCCCGCGTCGGCGGGGCCGGGCTCCACGAGGGTGCCCGGTCACCGGTTCGATTGCGGCAAACGGGGGTGAAAATTCCGTACGCCGTATCCGCCGGGAATGGCTCCACGCTGCCGGTGCGTTCGCTTTTACGGTGTTCCGCAGAGATTCTCCGCAGGTACCCGCACGCACCCAGAGGAGACCGCGTGACCGACCGCACCGCCACGCCCGACCCCAGGCCGCCGCACCCCGCCCCCGACGCCACGCCCGACCTCTCCTCCAGGAACCCCGACTGGTGGCGGCAGGCCGTCGTCTACCAGGTCTACCCCCGCAGCTTCGCCGACGCCGACGGCGACGGGCTCGGTGACCTGCGCGGCATCACCCGACGCCTCACCCACCTCGCCGCGCTGGGTGTCGACGCCCTGTGGATGAGCCCCTTCTACCCCTCCGAGCTCGCAGACGGCGGTTACGACGTCGCCGACCCGCGCGACGTCGACCCCCGGCTCGGCACCCTCGACGACTTCGCCGCGCTCGTCGCCGAGGCCCACCGGCTCGGCCTGAAGGTGATCGTCGACATCGTCCCCAACCACACCTCCCACCAGCACGTCTGGTTCCAGGAGGCGCTGCGCGCAGGGCCGGGCTCACCGGCCCGCGACCGCTACGTCTTCCGCGACGGCAAGGGGGAGCGGGGCGAGCTGCCGCCCACCGACTGGCAGTCCGTGTTCGGCGGCAGCGCCTGGCAGCGGGTGCCGGACGGGCAGTGGTACCTGCACCTGTTCGCCGCCGAGCAGCCCGACCTCAACTGGGGGAACCAGGAGGTCCGCGACGACGTCCGCACCACCCTGCGGTTCTGGGCGGACCGGGGCGTGGACGGCTTCCGCGTGGACGTCGCGCACGCTCTCGCCAAGGACCTCGACGAGCCGCTGCGCGACCTCGGCGACCACGCCTCGGGCGGTGAGGAGGCCCTCGCCGACTTCCCGCCCGGCACCCACCCCTTCTACGACCGGGACGAGGTGCACGAGATCTACCGCGACTGGCGCAAGATCCTCGACGCCTACTCCCCGCCCCGCATGGCCGTCGCCGAGGCCTGGGTCCCCGGCGCCCGGCGCGCCCTGTACGCCCGTCCGGACGAGCTGGGACAGGCCTTCAACTTCGAGTACCTGCAGGCCGCGTGGGACGCGGAGGAGCTGCGACAGGTCATCACCGGATCGCTTCGGACCGCGCACGCCGCCGGCGCCTCGGCGACCTGGGTGCTCTCCAACCACGACGTCGTCCGGCACGCCTCCCGCCTGATGCTGCCGCCGGACACGGACGAGAACGCCTGGCTGCTGTCCGGCGGCCACGCCCCCGCAGTCGACCCGGACGCCGGGCTGCGCCGGGCCCGCGCCGCCACCCTGCTGATGCTGGCGCTCCCCGGCTCGGCCTACCTCTACCAGGGCGAGGAGCTCGGCCTGCCCGAGGTCGCCGACCTGCCCACCGAGGTCCTCCAGGACCCGATCTGGGAACAGACGGGACACGTCCGCAAGGGCCGCGACGGGTGCCGGGTGCCGCTGCCGTGGACGACGACCGGTCCGTCGTACGGTTTCGGGGCGGCCGGTGCCTGGCTGCCGCAGCCGCCGTCCTTCGCCGCGTACGCCGTCGAGGCGCAGGACGGGGCCGAGGGCTCGACCCTGGAGCTGTACCGCACGGCCCTGCGGCTGCGCCGCAAGCTGATCGACGGCGAGACGCTGAACTGGGCGGAGGAGACCCCGGAGGGGGTCCTGCAGTTCGACCGCGGCGACGGCTGGCGCTGTGTGAGCAACCTGTCCCCCGGCCCGGTCTCCCTCCCGGCGGGCGAGGTCCTGCTGACCAGCGCACCGCTGGAGGACGGCCGACTCGGCCCGGACACCACGGCCTGGCTCGGCCGCTGACCCGGACACCGCCCCGGCCCACCGGGGCGGTGTCCGGGAGGGCGCCCGACGGCTTGCGGACGGTACGGCCCTCCGGCGGGACCCGGCCGCGCGGCGACGGCGGACGACGGGCCGCGGGACGGTCGTCCGGTCACCTGCACGGACGTCCCGCGCAGGTGGCCCGTGCGGGACGCAACGGCGCGATCGGCTCCGGGGTGTCCGTGACGTCCGTACGGGGAGCCCGCCGGTGATGCACAGGTCCAGCAGGACGGCGGCCGGAATCCTCGTCGGGCCGCGCCCGGCGGCGGGCGCCCCGTCCGCCGCCGGGCGCGGCCTGGTACCGCCCCGGGCGCGCAGGTCACCGCCTCCGACCAGAGCGGCACGAGGTGTGCACCGGCACCGCGGGCCCGGCGGCCGCTGCAGCCCTGTTCCCGGGCCCGCCCTCCCGGACGGGCCCGGCCGGCTCCAAGGACGCCGCCACCCTGGACGGCGTCAGCGCGTCGACGAGCAGACTCGGACCGCCGTGGGGGACGCCGCCCCGGCACGGTGAGGTCACACGTGCCCGGGGCCTCCGCTGCCGAAGGCGCCGCTGGATCCGGGCAGCCAGCGCCTGCGCTGCTGGTCCTTGCACGTTCTGGTCGAGGAGTGGTGGAGTTCGTAGGGCATGAGCCGTGAGCCGGTCCTCGACATGTCCGGCATCTCGTCCGGCTCCCGGACCTCCCGCATCTCGCGGACCGCGCCGCCGTCCGGCATCCTCGGCTGCTCCTCCTCGGTGGGGCGGGGCTCCTCCTGGTCCATGTACCGCATGCCGACACGTACGGCCCAGACCAGCGCGCCGGCCACGACCAGCCCGCCGATGAAGGCCGTGATGACGGCCCACCTGTGCGTACTGGAGGCCAGAACTACATACGTTGCCGTGTCCATGTTCTCGAGTATGGCCGAAGAAATGAGATGAAGCGCCTTGAATGTCGCATATCGTCACGCTCCTGGCCCGCCCCGGCGGGCGGTCACCCCCGTGGCATGGCAGATTGCGGCCGGGGGAAGGCCGGGGCGGGCCGTCGCGTCCCCACGTGTGCAGCTCGGGGCCCGGCCCCGGCCCTCCCGCCTCCGCGGTCCTGCCGCTCCCGCGCCCCCGCCGGTGCGGCCCGGCCCGACGCGATGCTCCGCAGACCCCCGCCCGCACCGCCCTCGCCGGGGCCGGATACGGAGGCGCTGCCGCCCTCACCGGTCCGTACCGCACCCGCCCGGACGGGGTGTGACCGCCGTACGGAATCCGCCGCGGAGCGTGCGCAGGGCGAACGCGCGCAGAACATCTGACGTCGTCACGTCAGTTTTTCCGCCGGGCCGACTAGAGTTCCCCGTGGGGAACCGTCCCCGTGGCGGACCGTGCCCACCGTGGTCCGCGGAAAGGTGCGTATGCCTTCGGGAAGTCAGCCGTACGCCGACGGCCGGCAGCCGGACCGGGACCGGCTCCCCGTCGCCGACCGGCTCGACGACGACCATTTCCCGGCCTACACCATGGGCAGGGCCGCCGAACTGGTCGGGGCCGCACCCGCTTTTCTCCGCGCCCTGGGTGAGGCGCGGCTGATCACCCCGACGCGCTCGGGAGGCGGTCACCGCCGCTACTCGCGCCATCAGCTGAGGCTGGCCGCCAGGGCCCGGGAGCTGGTCGGCCAGGGCACCCCGGTCGACGCCGCGTGCCGCATCGTCAGCCTTGAGGACCAGTTGCGGCAGGCCGAACGCGCCAACGAGGAGCTGCGCCGACGGGGCGCGGGGGCGGCCCGCGGGAGACGATGAAAATCTGTTCCCGCCGAAACAGAATTTCCGCTCCCGTTGAACAAAATCTCTTTCCTTAAACATCCGATGGTGCTTTATTCCAGTGATTTTCCTCGCTTGCCATTGAGTTCTTCCGTGCTAGGCTGACGTCAGTTGCAGTTGTGGTTGCCAGTTTGCTACCGGGTCTCCGGGCAGGTGATCATCGCGACGATGAAGGGATTCGTAAAGTGCGAGTCCCAGCACTGTCTCAGGAGAATTGATATGGCCACCGGTACGGTGAAGTGGTTCAACTCGGAAAAGGGCTTCGGCTTCATCGAGCAGGACGGCGGCGGCGCCGACGTGTTCGCCCACTACTCGAACATCGCCACCTCCGGCTTCCGTGAGCTCCAGGAAGGCCAGAAGGTGAGCTTCGACGTCACGCAGGGCCAGAAGGGCCCGCAGGCGGAGAACATCGTCCCCGCCTGATCCAGGCGCAGGGATTCAAGGGCAGGGGCCCGCACTTCGGTGCGGGCCCCTGCCCTTCGTTGTCCGGACCCTTCTCGTCCGCGTTCTCCGCGGGACCGTCACGACCGCGCCCCCTTCGCCACAGCGTGTCCACCGCGATCCGCGCGACCGTGCCGACCGCCGCGCCGTCCGCCGCAGGAGTGGCCGTGGTGTGGGCGATCCGGGTGAGACACGGCGTCGGACGGGAAGCCCGACGCCCGGCGGCGCGGTCGCGCCGCCGGGAGGGCGAACCCGGCGTCAGTCCTGCCGGGGCGCGGCCTGCTGGACCACCTCGAAGGACCACAGGGTGGCGTCCGTGGCGGCCGGCCGGGGCTTCTCGCCCGGGGCCCCGCCGTGGGCGGCCTGAGCGCGGCCGGACATCCAGCGCTGGAAGTCCTCCTCGCTCCGCCAGCGGGTGTAGACGAGATAGGTGTCGGTGCCCTCCACCGGACGCAGCAGCTCGAACCACTCGAACCCGTCCGAACCCTCCACCGCCCCCGCCCGCGCGGCGAACCTCTGCTCCAGCGTCTCGCGCTGCTCCGCCGGGACCGTGAGTACGTTGATCTTGACGATGCTCATGTCCCGATTGTTCCGCAGGGCCGGTCCGGGAGGCGTGGCGGGGCCCGGCCCGTGCGGGCGCGTCACCCGGCGGGAGGTGTTGCCGCGGAACGTCGGGCTGCCGCCGGCGAAGTCGAAGGTGCGCTCGGCGTTGTCGATGCCGACGTCGTCCGGGACGGTCATCGGACCCGGGTCGCCGCGGTACGTGAACCCGTGCTTGCCGTTGTCGTAGGCGATGCTGCGCCGGATGAGGTGGCCGCCCCCGCCGTCCTCGCCGCCGGGCTTGTAGCCGTTGCGGTCGCCGTCGTCGGCCTGACCGCCGGTGCCGTTGCTGCCGTTGCAGAAGCCGCTGCCGGAGTATCCGGATCATTCGGTCCCGACGGCGCCGGTACGGACCGCCGAGGGCCCCTCGGCCTCGTGGTGGACGGTCGCGGTCTTGCGCGGGACCGCCGGACAACGTGACGAGCGCGCCGGCCGGCAGGTCGGCACAGGCGAGGGTGGGCCTCGTGCACATCGTTCGCCTCCAGGTTCGGCCGGGCGGGGGCGAGCTCATCGACGAGTTCGGGTCCGTGAACGGAGAAAGTGCTTTCCGGGACGGCAAGGGTGCGTTGTGGACACGTCAGTAGCCTTGACGATGAGCAAGGTTCACACCCATGGGTAACCAGGTGGCGGCTCCGTGCCCCGCCGGTCGGCGACACTCCGAGGTCGTGTGACGCAGAACACATCGGGTGGGGCGGTGAATCCTCCCCCTGCCGGTGGTCGTACACACGACAACACCGACGCACGGAAGGCCCGGCCATGACCCACTCACTCGACGCATCCCGCCCCCTCGCCCCCGCTTCGCCCACGTCGCGCCCGGCGGCACGGTGGACCGCGGCCGGTGGCGTGCTGGCGGGCCCGCTGTTCCTCGCGGCCGGTCTCGCCCAGGGCTCGGCACGGGAGGGCTTCGACTTCACCCGGCACGCGATCAGCCAGCTCGCCCTCGGCGGGGCGGGCTGGATCCAGACGGCGAACTTCCTGATCGCCGGGGCCTTACTCGTCGCCGGGGCGGCCGGTCTGCGCCGGGTGCTGGGCGGTGGCGCGGGCGCGACCTGGGGCCCTCTCCTCGTCGGGGTGTGCGGTGTCTCGTTCTGGGGCGCCGCGGCCTTCCCCGCGGACGCCGGCGCGGGCTTCCCCGCCGGTTCCCCCGACACGACCACGCTGAGCGGGCACGGAGCCGCCCACATGGCCGCCGGGATGGCCGGTTACCTCGCCCTGTGCGCCGCGTTCGTCGTCCTGGCCCGCCCGCTCGCCGGCCGCGGCCACCGCGGCTGGGCCGTCGCCTCCAGCCTCGCGCCCGTCGCCGTGCTCGCCGGGTTCGCCGGCTCCGCCGCTTCCGTTCTGGCGTTCACCGCGGGCGCGGGCCTCGGCCTGCTCTGGCTGGCCGCCCTGACGGCCCGGCTGGCCACCGGCCCGGCGAACCGCTAGCCGGCCGCCGTACCCCGACCACGCAAGATCTGTCCGACACGGGACGGGAGCACCTCATGACCGACGCGGTGAAGGGCCCTGCCGGCTACTTCCCCTCCATCGAGAAGAAGTACGGCCGGCCTGTCGCCGAGTGGAAGGAGCTCATCCGCTCCTCTCCGCTCACCAAGCACATGGAGCTCGTCAACTGGCTCAAGACCGAGCACGGACTGGGCCACGGCCATGCCAACGCCCTGGTCGCTCACACGTTGGCCGAGGACAGCGGCAGGTGACCGGGCGCGGGCCGCCGACGACCGCACCGTCGACGCGGCCCTGACCGGACGCCGCGCCGCCCTCTGCAAGGAGCTGGTCTGCAGGGGCGCGGCCTGGGACGTGGCCAACCCGGCCCTCGGCATCCCGACCCGCCGCCGCGGCGTGGTCCGCGAGCCGGCCGCCCAGGACCCGGCGGTCGGGGCCGCGGCCTGACCGCGCGCCCGGCCGTGCGCGACGGGGAACGGCCGGGGACGACGTCCGTCGTGCACCGGCCGGCCCGCGCCCACGCGGTCAGTCCGAACCGGCGTCGGCGCCGCGGGACGCCTCGTCCGCGGCGCGGCGGTACTCGGCGTTGATGCGCTGGGCCTCCTCGAGCTGGTCCTCGAGGATGACGATGCGGCAGGCCGCCTCGATCGGGGTCCCCCGGTCGACGAGCTCGCGGGCACGGGCGGCGATCCGCAGCTGGTAGCGGGAGTAGCGGCGGTGACCGCCCTCCGAGCGCAGCGGAGTGATCAGGCGGGCCTCGCCGATGGCGCGGAGGAAGCCGGGGGTGGTGCCGAGCATTTCGGCGGCCCGGCCCATGGTGTAGGCGGGGTAATCGTCGTCGTCCAGACGATTGCTGAGTGGAGTGTCTGCTGGCATGTCACCTCGTTGTACAACGCGTCGAGGGGCCCTGGTGCCGTGCGGCACCAGGGCCCCGAAGGAAATTCAACACCATCGGTCGGCCCTCATGCTGTGCCGACCTTCTGTTTCCGCTACCCGGCCCGGTGGGGGCGGGGGTGCGGGGATCGCGGTTGCGTGACCAAAGACCACCATCCGTTCCGGGGTCCTGAGGTACCCGGACCGAAAGCCTCTCGGCACCGGGCGATCCTGATGGCGTCTACTCCTCCGTCCTCTCCTCCGAACCGACTGCTTGATGAACGGGTACTGCGGTACTGCTACCCGCCAGTTCGTGTCTGTCGGGTCTCGCTCGACCGTGTCAACGAGGGAAAGGCTAACGGCAGCGCGTCGCAATGTCTATTCTGGCAAAGGCAGATTTGGGCGTGCGGCTGTCCCGGACGGCCTGTGGTCCGCGACAGCGGGGAGCGCTCGTCGGAGGCGACGGGGCGGACACGACGACGAGGGCCCCGCCGACGTGTGTCGGCGGGGCCCTCGTGTCTTCTCCGGCGGCTCTAGGCGGCCGGGCCGAAGTCGGGCCGCCGCTGGGTCCTGCGGCCCCCTTCGCCGCCGGCCCGGCCCTGGCCGGCCCGGCCCCGGCGGCCCCGGCGGCCGCGGGAGGGGGACGACGTGCCGCGGGGGCGTTCCACGGGCGGCGCGGCGATGACGACCGGGACGCCGGAGGGGACCTGGGCGCCGGTGATGCGGCTCAGCTCCTCCTCGCCCGACCGGACCTGAGTGACCTGGGGGGTGATGCCCGCCGAGACCATCAACCGGTTCACGTCGCGACGCTGGTCGGGGGTCACCAGGGTGACGACGCTGCCGGACTCCCCGGCGCGGGCGGTACGGCCGCCGCGGTGCAGGTAGTCCTTGTGGTCGGTGGGCGGGTCGACGTTGACGACGAGGTCGAGGCTGTCGACGTGGATGCCGCGTGCCGCGACGTTGGTCGCCACCAGCACCGTCACCTCCCCGCTCTTGAACTGGGCCAGGGTCCGCGTGCGCTGCGGCTGGGACTTGCCGCCGTGCAGGGCAGCGGCGCGGACACCGCTGCTCAGGAGGTGCTTGGTCAGCCGGTTCACCGCGTGCTTGGTGTCGAGGAACATGATCACCCGGCCGTCCCGCGCCGCGATCTCGGTGGTCGTCCGGTGCTTGTCCGCGTCGTGCACGTGGAGTATGTGGTGCTCCATGGTGGTGACGGCGCCGGCGGAGGGGTCGACCGAGTGGACGACGGGGTCGTGCAGGTAGTTCCGCACCAGCCGGTCGACGTTGCGGTCCAGGGTGGCCGAGAAGAGCATCCGCTGCCCGTCGGGGCGCACCTGGTCGAGCAGGGCGGTGACCTGGGGCATGAAGCCCATGTCGGCCATCTGGTCGGCCTCGTCGAGTACCGTGATGCCGACGTCGTCCAGCAGGCAGTCGCCCCGCTCGATCAGGTCCTTGAGCCGTCCGGGCGTCGCGACGACCAGCTCGGCACCGGTGCGCAGCGCACCGGCCTGCCTGCCGATGGACATCCCGCCGACGACGGTGACCGGCCGCAGACCCACGGAGCGGGCGTACGGAGTGAGCGCGTCGGTGACCTGCTGGGCGAGCTCGCGGGTGGGGACGAGCACGAGGGCGAGCGGTCGCCGCGGCTCGGCGCGCCGGCCCGCCGTGCGGGCCAGTACGGCGAGGCCGAAGGCGAGGGTCTTGCCCGAGCCCGTGCGGCCGCGGCCGAGTACGTCGCGACCGGCCAGGGAGTTCGGCAGTGTGGCCGCCTGGATCGGGAACGGTGCGGTCACGCCTTCGTCGCCGAGCGTGGCCAGCAGCCGTGCGGGCATGTCGAGGTCGGCGAACGACTCGACGGCGGGCAGCGCGGGTGTGATCGTCTTCGGCGGCGCGAACTCGCCCTGCGGGGCGGGCCGTCCGGACTGCCGGCTTCCCTGGCCCCTGGAACGGCGCGGACCACCGGAGCGGGGCGCGCCGGAGCGGGGCGCCCCGGAGCCTCCTCCGGAACGGTCAGGAGTGCGGGACGTGCGGGCATGCTTCATGCGGAGCCTTCCTTGATGGGGCACGTACCAAGGAATTCCCGCAGCAGATGGGCGGCGCAGAGAATCTCGAGACGAGCCGAATTCGATGGGGCGGCGTCGGGCCTACGGAGGAGGCGTCACCGGCCGGTGACGCGGTGGAGCCTTTCCGTCGCGCGCCCTGAAATGCGCGCGAGCCGGGGCCCGCACCCCAGAGGTGCGGGCCCCAGCTGCGAAGTATGCGTCGCCGCCGGTGTCAGGCGGGGACGATGTTCTCGGCCGTCGGGCCCTTCTGGCCCTGCGCGATGTCGAACGACACCTTCTGGCCTTCCTGCAGCTCACGGAAGCCCTGGGCGACGATGTTCGAGTAGTGGGCGAAGACGTCGGGGCCGCCGCCGTCCTGCTCGATGAAGCCGAAGCCCTTTTCCGCGTTGAACCACTTCACGGTGCCGGTAGCCATGTCATTTCTCCTTCGGAGGCGGTATCGGTAATTCACCCTGTGTGAATTCCGTGTCGCCGTGATGATTAACCCGTCGGAAATGAACCTTCTGGCAACCACACCTGCAACTGGTAACGACGGTAGCACGGTGGGATCGGCCCCGCACGGCCGATAATTCCGGCCCGGTCGGCGGCCGGGGGAATACGCGTCCCGCCCCGCCCTTCTTCCTCCTGTGGCGGACACAGATATTGCTCTCCGCGGAGCACGGGCTTCCTGCCGCACGCTTCCGTCCGCACCCCTGTGACCTCCGCAGACGGCGGATCCGCCGCCGCTGCCCCGGCCGGCGGACCGCCCGACGGTGAACGCGCCGGACCCTCGCTGCCGCGACGAAGATCACACCTGCTGCACCGGTGCGACGGCCGGGACCGCGGCTGCCGCCGGAGCCGGCGCCGTCGTCCTGCTCACCGAGGGCAGCGAGGCCCGCCGGGTCGCCCCGGAGACCATGGGGGCCTTCGCGCACCACCGTCGCACCGTCGACGGCCGCCACGCCCCGGACTCCGCCCGGTGGCGCGCCGCCGGCTGAGGGTACCGTGCGCCCGGCCGACCGTGACGGACCGGTTCCGGGGGGCAGCGCACCGGGAAGCCGAAGGAGTAGCCCTGCTCCTCGAGCCAGGGCAGGGCGCGGCGCAGGGCGTCGACGGTCTGCGCGCGGTCGCCTCCCGCGTCGTGGAAGAGGATCGTCGGCCGTTGGCGATCTCCCGTTCGACGGTGGCGACGACGGCGTCGGCGCCCGGCTGCTCGAAGTCCTTGGTGTCCACGTTCCAGCCCAGCGGGCGCATGCCCCGGGAGGCGGCCAGCTCGCGGCTGTAGGGGGTGAGGGCCCCGCCGGGCGCCCGGTAGTACATCGGCCGTACGCCTCCGGACGCCTCGGTGATCATGCGTTCGGCGTCGAGGATCTCCTTCTTCTGGTAGGCCTCGGACTTCCTGTCCATGGTGGTGTCGTGCGAGACCGTGTGGTCGCACAGCCGGTGCCCGGCCGCGACCACCTCCTTCACGAGGTCCGGGTGGGCCTGCGCCTGCGTCCCCGTCACGCAGAACGTGGCCTTCACCCCGTACTCGCGCAGCAGGTCGAGGACTTGGGGGGGCCACGCGGGGTCGGGACCGTCGTCGATGGTGATGCTGACGCCGCGCGCCCCCTGGTCCGAGGCGTGCACGATGGTCGCCGTGACCGGCTCCACGTCACCGCCCGGCGCGGCGGACGCCGTCGCCCTCGGCGGCGGGGCGCCCGCCATGCCGGCCTGCGCGGTCCACATCGAGGCGCCGACGGCCGGCACCGTCACCCCGAGCGCCGCCCCGACCACCCTGCCGTACCAGCCGCGTCCGCCACCGTGCCGTGCCATGACGTCGGCCACCTGTCCGCCGAGGGGGGAACCGGCGGGTGCCGTTCCGCCGGCTGCGACGAGGTGTCTTCGCGCGACCCGTCGCCGTCAGCGACGCCCCCGAGCGGCTGCGGAGCGGTGTCGCCCCGCAGCCGCTCGGGGCTCTCCCGGTCGGTCCCGTCCGTCGGACGCGGTGTTCCGGTGTCCCGCGCGCGAGCGCAGGGCCCGGCCACCGAGGTGGCCGGGCCCTGGAAGGCGGGGCGCGTCTTCGGAACGCGTCACCATCGGTACCAGCGGCTACGGCCGCCGCCGGCCGAGGTGGAGCGCATGACGAAGCCGAGCAGCCAGAGCACCAGAACGGCGATGGCGATCCACCAGAGGACCTTCACGGCGAAACCCGCGCCGAAGAGGATCAGCGCGAGGAGCAGAACCAGCAAAAGGGGAACCATAGTTATCGACCTCCTGAGCCATCGTTTGCCCTGCGCCAACGCCGTCATTCACCAGCGGCACCCTGTTTGTGAAGGAAAGGTGAGGGAACGCGGACTGCACCGAGACAGTGGCGAGGGCGCTACGAGGAGGCGTGTTCCATGAGTGCCGGCGAGAAGGCCAAGGCGAAGACCGAGCAGGCCCAGGGCAAGGCGGAGGAGGCCCTGGGGAGTGCCACCGGGGACGACCGCACGGCTGCCGAGGGCCAGGCCAGGAAGAGCACGGGAGACGCCCGCGAGGCCAAGGAGAAGGCCAAGGACGCCTTCAAGCACTGATGCCCGCCGTGGCCCGGCAGGGAGCCGTCCCAAGACGGCTCCCTGCCGGGTGCTCGGATGAGCGCCGGGACCTCCCCGTACGCCGACGTCACGACGCCCCGGCCGCGGCGCAGCAGCCCGGCGGAGCCGGGGCGGGGCAGGGGCGGTGGTTCCGGACAGGGCGGCGGTGACCGCTCCTTTGGGGACCGGCCGCGGAGGAGCCGGGCGGACGGGCGCGTCCGCCACCGGGACCGCGCGGCGGGCCGGGGCCGGACCGACGCCGTGTGGGACGGCGGAACGGGACGGGACTTCGCCTGCGCCGGCACCCACGACAACGAGTTGTGGACGGAGGCGGCCGGACTCGCGGTGCGATCAGGACCGTCCCCCGGCCGTCCCCGGGGTCAGCCGCGCCGCCAGCCGGTCAGCGTCCGCCAGGTCTCGCCGCGTATGGATGTGACCGCCACCTGTTCGGGTACGTACTCGGAGCACTTCTCGTTGTGGCAGGGGCCGGCGGTCCACGTGGGGACGTAGACGCCCATCGTCTTGTGTCGTTCCAGGACGGCGTTCACGGGGTGCTTGCACGAGCGGCACACGTACCTGGCCCGAGACGTCGCCGACTGCTCTTCCGTTCCGGACATATTTGTATATTACTACCCTTTTGACCTCTCTTGGGGGTTCCTTGACGGAAGTCCCGCGGTGATCGGGTCCGGTCACCGGTCCTCGGTGCGGCCCTCGGGCAGGCCGGTGTCGGCCGCCGGCGGCGCTTCCCCGTGGTTGGTGGGCGGGGGGCGCAGCAGGCTGAGCGCGATGGAGACGCTCAGGACGGCGGCGATGACGGCGAGGCTGAACAGGGAGGGGATCTCGGGTACGGCAGGGCTGATGATCTTGTGAGTCGCCTGGAGGATGAGCTTGACGCCGATGAAGGCGAGGATGAGCGCCAGGCCCTTGCTCAGGTAGTGGAACCGGTCCAGCAGGCCCGCGAGCATGAAGTAGAGGGCGCGCAGGCCCAGGATGGCGAAGGCGTTGCTCGTGTAGACGATGAAGGGGTCGTTGCTGACGGCCAGGACGGCGGGCACGCTGTCGACGGCGAAGACGAGGTCGGCGGCCTCGATCGCGGCGACGACGGCGAGCAGCGGGGTGGCGACGCGTTTGCCGGCTTCCCTGACGAAGAAATGAGGGCCGGCGTACTCGTCCCGCACGGGAATGATCTTGCGGAGCAGGCGTACGGCGATGCTTCTGCCGGGGTCGAAGCTGTCCTCCTCGCCCTTGAGGATCTTGTAGGTGCTGTAGAAGAGGATGGCGGCGAAGCCGAACAGGACGGCGGTGAAGCGGCTGACCACGGCGACGCCGGCGGCGAGGAAGACGCCCCGGAAGACCAGGGCGCCCAGGACGCCCAGGAACAGGACGCGGTGCTGGTAGGCGCGCGGGACGGTGAAGTAGCCGAAGATCAGTGCGAAGACGAAGAGGTTGTCGACCGAGAGGCTCTTCTCCAGCAGCCACGCGGTGGTGTACTCCACTCCGGCGGTCGTCCCGACCACGAGGAAGACCGCGACGCCGAAGGCGATCGCCAGTCCCACCCAGACCGCGCTCCAGGCGGCGGCCTCCCGGAACCCGATGACGTGGGCCTGCCGGTGCGCGAGCAGGTCGACCGCCAGGGACACCAGTACGGTGACGGCGAAGACCATCCACAGCCACAGCGGAACATCGTGCACGGTTCCGACCTTTCGAGCGCGACCGACCGGCAGTCTCCCTTCGAGTCTGGTCCATGAGGGGGCGGGTGTCTCCTCGACGGGCTCCCCCGGCCCGCCCCGGCCGCGGCCGGCCGGGCCCCTCGCCCCGGCCGCCAGACCCCCCCGGTCCTCGGCCGCCTTCCCGAACGTTCATGATCACGGCAGCCGTTCGGCCGCCCGCGGGCGCCACCGCCGAGCAGGGCGGACCCTTCGGAGAGCGAGAACCGCGGTCGCCGTGCCTGTCTGCCCGGCGCTCCGAGAGGTAACTTGAGAGGGAAGGCCCCAGAAGGAGGGCGATCCGATGCCGTGGTTCATATGGCTGCTCGTCGCCGCGGTGCTGGGCGCTGCGGAGTTCTTCACTCTGACGCTGTTCCTCGGGCTGCTGGCGGGCGCCGCGCTGGTCGCCGCCGTGGTCGCCGGTGTCGGCGTCGGACTTCTCGGCCAGCTCGTGGCACTCGGCGTGGCGGCGGCGGCGGGCCTCGTCATCGTCCGTCCCGTCGCGCTGCGGCACAGGGAACAGCAACCCCTCGTCCGCGAGGGAAGCGACGCGCTGATCGGCAAGCGGGCCGAGGTCGTGCAGGAGGTCACCGCGACCCGCGGCCTGATCAGACTCTCCGGCGAGGAGTGGTCCGCCCGCGCCCTCGACGAGAGCCTGGTGATCCCGGTGGGAGCGCTGGTGGACGTCATGGAGATCGAAGGCGCCACGGCCGTCGTCTACCCCCGCGCACTCCTTCCGTGAACTCGTGACCCCGTGAACGGCTGAACGCACACCAACGGAGGCACTGTGGATCCGGTTGTCATTCTCCTCCTCGTGGCGGTCCTCGTCGTCGTCTTCCTCGTGGCCTCCACCGTGCGGATCGTCCCGCAGGCGCGCCGCTACAACATCGAGCGGTTCGGCCGGTACCGCCGCACGCTGCAACCCGGCCTGAACCTGGTCCTGCCGGTGGCGGACCGCATCAACACCAAACTCGACGTGCGCGAGCAGGTCTACTCGTCCGACCCCAGGCCGGTGATCACCGAGGACAACCTCGTGGTGAACATCGACACCGTGCTCTACTACCAGATCACCGACCCGCGGGCGGCGGCCTACGAGGTCGCCGATTACCTCCAGGCGATCGACCAGCTCACCGTGACCACGCTGCGGAACGTCATCGGCAGCATGGATCTGGAGGAGACGCTCACCTCGCGCGAGGAGATCAACTCCCGGCTCCGCGCCGTCCTCGACGACGCCACCGGCAAGTGGGGCATCCGGGTCAACCGCGTCGAGATCAAGGCCATCGACCCACCGCACACCATCAAGGAAGCGATGGAGAAGCAGATGCGGGCCGAGCGCGACAAGCGCGCGGCCATCCTGCACGCCGAAGGCGAGCGGCAAGCCAAGATCCTCACCGCGGAGGGCACGAAGCAGAAGGACATCCTGGAGGCCCAGGGCACGCAACAGGCCATGATCCTGCGGGCGGACGGCGAGGCCAAGGCGGTGGAACTCGTCTTCCAGGCCGTCCACCGCAACAACGCCGACGCGAAGGTCCTGGCCTACAAGTACCTCGAGACGCTCCCGCACCTGGCCGGCAGCGACAACAACACGTTCTGGGTGATCCCGGGGGAGCTGACCGAGGCGATCCGGACCGTCACCCGTGCGTTCGGCGACCAGTCGACGACAGAGCCTGCCGGGCCCGCGTCACCCGGGGAAGCGGCCACCGCCGCCGACGACGACATGTCGGGCGCAAGCCGGATCCCGCAGCTCGGCGCGGGCTCGACGGTCTCCCTCGACGCCGCCACGGCTGCCGACGAGGCCGAGAAGCAGGCCGCCGCCGCGGTGAGCGACGCCAAGGCGGAGGCCGAGGCCGCGAAGTCGTCCCAGGTGCCGCGCCGGGGACGGGCCTCCGGCGACTGAGCCCACCACGACCGCCCCGCGCGCCTCACGCGCCGGCCGCGGGCCCGTCTTTGGGCAGGTCTTCGTGGCGCGGGCCCCGGCCCTGAGGGTGCGGGCCGACTTGCCTGCGGGTCGGTCCGGTTCGGTGCCCTTCCTGGCGAGGAGGACGGCTGTGACCACGATGAGGACGACGGCGAGTTCGCCCGGTCCGAACATGGTGTCCGGCTCTCCTCTCCGGGACCCGGGCCCGGACGGCGTGAGCGTGGCGGTGGTGGTGCTCAGAGGTGGGGCGTGATGGCCGGGAGCAGGTCCTGGAAGGTGCGGCCGGTGGCGGGTGCGCCGATGGCCTTCATCTGCCAGCCGTCGCCGGAGCGGTGGACCTTCGCCATGATCTGGGCGGTGTGGTCGCCGCCCCCGGTGAGCGTGTAGCGGGCCAGTTCGGCGCCGGTCGTCTCGTCGACCAGGCGGCAGAAGGCGTTCTGCACCTCGGCGAAGGTCTGGCCGGTGAAGGAGTTGACGGTGAAGACGATCTGGTCGATGTGGGCGGGCACGCGGGCCAGGTCGACCAGGACGGCCTCGTCGTCGCCCCCCGTGCCCGCGCCGCCGGTGAGGTTGTCGCCGGTGTGCCGGACCGAACCGTCGTCGCTGACCAGGTGCTGGAAGAAGACGACGTCCGCGGCCTGCCCGGCGGCGAAGAGGACGGCGGAGGCGTCCAGGTCGATCTCGCGCGTCCCGGTGAGTTTGGCGAGGAAGCCTTTGCGGGGTGCGGCCTGCCAGCCGAGGCCCATACGGACGGACGTCAGGGCGGTGCCGTCGGACTTACTGAGGCTGATCTGCTGGCCCTTGCTCAGGTTGACCGACATGAGAGGGGTGCTCCTTCGGGTGGGTGGCGGTGCGGGAGTCGTGGGAGTGGGCGGTGCGGAGGCCCGGGGCGGGGCCGTGCGCAGGGGTGGATCCTCGCGGAGGCACCGCCGTAGGTGGGGCAGCATGCCCCGGTCCAGCAGGGCTCGTTTCCAGTTCTGCCGTGCCTGCTGCACGCGTGCCTCGTGTGCGGTTCCGCCGCCGCCGCGTATCGCCGTTCCCAGCAGCGCGGCGAAGGCGAGGAGGGCACTGGTACCCGCGATCAGCGTCAGTACCCATCCGGCGGTGATCAGTGAGCCGGGGAGCGTGCCTTCGGCGTCGGTCAGTCGGAGCAGGTGGCCGAGGACGAACAGGACCGCGGCGGATGCGGCGGCGATGAGCGGGGTCAGCACCGCCAGGGCCGGCAGCAGGCTGCCGGCGGCGGGGTGCGGCGGCCGGTCGTGCTGTGCCGACGTACGCAAGGTGAGGTACGTGCCGTACTCCGCGCGTGCCGCGGCGGCTGTCGCGTCCGCGTCCCCGAGCGCGCGGAGACGCAGGCGCGCCGTGGCCGGGCCTGTGGGGTCGTCGCCCAGTGGCGCCTGGACGTCCGTGGCGGTGAGGGCCAGGTTCAGTACCGCTTCGAAGTCCGGCCTGTCCTCCGGGCGAAGGCGCAGTGGGTCGTCCACATGGTCTCCTGAGGGGGAAGGTGTCGGTCTCGGAGCGGTGCGGAGGAGGCGCCGGACTTGCCCGGGTGAGCCGGTCGGGCGCCGCCCCCGCGGGATCTCAGACGCCCACGCCGAAGTCGGCGGCGATCCCGGCCAGGCCCGAGGCGTATCCCTGGCCGACCGCGCGGAACTTCCACTCGACGCCGTTGCGGTAGAGCTCGCCGAAGACCATCGCGGTCTCGGTGGAGGCGTCCTCGGACAGGTCGTAGCGGGCGATCTCGGCGCCGCCGGCCTGGTTGACGACGCGGATGAAGGCGTTGCGGACCTGGCCGAAGCTCTGGCCGCGGTTCTCGGCGTCGTGGATGGACACCGGGAACACGATCCTGTCGACCTCGGCGGGTACGGCCGCGAGGTTCACCTTGACGACCTCGTCGTCACCCTCGCCTTCACCGGTGAGGTTGTCGCCCGTGTGCTCCACCGAGCCGTCGGGGCTCCTGAGGTTGTTGTAGAAGACGAAGTGCTGGTCCGACAGAACCTTGCCGGACGTGTCGAGGAGCAGTGCGGAGGCGTCGAGGTCGTAGTCGGTGCCGGTGGTCGTACGGACGTCCCAGCCCAGACCGACCAGGACGGCGGTCAGGCCCGGCGCCTCCTTGCTGAGCGAGACGTTGCCGCCCTTGGACAGGGAAACTCCCACTGCGTACTCCTTCTCGGCAGGTGCGGTCGAGGCCCGCGGCGCGGGCCCGGGCTAAGAATCTACATCACTGTAGAGAATGTGGAGGGGTGGCGCGACGGCGCCCCTGATCCGGCGCGGTCGTGCGACGTCCCGCGTCGGTCCCGTGGGCTGCCGAACAGCAGGCGGTGGGCGACCGGCAGTGCGAGTCCACCCGCGATGGCCGGGCCCCGGGTCGCGGCGTCGAAGAAGTCCTGCTGCACCGGCCGGTCGAGGAGGTGCGCCGACAGCCGGCCGCCCGGGAAGGCGCCGACGATGCCGATGGCCGTCGTGCCGAGGCGGCCGCCCGGATCGCGTCCGGGCGGGATGGCCTTGGCGATCGCTCCGGCGAGGAGTCCCGGCGCCGGCCATGCGATGACACCCATGTCCCGACACTCCTTTCGTGGCCCTTCTTGTGTACGGGCATGCCCTGGGGCGGCACGGCTTCTACAATTTTGTAGAGGGTTCGGCGGGGGATCTGCGAGACCCGTCGGGCGGCGTGATGGTCCCGGGGGCGTCTATACGATGTCCGCTCGGGAAACGGACGGCGGAAGGGAGACAGGGCGTGACTGAGCAGCGGCAGCGTCCCCGGCGGCGGGGGCAGGGCGAGCTGGAGGCGCTGGTCCTGTCGGCGCTGGGGGAGGCGGACGGACCGGCGACGGCCGGCTGGGTGCAGGAGCGCCTGGGCGGCGACCTCGCCTACACGACCGTCATCACCATCCTGACCCGGCTGCTGGCCAAGGGAGCGGTGACGCGGGAGCGCGCGGGCCGGTCCTTCGCCTGGACGCCCGCGTCGGATCAGGCCGGTCTGGCTGCCCACAGGATGCGCAAGGTGCTGGACTCCGAGGGCGACCGCGAGGCGGTGCTGACCAGCTTCGTGACCGGTCTGGGCCCGGACGACGAGCGGCTGTTGCGCGAGCTGCTGGGTCAGTCGAGGAACGAAGGGGAAGACTGAAGCCTCATGGGGGTGTTCGTCTTTCTTCCGCTGGTGCTGCCCCTGACGGCGTGGCCGATCGCACGCCTGGCCGAGCAGCATCTGCATCCACGGACCGCGACGCGGTTGCTGACCGGGGTGGCGGGGGTGATGGCGGCCTGCAGCACTCTCTGCCTCGGCCTGGTGATGGTGGTCGGCACCGCCCAGCTTCCCGGGAACCCGCTGCCCGACGGGTGGTCGGACGCCGAGGTGCGGGCGGCGGTCCCGTACGACGAGGTCGTCGGCAAGGCGGCGATCCCCGCGCTCGTCGTGGTGCTGGTGGCGTGCGGCCGGACGTTGTGGCGGCACGGGAGGGTGCGCCGTCGCGCCCACCGTGCGCTGGCCGGGCTGCGGGAGACGGAGGTGGCCGTCCTTCCGGACGACGTCCCCTACGCGTACGCGCTGCCGGGCGGTCGGCGGGATCGCGTGGTGGTCACCACGGCCATGCTGGACTGCCTCGAACCGACCGAACGCCGGGCGCTGTTCGCCCACGAGCGGGCCCATCTGGCCGCCCGCCACCACCGCTTCCTGCTTGCGGTCCAGTTGGCTGCGCGGGCCAACCCGTTCCTGCGGCCGTTGCGTACGGCGGTGGCGTACACGGCGGAGCGGTGGGCGGACGAGGACGCGGCCCAAGCGGTCGGCAGCCGTCGGGCCGTGGCGTGCGCGATCGGCAAGGCGGCCCTGGTGTCGCGCGGCACCCCGGCGGCGACCCTGGCCGGCTTGGCTGCGGCGGGACCGGTGCCGCGTCGGGTGGCGGCCCTGCTCGGACCCGCTCCGACGGTGCGCAGCTGGCCGTCGGTGTTCACGTCGGTGGGTGTCGCGGCGTGGGGTGCGGCGGTGGGGGCTGCCGTGTCGGCGATGTCGTCGGCGAACTCCGCCGTGACGATGGTCTTCATCCTGCACGCGGCCACGCCCCTTTGACCCGGGCCGGGTGGGGCGTCAGGCGCGGCCGGTGAGCGCGACGAGTCCGGCGACGGGCCCACGAAGGCCGGCGGTGCGAACAAGCGGACGAACGGCACCGGCCGGCCCGTCAGGGTGCCCACGTGGGCAAGTCTGCGGCCACCTCCGTCCACACGCCGGTCCCTGAACCGGCCCATGGGCCCAGCGGGGACGGCGACCGGAGCGCACGGTACGGCCGGACCGGCGAAGACGCCGGGGGTCGGTCCAGGCGATGCCGGTGGCGGAGTCGGCGAGGGAGGCGACTGCGCTCGGCGCGAGGAGCCCACTGATCTTCGCCGCCCGGTTCCGCCCCGCGAGCGGACGCACCGGCTCCTCGGCAGCCGTCCGCGCGTCGTCGGTGCTGCTCGCGCCCAGTCCCCGGGGCTTCTGTGTCCTGCGTGCGGAGCGAGGGATGTGACGGCCACGCGGACTCCGGTTCTCGCGGGACCCCGCCCTTTCCCCCTTGCCTCTACATGGATGTAGAGTTCAGCCGTTCGGCGGACACGGGGCCGCCCGCCCGAGCACGACGGACGACGGACCCAGGCGGAGGAGCGAGCGTCAGTGGGCAGTACGGGAAGGCGGCGCGCTCCGACCGGACCGGAGAAGGTCCGGCTGACGCGGCGAGGGCGGTTCCTGATGTGGGGTGCGGGCGTGTGCTCGGCGCTCGTCCTCGGCGTCGCGGGCGTCGGCGCCTGGCTCTACCAGGACCTGAGCGGCAATATCCAGGGCGCCGACCTCGACGACAAGCTCGGCGGCGACCGCCCGGTCAACCTCAGCCCCGGTTCGAAGAACATCCTGGTCGTCGGCTCCGACAGTCGCGACGGCGACAACGCGAAGTACGGCAAGGGCCTGACCACCATGCAGTCGGACACCCTCATGGTGCTGCACATCCCGGCGAACCGGGAGTGGGCCACCGTCGTGTCCTTCCCCCGCGACTCGTGGGTGGAGATACCGGCCTGCGACAAGGGCGACGGCGCCGAGTCCGCCCCTCACCACGCCAAGATCAATGAGGCGTTCGCGATCGGCGGCACCAGCGGCGAGATCGCCGAGGCCGCCGCCTGCACCATCAGGACCATCGAGGACAGCACCGGCCTGCGCATCGACCACTTCGCGTCCGTCGACTTCCAGGGCTTCAAGGGCATGGTGAACGCCCTCGGCGGCATAGAGGTCTGCCCGGAGCAAGCGATCCACGACGACAAGGCCCACCTGGACCTGGAGGCCGGCTGCCAGACGGTCAGGGACGAGGAAGCCCTCGGCTACGTCCGGGCCCGCTACAGCATCGGCGACGGCTCGGACACCGGGCGCATCGGCCGGCAGCAGGAGTTCATGCAGGCGCTGGCCGAGAAAGCACAGTCCAAGCTGACCAGCCCGAACGCGCTGTACGGCTTCCTGCAGTCCGCCACCAAGTCCCTGACCACGGACGACGACCTGGCCGGCATCAAACCGCTGTACGGCCTCGCCTCCGAGCTCAGGGGCATTCCCGGCGACCGCCTGACCTTCCTCACCGTGCCGAACTACCCGCGTGAGGCGGACGTTCCCACCGACAAGGCCAACGTGGTGTGGCAGTACCCGCAGGCCGCCGACCTGTTCGACGCCCTGGCCAAGGACCGGGAGGTCGACAAGAAGCAGCTCCAGGCGGATGCCGAGAACCCCCTCCACGCCTCCTCCGTACGTGTCCAGGTCCTCAACGGCGATGGCGTCCCGGGCCGTGCCGCCGCCGTCGCCGAGAAGCTGCGGCAGGCCGGCTTCACCGTCACCGGCACGGGCAACGCCCCGGAGACCACCCGCACCACCTCGGTCAGCCATCCGCAGGGCCTGGACGCACAGGCGGAGGTGCTCGCCTCCCGGTTGCCCGACGTGCGGGCCAGGCAGGAAGCGGGTGCTGCCGCCGACGTCGTGACCATGGTTGTCGGAGCCGACCTCGATCCCGAGGACATCCGGTGAGGTGCGAGTGTGCGACGGTGTTCCCGGCGCACCCCTGTCCTGGGCCGCAGGGCCGTCCTCCCTGCGACGTACCTGGTCGCACAGAGCGTGAGCCGCACGAGGGACCACCAGACGTCCGCCGTGCTCCTTCCGGAGGTCGGCCGGACGGCCTTGGTGGCGTCGAGGGGCTCGGTGGGGGTGTCGGCCGCACCCTCCGTCAGGCAAGGGGACGGGTGCAGTGGAACCGCCCCTCGAGGTGGGCGTGCTCGGCGTGGGCCGGTGAGCGGGACGCGGAGGTCTGCAGGCGCTCGGTGCGGGTGCGGGCGGCCTCCACGCCGGGGAACACCTCGATCGCACCGCCGAGGTGGACGCTGCCGGGATCGGGTGCGGCGACCTCGCCGCCGTCGATCCGCCGGTCCTCGGAGGTCAGCTTGCTGCGGTAGCCGTCCTGCGCCCCCAGGGGACCGCCGGGATCCTCTTCGCGGTGGGCGTGGAGGACCGCGTTCCCGACGGGGAGTCCTGCCCCTCCACGAGGCGGAAGACGGTGCCGGCATCGGCGGTGATGGTCGCGCTGCCCCTCTGCCGGTCCTGGTGGTGTCCGGCGCCGAACGGCAGCGGGACGGGTTCCTGGGGCAGAGCCGGGAGCACGATGCCGACCGGCGTTCCGGCGCCGGCCGGGACCGCGGCCGTGCGCGGACGCCGCAGGGAGCTCCGCCTCCCGGGCCGGCCGAGGTCCGGCATCACCGCTCCGGCTCTCACCGCTGGTGCGGCGGGCCGGCACCGAAGGGGCGCCGGCCCGCCACGCGGTCCGGGCCGGTCAGAGGTCGAACTCGTGGGGCGGCAGGTCGAGGGCGTAGCACGCCTCGCGGACCACGGCCTGCTCGTCCTTGTCGAAGTCGCCGTCGGCGCCGCCGATGACGATGCCGATCTGGACGACGGCCCGTGCTTCGGCGGGCTTCTTCTTGGCCTTGGCGATCTCCTGCAGGACGCTCACCTTGCCGAAGTCGAAATCGGCGGTGAGCTTGTTGAGGTTGTCCTCGAAGCGGCGGCGCAGGTCGTCGGCGGGGAAGTTCTGCAGCACCTCGTTGGTGGCGATGAGCTGGGCCACGCGCTGCCGCTCGGACGGGTCGACCGTCCCGTCGGCCGCCGCCACCAGGGCGCACATCGCCATGCTCGCGTCGCGGAAGGCGCCGCTCTTCAGGTCGTTCTTCTTCGCCATGAGCTGGGTCTGCATCGTCGATGCGGACTCCTTGAGGCGGTCCCACAGGGCCATGAGAGCTCCGTACGTGTCGGGAGGATGCCCGGGCCGGGGTGCTCCGGACAGCGTTTTTTCTACAACACTGTAAAAGTTATCAGCCGGGGGCGGGGAGATGTGCGTCTCCACGCCCCCGGCCGGTGCGTCCTTCACCGGCTGCCGGGGCCCGCTCTCAGCCCTCGTCCTCCTCGTCGCCTTCGAAGAAGTCCCCGACCTCGTCGACCACTTCGGCCGCGACCATGCCACCGACGACGCCGACCGCGAGCCCGGCGGCGCCTGCGGCGACGGCGGTGCCCACGCCGGGGCCGGAACGGCGGTGGTCGTCGTGGTGGTGGCCGCCGTGTCCGTGCCCGGTGTACGGGGCACCGTGGCCGTAGGCGCCGTGCGACACCCGGTGCTCGACCAACTGGCGGATCCAGCCGTCGACCTCGGCGTTCCAGTCGCGGGAGTCGTGATGGCCGACGGTGAAGCGGGTCAGCGCGTCATGGCCGCCGGAGAAGAAGCCGCCGCGCTTGTCGGCTTCCAGGACGACGTCCATGCCGGCCGGGTTGGCCAGGAAGGTCACCTCGATCTCGTTGACCTGGTGCGCGTACTGCGGTGCCGGGGTGAGCTCGATCTCCTGGTAGAAGGGCAGCTGCTGGCCCGTGCCGCCGATGCGTCCGTACTCCAGGTCGGCGGACTTGAAGCCGAAGCCGAGCTGGCCGAGCGCTTCCAGGACGGTCTCCTGGGCAGGCAGTGGGGCGATGTCCAGCCGGTCCAGGTCGCCCTTGTCCTTGGCGCCGGCCACCGCCAGCTCGGTGCGCACGCCGAGGACGATGCCCAGGCCCTGCCCGTACAGCTCGGTGATCGGCGTCTCCCAGGGCAGCGTCACGGAGAACGGGACGCTGTGCTGCTGCCCCGCTCCGAGCCGGAAGCCGCCGCCGACGGTGAACCGCTCGAAGGGGACGACGCCCTCGCTCTCGCCCTCGCCGTGCTCGGCCTCGACCCGGGCCACGAGTTCCAGGGTGATGTGCTCGATGTCGAAGTCGGCGTCGCCACCCTTGAGGTGGACCTGTCCGGTCAGCGCGCCGCCGGGGCGGGCGGCTCCCGGGTCGAGAACCGTGTCGACGGTGGGGCCGCCCACGCCGAGCGATCCGAGCAGTCGTTTGAACACCATGATGGCGTCCACTCCTTATGCGTGCGTGTGTCTCGTTCGAGTGCGGTGCCGCGCGCCGGGGTGGACGCACGGCACCGCGGTTGTGCGCGGGGCGGGCTACTTGGCCGCGTCTAGCGCGGCGAGGGCCTGCGCCCAGCGGACGTACTTCAACTCGGCCAGGTCGGCTACGGTCTTGACCCCGAACGCCTCCCGGAGCAGCTCGCCGTCACGGTCGGAGACGCCCTTGAGCGCCCCCACCGGGGCGGCCAGGATCTCGGGCAGACTCTTGTCCGCCCACGCCTTGTCGAGCACCTTGTCCAGGTCGATCGAAGCCATGCGTGTCCTCTTCCGGGTGTGTGAGGCCCGGCCCTGTCGCGGGCCTTCTACAAACACGTAGAAGCATAGGGCTGTCGCAGGCCGGGAGGGGAACGGTCGGCACGGGCTCGCCGGGAAAGGCCGAAAACGGGCTCTCGCGGGGATGAGGCCGAGCGCGCGACGAGTTCGCCGCTCCGGGGCCGTGTCCGAAGCGTCCGGCCAACGGCTCCTTTCGCCTCTGCTGTCATCGGCGGCCAGGCCGCTCAAGCGCCGATGGTTCCGCCCGGTGGGTGCGGGCCCCTGCGGACGGGATGTCCTCGGGGACGTCCCCGTGGCCGGCGATCGGGGCACGAGGGGAGGTGCCGGACGGTCCCGGCCAGGGGAGACCGGGTTCCTCTCCGGTCAACCGGGCCACCGTCCGGGTCGTCGCTCGTGTACACCATCAGTTCGAAGCCCCGGAGCGCCGGGCGACGATCCCGACGCGGCAGCCGTCCCGGTGGGCGAACTCATGGCGCAGGCCCACGCCGGGCAGCGGGCTTCGTCGACGTCGGCCCGCATCATCCCCGTCAGCCGTGCATCAGGTGCCGGCCCGCAGCAGCGGTCCGGGCCGCTGCCATGGATCGTCGGCACACACCGCCGGAGACTCGGGCCGAAGCGCCTCCGGGTGGTGCTTTGAGGCTCCTTTACAGTTGGTGTAGAGGCAGGCAATCCTGTCTCCACCCACTGTCCACATGTGCAA
>NZ_JAHWZY010000140.1:0-646 GCF_041380215.1 Streptomyces pimonensis
ACGGCGTTGAACGCCTGGTCGGGCTGGGCGAGTTCACCGCCCTTGGGCTTCTTGACCGGGTGGCGGAAGCCGGGCCCCGCATTCTCGTAGCCGAGGTCGGTCAGGGTGGGGATGCCCAGGGTGGCGGCGAGCCGGTTCAGGGCGTCGACCAGTCCGTGGGCTCGTGCGCAAGTGGTGTCGTGCTCGCGACCCGGGCGGACTGGGGAGACCCAGATGGGCCAGCCGTCCGGGGCGGCGATGACCTGCACGTTTCCTCCGTGGTGCTTGTGCTTGCCGGACCACCACAGGTCCGCGCCGTTGGGGCCGGCGGCGGCCACGCGGTCGGTGCGGATCACCGTGCCGTCCAGGTTGAGGTGGGTGTACCCGGCTGCCGCCGCCCTCTCCAGCGCGGTGGACAGATCGGGCGCGTGGTCGGCCAGTACGGTCAATCCCTCATGTAGATAGCGATAGGCGGTCGGCACGGAGATGCCGTTGTCCCGGGCGAGTTGGACCAGCCGGGTACCGTCGACGAACCAGCGCAGCACAAGCACCGCCTGCCTGAAGACGCCCAGCGCGCGAGTGCCCTTGCGGGTCCCGAGCCGCTCGCGGTGCCCGCGCAGCAGCTTCGCGAGTTGCTCGGCAGTTGCCCTGCGGACATCGAGCACGG
>NZ_JAHWZY010000141.1:0-636 GCF_041380215.1 Streptomyces pimonensis
GGGGTCGGGTAGTCGAAGACCAGCGTCGCGGGCAGGCGCAGTTCGGTGGCCGCGCCCAGCCGGTTGCGCAGCTCGACGGCGGTGAGCGAGTCGAAGCCCAGTTCCTTGAACGCGCGGTCGGGTGCGACGGCCCCTGCCGAGCTGTGGCCGAGCACCACGGCCACGTGGCCGAGCACGAGGTCCAGCAGTACTCGCTCGCGCTCCGCAGCGGTCATGCCCGCCAGCGACTGGGCCAGCGCCGACCCGACGACGGAGCCGGCTTCGGCGGTCCTGCGTACCGTGCCGCGTACCAAGCCGCGCAGCATGTGCGGCACGGGGTGGGAGCGCGCCTGTCGACGCAACGCGGGCAGGTCGAGGGGGACCGGCGCCAGTACGGCACGTCCGGTGGAGCCCGCCGCGTCGAACAGCGCCAGCCCCTCGGCCGTACGCAGGGGTATCAGGCCGCCCCGGCTCATCCGCCGCAGGTCGGAGTCGTCGAGCGCACCGGTCATGCCACTGGCCTCGGCCCACAGGCCCCACGCCAGTGACGTGGCGGGCAGACCGGTGGCCCGGCGATGCTCGGCAAGGGCGTCCAGGAAGGTGTTCGCCGCCGCGTAGTTCGCCTGTCCGGGAGCACCGAGGACGCCGGCCACCGAG
>NZ_JAHWZY010000142.1:0-608 GCF_041380215.1 Streptomyces pimonensis
TCGGCGGACAGGCCCGCGGCCCCGGTCCCGGCCATCCGGGCACCCATACCCTCCTCACCGGACCACAGACCCCACGCCAGGGAGGCCGCGGGCAGGCCCGCCGCCCGGCGATGCCGGGCCAGCGCGTCCAAGAACGCGTTCGCCGCCGCGTAGTTGCCCTGGCCCGCACTGCCCAGCGTGCCCGCCGCCGACGAGAACAGCACGAACGCCGACAACTCCAGGCCACGGGTCAACTCGTGCAGGTTCCACGCCGCATCCACCTTCGGCCGGAACACCGTATCGATCCGCTCCGGCGTCAACGAGCCGATCACACCGTCGTCCAGCACACCCGCCGCATGGACGATTGCCGTCACCGGATGCTCGGCCAGCAACACCGCCACCGCCCCACGGTCCGCCACATCACACGCGACGACGGCGACCTCGGCACCCAGACCAACCAACTCCTCGTACAGCGCACCCACCTGGCCGCGCCTGCTCGCCAGCACCAGCCGCCGCACCCCATGCCGTACCACCAGATGGCGGGCCACCAGCCCGCCGAGCATCCCGCTCGCACCCGTCACCAACACCGAACTGTCCGGACCGAACACCGCCTCCGAACCGACCTCCGG
>NZ_JAHWZY010000143.1:0-560 GCF_041380215.1 Streptomyces pimonensis
CGCTCGGCTCACCGTTCGCCACAGCCGCCAACGCGTCCAAGAACTCGGTCCGCTCGGCGGCGACGACCACCGCCCGGTGCTCCAGCGCCGCCCGCGACGTCGCCAGCGAGTACCCCACGTCGGCCGGGGACTGGCCGTCCACGAAGGACGCCAGCCGGGCGGCCTGCGCCCGCAACGCCTCCGCGCTGCGGGCCGACAACACCCACGGCAGCACCCCACCACGTACCGGCTCGGGGGCGTTCGCATCCGTCCGCTCGACCACGGGGGCCTGCTCGACGATGACGTGGGCATTCGTACCGCTGACACCGAACGACGAGACACCCGCCCGCCAGGGGCGGTCCACGTCGGGCCAGGCACGCCGGTCGGTCAGCAGTTCCACCGCGCCGGTTGACCAGTCCACGTGCGAGGACGGTTCCGTGACATGCAGTGTCTGCGGCAGCACTCCGTGCCGCATCGCCAGGACCATCTTGATCACGCCCGCGACACCGGCGGCGGCCTGCGTGTGCCCGATGTTCGACTTGATCGAGCCCAGCCACAGCGGCTCACCGGACCGGTCCCGA
>NZ_JAHWZY010000144.1:0-512 GCF_041380215.1 Streptomyces pimonensis
ACAGGAACGTGAGACCGAACCGGAGGAAGTCACCCCGCCGCTGCCGACCGGCACGGCCGTCCCCTGGCCGTTGTCGGCCAAGAGCCCCGAGGCGCTGCGGGAGCAGGCCGCACGACTGCGGTCCTTCGTGGACCGGTCACCGGACCTGGACGTCGCCGACACGGCCCGTACGCTGGCGTTCGCGCGAGCGGCCTTCGAGCACCGCGCGGTGGTCGTCGCCGCGGAGCCCGACGGGTTCCGGTCGGCGCTGACCGCACTGGCCGAGGGACGCGGCGGACCCGGCATCGTGACCGGCGAGGCCGCGCCGCAGAGGCTCGGTCTCCTGTTCTCGGGTCAGGGGTCGCAGCGGCTGGGTATGGGTCGCGGACTGGCCGCGCGGTACGAGGTGTTCGCCGAGGCCCTGGACGCCGTACTGGACGTGTGCGACCCGGCGGTGCGTGGGGTGTTGTTCGGTGAGGGTGCCGAGGCGTTGAACGAGACGGGGGTGACGCAGCCGGCGTTGTTCGCGGTCG
>NZ_JAHWZY010000145.1:0-468 GCF_041380215.1 Streptomyces pimonensis
GACGGCGGGAGTCGGCACGACGTACTCCCGCAGGGGTGCCTTCCTCGACGGCGTAGCCGACTTCGACCCCACGTTCTTCGGGATCTCGCCGCGCGAGGCGCTGGCGATGGACCCCCAGCAGCGACTGCTCCTCGAAACCTCCTGGGAACTCCTGGAGCGCGCCGGCGTCGACCCGACCTCGCTGCGCGGCAGCCGGTCCGGCGTGTTCGTCGGCACCAACGGCCAGGACTACACCACGCTGATGATGGCGGCGCCCGACAACGTCGACGGGTACTTCGGCACCGGCAGCGCGGCGAGCGTGATCTCCGGCCGCCTGTCGTACACGTTCGGTTTCGAAGGCCCGGCGGTGACCGTGGACACGGCGTGCTCGTCGTCGCTGGTCGCGCTGCACCTGGCCGTACAGGCCCTGCGGAAGGGCGAGTGCGAACTGGCCCTCGCCGGCGGTGTGACGGTGATGTCCACGCCTGC
>NZ_JAHWZY010000146.1:0-462 GCF_041380215.1 Streptomyces pimonensis
CTCCGTGGGGACCACCTACCTGCGGTCCGGCGCGTTCTTGTCGGACGTCAGCGGCTTCGACGCCGGATTCTTCGGGATCTCGCCGCGCGAGGCGCTGGCGATGGACCCCCAGCAGCGACTGCTCCTCGAAACCTCCTGGGAACTCCTGGAGCGCGCCGGCGTCGACTCGGCGTCGCTGCGAGGTGAGCGCGTCGGCGTGTTCGTCGGCTCGAACGCCCAGGACTACGGCCTGGTCCTCGGCGGCGCCCGCGAGGACGTGGGCGGTCACGTGGCGACGGGCAACGCGGCCAGCGTGGCCTCGGGCCGCCTGTCGTACACCTTCGGTTTCGAAGGCCCGGCGGTGACCGTGGACACGGCGTGCTCGTCGTCCCTGGTGGCCCTGCACCTCGCGGTGCAATCACTGCGGTCCGGCGAGTGCGAGATGGCGCTCGCCGGCGGTGTGACGGTGATGTCGACACCGGG
>NZ_JAHWZY010000147.1:0-430 GCF_041380215.1 Streptomyces pimonensis
GCTGGGCCAGGAGACGGCCCCCGAGGCGGCGTTCGTGCCGGTGCTGCGCGCAGACCGCCCGGAGGAGTCCGCGTTGGTTTCGGCGGTGGCACGGTTGTGCACGCGGGGCGTGACGGTGGACTGGGAGGCGTTCTTCGCGGGCAGCGGCGCGCGGCGGGTGGACCTGCCGACCTACGCCTTCCAGCGTCGGCGCTACTGGGTCGACGTACGGCCGCACACTGGTGATGTCACGGCGGTCGGGCTCGGTGCGGCCGATCATCCGCTGCTGGGCGCGGCCGTCGCGGTGGGCGGCACGGATGGTGTGCTGCTGACGGGTCGGCTGTCGGTTCAGACGCACCCGTGGCTGGCCGACTACGTGGTTCAGGGTTCGGTCCTGCTGCCCGGCACGGCGTTCGTGGAGCTGGCCGTGCGTGCGGGTGACCGGGTCGGG
>NZ_JAHWZY010000148.1:0-422 GCF_041380215.1 Streptomyces pimonensis
CTGTCCGGCACCCTGGCGACGATGGGGCCGGGTGTGCCGTACGCCATCGGGGCGAAGTTCGCCCACCCCGACCGGCCCGCCATCGCCCTGGTCGGCGACGGCGCGATGCAGATGAACGGCATGATGGAGCTGGTGACCGCCGCCAAGTACTGGCGCGAGTGGTCCGACCCTCGGCTGGTCGTGGCGGTGTTGAACAACGGCGACCTCAACCAGGTCACCTGGGAGATGCGGGCCATGTCCGGCGCCCCGCAGTTCGAGGAGTCCCAGGCCATCCCGGACCTGCCGTACGCGGACATCGCGCAGCGCATCGGCCTGGACGGCGTCCGGGTGGAGAAGCCCAAGCACGTCGAGTCCGCCTGGGACCAAGCCCTCGCCGCCGACCGGCCCTTCGTCATCGACTTCCGCACCGACCCGGCCGTACC
>NZ_JAHWZY010000149.1:0-419 GCF_041380215.1 Streptomyces pimonensis
AGGCCTACGCGAACGGACTGCGCCGCCGTCGGCCCCGCCCCGGGGACAAATGGCATCTGGACGAGGTCTTCATCAGGATCAACGGAGATCTGAAGTACCTGTGGCGGGCCGTTGATCAGGACGGCAACGTCCTGGACATCCTCGTCCAGAACCGGCGGGACACCGCCGCCGCCCGTCGCTTCTTCCGCCGCCTCATGAAGAAGACCCGTACGGTGCCGCGGGTGGTCATCACGGACAAGCTCCGCTCCTACGGCGCCGCGCACCGCGAGGTCATGCCGTCGGTGGAGCACCGCGCTCATAAAGGCCTGAACAACCGGGCCGAGAACAGCCACCAGCCCACGCGGCAGCGCGAACGCGCGATGAAGGGCTTCCGATCGGCGGGCGCGGCACAGCGGTTCCTGTCCGCGTTCAGCGGCATT
>NZ_JAHWZY010000015.1:0-177928 GCF_041380215.1 Streptomyces pimonensis
GAGCCGCCGTGGTAGTTTCGTTCTACGGGTGCAGCCGTTGTATGCTGCTCCGGTTGCCCGATCCGATCGGGCCTCTCCCCCCGGTAACGCCACTCAGATTCCGCAGGGCTCCTGGAGCCCGGGATTTTGATCCCGGCCTGCCGGGATCAACCGTAAGTGCATCTGAAGTCTTTGGAGTGACCCGTGGCTGCCAACTGCGACGTCTGCGGCAAGGGGCCGGGCTTCGGCAACAACATCTCGCACTCGCACCGCCGTACGCCTCGTCGCTGGAACCCGAACATCCAGCGTGTACGTACCGTGGTCGGTGGGACGCCGAAGCGCGTGAACGCCTGCACCTCGTGCATCAAGGCCGGCAAGGTCTCGCGCTGACGCTTTCGCTGAGCGCGCGGCCATAGTCGGTTTCGCCGCAACCAGCCGGTCCACCTTGGGGTGGGCCGGCTTCTTGCTGTGGCCGACGTGTTCGCGGGGTGCCCGGCGTCGTCGGCCGGGGCGGGTCTGCGCAGCCCGCCCCTTGCAGGGCGTCTCCCCCGCTCCCGGCTTCGTTCGAGCGGGCCCCATCACCCCGGGGGCACCTCCCGGGCCCTTAAGGCACCGGGGGGACACGACTGCCCGCGGGAACGGCGTCGGCGGTCATCCGCGGCCGGCGGGACGGGTTCAGGTTCCAGGCGTGGTTCACCGGGCCTATGCCCGCGCCCAGGGCGAAGCCGGATGCTATCGCTCCGGTGACGTAGGCCTTGGCCGTCGTCACCGCCTCCGGCACGGACCGGCCCTTCGCCAGTTCCGACGCGATCGCCGACGCCAGGGTGCAGCCCGTGCCGTGGGTGTGACGGTTGTCGTGCCTGGGGGCGCGCAGCCAGTGTTCCTCGGAGCCGTCGGTGAGCAGGTCCACGGCGTCGCCGGACAGGTGACCGCCCTTGATCACCACCCAGCGCGGCCCGAACGCCAGCACCGCCCGGGCCGCCCGGCGCATGTCGGGTTCCGACCCGACCCGTACGTCCGTGAGCTGTGCCACCTCGTCCAGGTTCGGCGTGGCCACGGTCGCCACCGGCAGCAGCCTGGCCCGCACGGAGTCCAGCGCGGAGGACGCGAGCAGCGGGTCCCCGTGCTTGGAGACCCCCACCGGGTCGACGACCGCCGGCGCGTCCGTACCGGCGATCAAGTCGGCCACGGTCTCGACGAGTTCGGCGGAGGACAGCATGCCGGTCTTGACCGCCTGCACCCCGATGTCGTCGACGACGCTGCGGTACTGGGCCCGCACCGCCTCCACGGGCAGTTCCCAGGCGCCCTGCACGCCCAGGGAGTTCTGTGCGGTCACCGCGGTGAGCACGCTCATGCCGTGCACGCCGAGCGCCAGCATCGTCTTCAGGTCGGCCTGGATTCCCGCGCCGCCGCCGGAGTCGGAGCCGGCCACGGTGAGCACCCCGGGCGGCGCGCTCATGACTCGATGTCCCCGAAGTGGTCCCAGCCGCCCTGGGTCGTCCAGGGCGCCCCGTCCACCGTCACCTGGGGCAGCGCCGACGGGTTGAGCACCTCGCCGATCACCTTCCAGCGGGCCGGCAGCTTCACGTCCGGCGGGAAGGTGGCCACGATCGCGTGGTCCTCTCCCCCGGTCAGCACCCACTGCATGGGGTCGACGCCGACGGCCTGGCCGATGTCGTGCATCTGCGAGGGGATGTCGATCGCGCCGGAGCGGATGTCGATGCGGACCTTGCTGGCCTCGGCGATGTGACCGAGGTCGGCGATCAGCCCGTCGCTCACGTCGCACATCGCGGTGGCGCCCAGCCCGGCGGCCGCGGGCCCCGCGTGGTACGGCGGTTCGGGACGCCGGTGCGCCTCCACGAAGGCACGCGGCGAGCGGAAACCGCGGGAGAGCACCGCGTGCCCGGCCGCGGACCAGCCCAGCCAGCCGGTCACCGCGACGAGGTCACCGGGCTGCGCGCCGCCCCGGGTGACGGGCTCCTGGTTGCGCAGGTCACCGAGCGCGGTGATCGACACCATGATCGTGTCGCCGCGTACGACATCGCCGCCGACGACCGCCGCGCCTGCCACCTGGCACTCGTCGCGCAGGCCGTCCATCAGCTCGCTGGGCCAGGTCACCGGTAGCTCCGCCGGGACGACGAGGCCGAGGAGCAGCGCGGTCGGCACGGCGCCCATGGCGGCGATGTCGGCGAGGTTCTGCGCGGCGGCCTTGCGGCCGACGTCGTAGGCCGTGGACCAGTCGCGGCGGAAGTGCCGGCCCTCCAGCAGGATGTCGGTGCTGGCCACGACCCTGCGGTCGGGCGCGGAGACCACCGCGGCGTCGTCGCCGGGGCCGACCCGGACCGCCGGGGTGGTGGTGAGGCGGGAGGTGAGCTCCCTGATGAGCCCGAACTCCCCGAGCTCACCAACAGTGCCCTTCATTTCCCTTTCGACCCTCTCTATCCCTGTCCGTGCCCGGTCGCGAGTCGTTCGAGTCCTCGCTACGGTCGAAGTGACCGTCAACTTCTCTCGTGCCTGTGCCCCGGCGCGCAAGGCCCGGTTTTCGCGGGTCTCCCCGCGAGGAGCGGCGACGCGATACCGTGGCGTTCCTTTTCCCCACATGATCCTCGTGGCCGCCCTGGAGGTTCCGTGGTACAGGCGTACATCCTGATCCAGACGGAGGTCGGCAAGGCGTCGTCCGTCGCCGAGCTGATCGGCAAGATCCCTGGAGTCGTCCAGGCCGAGGACGTGACCGGACCGTACGACGTGATCGTGCGCGCCCAGGCCGACACCGTCGACGAACTGGGTCGCATGGTGGTAGCCAAAGTCCAGCAAGTGGACGGCATCACCCGAACCCTGACCTGCCCGGTCGTCCATCTGTAGCCCCCCGTCTACCCTGTGCCGGTGAACTCTTCCCGTCACCGGCACACCGTCCTGTCCGCGCTCGCGGTGCTGGTCACCGTCGCGGGCTGCTCCTCGGCAGACGACAGCGCGTCCGCGGCGGTTCCCCGCCCGGACGCGAAGGTCACCGAGCTGTGCCGGAACCTGGACGAGGCCCTGCCGGCGAGGGTGGACGGTGAGAGTCGCGACGATCCCGAACCCGCGTCCGAACTGACCGCGGGCTGGGGCGGCGTGGCGATCATACTGCGGTGCGGCGTCGAGCGGCCGCCGAAGATGACCGACCCGAAGGTGGCCAACGGCAACGACGCCGACGCGGTGCCGGGCGGAGTGAACGGCGTCGACTGGCTCATGGAGAGGCGAAGCGACGGCGTGCAGCGCTTCACCACCGCCAACCGCGAGGCGTACGTCGAGGTCGAGGTGGCCGACGGACGGGACAGCACGGGCGTGCTGATCGACCTCGCCCCGGCACTGAGAAGGACGATCCCCGAGGGGATCGCCCCCTGACGCGTGCGTGCGCGGCTCAGCGCAGTCCGGTCGACCGGCGCAGTGCCGCCCGCACCAGCAGGTCGACCAGCTCCGGGTAGCTCACCCCGGTGGCCTGCCACATCTGCGGGTACATCGAGATGGGCGTGAAACCGGGCATGGTGTTGATCTCGTTGATCACGAACTCGCCGTCCTCGGTGAGGAAGAAGTCCGCGCGGACCAGCCCCTCGCAGGAGGCCGCGTCGAACGCCTCCACCGCGAGCCGCCGCACCTCGGCCGTCTCCTCGTCGGTCAGCGGCGCGGGCACGATGCCGGGCGTGGAGTCGATGTACTTGGCCTCGAAGTCGTAGTACGCGTGCGCGTCGGGCGGCGGGATCTCGGCCGGCAGCGAGGCGCGCGGGCCGTCCTCGAACTCCAGCACACCGCACTCGATCTCCCGGCCGCGCAGCGCCGCCTCGACGAGGATCTTCGGATCGTGCCGCCGGGCCTCGGCGATCGCCTCGTCCAGGCCGGACAGGTCGTCGACCTTGGTGATGCCGATCGACGATCCCGCGCGCGCGGGCTTCACGAACAGCGGCCAGCCGTGCTCGCCGGCGAAGTCGACGATCCTCCTGCGGGCGGCGGACTCGTCCCGCTCCCACTCGCGCGGCCGGATCACCACGTACGGGCCGACCTTCAGCCCGAAGGAGGTGAACACCCGCTTCATGTACTCCTTGTCCTGGCCGACGGCCGAGGCGAGCACGCCCGAGCCGACGTAGGGGACGCCGGAGAGCTCCAGGAGCCCCTGGAGGGTGCCGTCCTCACCGTAGGGGCCGTGCAGCACCGGGAAGACCACGTCGACCTCGCCGAGCGCCTTGGGCACCGAGCCCGGCTCGCTGTAGACGACTTCGCGGTTGGCGGGGTCGACGGGCAGCACCACAGCGCCCTCCGCCGACTCGGCGAGCTGGTCGACGCTGGGCGTACTGCGGTCGCTGATCTCCATGCGTTCCGGCTCGTCGGCGGTGAGCGCCCAGCGGCCGCCGGGGGTGATGCCGATCGGCAGGACGTCGTACGCGGTCCGGTCGATGGCCCTGAGGACGGCTCCGGCGGTGACCACGGAGATCCCGTGTTCGGAGCTGCGCCCGCCGAACACGACGGCCACACGCGGCTTGCGGGACGGCTGCTCGGGGCTCTGGGGGAGGTTCTCGGTGCTCATATCGCGATGAGGGTACCTGCCCGCGGTGCCGGGACACAGCGCCCGCAACGCCGTCCGTGAGCCGAACGGAGGGGGCCGTCGCTCAGCGTCGTTCGGGCTTCGCGCTGCGCGACATCAGTTCCTCGACGGCGACCGCCGGGGGCTTGCCCTCGTGCACGATGGAGACGACCGTTTCGGTGAGCGGCATGTCGACGCCGTGCCGGCGGGCCAGGTCCAGCACCGACTCGCAGGACTTCACGCCCTCGGCGGTCTGCTTGGTGACCGCGACGGTCTCCTCGAGGGTCAGGCCCTTGCCGAGGTTGGTGCCGAAGGTGTGGTTGCGCGACAACGGCGAGGAGCAGGTGGCCACCAGGTCGCCCAGGCCCGCGAGTCCGGAGAAGGTCAGCGGGTCGGCGCCGAGCGCGACTCCGAGCCGGGTGGTCTCGGCGAGGCCGCGGGTGATGAGCGATCCCTTGGCGTTGTCGCCGAGCCCCATGCCGTCCGCGATGCCGACGGCCAGCCCGATCACGTTCTTCACGGCGCCGCCCAGCTCGCAGCCGATGACGTCGGTGTTGGTGTACGGCCGGAAGTACGACGTGTGACAGGCGGTCTGGAGGCGACGGGCGACGGCTTCGTCGGGGCAGGCCACCACGGCGGCGGCGGGCCTCCGGGCGGCGATCTCCCGGGCCAGGTTGGGACCGGTGACCACGGCGATGCGGTCGGCGCCGACCTTGACGACGTCGTCGATCACCTCGCTCATCCGCATCGCGGAGCCGAGTTCGACGCCCTTCATCAGCGACACCAGGACCGTGCCGGGAGCGAGCAGCGGCGCCCAGTCGGCGAGGTTGCCGCGCAGCGTCTGCGAGGGGACCGCGAGGACGGTGAAGTCCGCGCCGCGCGCGGCCTCGGCGGCGTCCGCGGTGGCCCGCAGGTTCTCCGGGAGTTCGATTCCGGGCAGGTAGTCGGGGTTGGTGCGGGTGGAGTTGACCGTCTCGGCGAGTTCGGGGCGCCGCCCCCACAGCACGACGTCGCAGCCCGCGTCGGCGAGGACCATGCCGAAGGCCGTGCCCCACGATCCCGTGCCGAAGACGGCCGCCTTGACCGGCTCACTCACGTGCTCAGCCCTTCTTCCCGTGCGGCGGTCCTGCCGCCGCGCGTCCGTTCCTGCGCCCGCTCGTCCCGCCGCTGCGCGTGCGTCCTGCGGCGCTGCTCGACCCGCTCACGGCGCGGGTCGTACGGCGTCTCGGGGGCCTTCTCACCGCGGATCTGCTCCAGCTGGCGCGTGACGGCCGCCATGATGACCTCCGTCGCCTCCTTGAGCAGTTCCGGGGTCATCTCCCGCCCGTAGAAGCGGTCGAGGTCCACCGGCGGACCGGCCAGCACGCGGTGGGTCTTGCGCGGCAGCAGGCTGGGCTTCCTGGCGTACGGCGGCAGCAGTTCGTTGGCGCCCCACTGGGCGACCGGGATCACGGGGCACCTGGTCTGCAGGGCGACGCGCGCGGCACCGGTCTTGCCGGTCATGGGCCAGCCGTCCGGGTCGCGGGTGAGGGTGCCCTCGGGGTAGAAGGCGACGCACTCGCCGCGCTCCACGGCGTCGATCGCGGCCCGGAAGGCGCTGAGCGCGTCGGTGCTCTCGCGGTAGACGGGGATCTGCCCGGTGCCGCGCATCGCGGCACCGATGAACCCCTTGTTGAAAAGCCCGCTCTTCGCCAGGAATCGCGGAACACGTCCGGTGTTGTACTGAAAGTGCGCGTAGGCGAAGGGATCGATGTGCGAATTGTGGTTCACCGCGGTGATAAATCCACCCTCGGCCGGGATGTTCTCCATTCCGCGCCAGTCCCGCTTGAGCAGAACCACCAGCGGCGGTTTGCAGAGAACCGCGGCGAAGCGGTACCAGAAGCCGATTCTGCGGCGCGGCACAAGTACACCTTCCTCTTCCGAATGACAGGCCCAGGGCCCGGCCCCGGCGGCCCGGCGGGCCGCACAAGTGTCGCCCCGGACCGCCGGTCTGTCGAGAACACCGTACGCCCCGCCCCCCTCGCCGCCCCGTGTGCCGGGTGACAATGGCCGCGACAAGAGAGGGACGTAACACTCGTGCAGTGGACCTTGGTGGTACCCCTGAAGCCGCTGGACCGGGCCAAGAGCAGGCTCTCGGACACCGCGGACGACGGCCTGCGCCCGGGCCTGGCGCTCGCCTTCGCCCAGGACACGGTGGCGGCCGCGCTGGCATGCCCGGCGGTACGGGATGTGGTGGTCGTCACGGACGACGCCCTCGCCTCCCGGGAGCTGGCCGCGCTGGGGGCCGGAATCGTCCCGGACGAGCCGCGCGGCGGCCTCAACGCGGCTCTCGCCCACGGTGCGACGGTGGCGGGCACCGCTCGCCGCGCGGCCTGCGTCGCGGCCCTCAACGCCGACCTCCCGGCGCTCCGCCCGCCGGAACTGGCCCGTGTCCTCGATGCGGCCGCCACGTTCCCGCGCGCGTTCCTCGCCGACACGGCCGGGCTCGGCACGACGCTGCTGGCCGCGAGCCGGGGCCGGGAGCTGCGTCCGTTCTTCGGCCCCGGTTCGCGGGTCCGGCACCGGGAGTCCGGAGCCGTGGAGCTGGACCTCGACGGGGTGGACTCGGTGCGGCAGGACGTGGACACCGGCGACGACCTGCGGGCGGCGCTGGCGATGGGCGTCGGCCCCCGCACGGCCGCGGTCGCCGCGCGGTCGCTCATCACGGAGCAGTAGGCTGCCGGCATGCAGGCCACCGCGTACACCTACGACCCCGACAGCCGCAGCGGTCAGGTGCTCCTGGACGACGGCACACCGGTGCCCTTCGACGCCCCGGCGTTCGACGCGGGGGGTCTGCTGCTGCTGCGCCCCGGGCAGCGGGTGCGCATCGAGACCGAGGGCGAGGGCGGGGCCCGGCGGATCACCCTGGTGACGCTCCAGACGTTCTGACCGCCCGGGGCGCCGGACGGACCCCGGAACGCACCGCGGGCCGGGCTCCCGAGGGAGTCCGGCCCGGCGCGTGAGTGCCGCTTGTCCGAAGGGACGGACCAGGGCCCGCTACTTCTTGCGGGTGGTGGTCTTCTTGGCGGTGGTCTTGCGCGCGGTCGACTTCTTGGCGGGCGCCTTCGTGGCCGTCGCCTTCTTCGCCGGGGCCTTGCTGGCGGTCGTCTTCTTCGCGGCGGTGGTCTTCGCCGTCGCCGCGGTCTTGGCGGGCGCCTTCTTGGCCGTGGTCTTCTTGGCCGCCGCCGTCTTGGTGGTGGCCTTCTTCGCCGTCGTCTTCTTGGCCGCCGCCGTCTTGGTGGTGGCCTTCTTCGCCGTCGTCTTCTTGGCGGCGGCCTTCTTGACCGTGGCCGAAGCGCCGCCGCTCAGGCTTCCCTTGGGGGCCTTCTTGACCGAGACCTCACCACCGCGCGGCAGCTTCTTCGAGCCGCTCACCAGGTCCTTGAAACCCTGGCCCGCGCGGAAACGCGGAACGGAGGTCTTCTTGACCCGAACCCGCTCGCCCGTCTGGGGGTTACGGGCGTAGCGGGCCGGGCGGTCGACCTTCTCGAACGAACCGAAGCCGGTGACCGAGACCCGCTCCCCCGCGACGACCGCGCGGACGATGGCGTCCAGTACGTGGTCGACGGCGTCGGCGGCCTGCTGGCGGCCGCCCACCTTGTCGGCAATCGCTTCTACGAGCTGCGCCTTGTTCACGTATTCCCCTTCGGAGACATCGCCAGAACGAAAGTGTTCAAGCTTTTTCGCACGTTAGGCAGATATATACCGCAAATCAAACACGAAACGGGCTAATCACCCTTGTGCCGCAACGGACTCGGCCGCCTCGACCGGTTCAGCGTTCCCCTTCGGGGAATCGACCCCTGTCGAGGTCCTCGGCGAACCGCTCCAGACGCCCTGCCGCACCGGCGAGATCATGTTTGGCCACGGCCGTAATGACCAGCAGCTTCCGGGTCAGCGCCATCCGTACGCCCTCCGGGACTTGCAGTGCGCGCACCTTCGCGTGCGCTTCCTTGAGCTGGACCGCGACCGCCGCATAGAGCTGGAGTTGGCCGTCGTGTTCCATGCACAGATTGTGCCATCTGGGGCGAGTTGTCGCCTGCGCAGGGGGCAACTGCCGCCTCGGACGGCCATCCGGACACACGCGCGGATCACGGGCACGTGACACGTGTACCCCAACAACCACCTTCTTAACGTGGCAAGTTGAAGGACATCAAGGAAGCACGCGGGGCCGAACGGGTGCAGACATGCCCGTACCCCCGATCGGGGCGATCGGGGGTACGGGAGGGTGTTCCGGTGGCCGAAAGTCGACCTATGGAGAGGACTTCGGCCGCGGTGCGGGTCAGGCCGTGAGCGTCCTCGGCTTGAACGACGGGCGCTTCGCCTCGTACGCGGCGATGTCCGGCTCGTTCTGCAGCGTGATGGAGATGTCGTCGAGCCCGTTCAGCAGCCGCCACCGGGAGTTCTCGTCGAGCTCGAAGGCGGCGGTGACGCCCTCGGCGCGCACCTCGCGGGCCTGGAGGTCGACGGTGATCTCCGCGGTGGGGTCGGCTTCGGTGAGCTCCCACAGCGCGTCCACGGTCCTCTGCTCGAGGACGACCGTCAGCAGGCCGTTCTTCAACGAATTGCCGCGGAAGATGTCGGCGAAGCGGGAGGAGATCACGGTCTTGAAGCCGTAGTTCTGCAGCGCCCAGACGGCGTGCTCACGGGAGGAGCCGGTGCCGAAGTCGGGGCCGGCGACCAGGACGGTCGCGCCCGCGCGCTCGGGCTGGTTGAGGACGAAGGACGCGTCCTTGCGCCAGGCCTCGAACAGTCCGTCCTCGAACCCGTCCCGGGTCACCTTCTTGAGCCAGTGGGCGGGGATGATCTGGTCGGTGTCGACGTTGCTGCGGCGCAGCGGGACGGCCCGGCCGGTGTGGGTGGTGAATGCTTCCATGACTGATCAGACTCCAGCGGGCGTACGGGCGTCGGCGTCGGCGAGGTCGGCCGGGGAGGCCAGGTGACCGAGGACCGCGGTGGCGGCTGCGACCTGCGGGGACACCAGGTGGGTGCGGCCGCCCTTGCCCTGCCGGCCCTCGAAGTTGCGGTTGGAGGTGGAGGCGGAGCGCTCACCGGGGGCGAGCTGGTCGGGGTTCATGCCCAGGCACATCGAGCAGCCCGCGTGCCGCCACTCGGCGCCGGCCTCCTTGAAGACCACGTCCAGGCCTTCGGAGACAGCCTGCAGACCCACCCGCGCGGAGCCGGGGACGACCAGCATCCGTACGCCGTCGGCGATTTTCCGGCCCTTGATGACGCCCGCGGCGGCGCGCAGGTCCTCGATGCGGCCGTTGGTGCAGGAGCCTACGAAGACGGTGTCCACGTTGATGGAGCGCAGCTCCTGGCCGGCTTCCAACCCCATGTACTCCAGAGCCTTTTCGGCGGCGTGGCGCTCCGAGGCGTCCTCGTACGAAGCCGGGTCGGGGACGGAGGCCGAAAGCGGGGCGCCCTGGCCCGGGTTGGTGCCCCAGGTGACGAACGGCGACAGTTCGGCGGCCTCGATGACCACCTCGGCGTCGAACTCGGCGTCCTCGTCGGACTTCAGCGTCCTCCAGTAGGCGACGGCCGCGTCCCAGTCCTCGCCCTTCGGGGCGTGCGGACGGCCCTCCAGGTAGGCGAACGTCGTCTCGTCGGGGGCGATCATGCCCGCGCGGGCGCCGGCCTCGATCGACATGTTGCAGATGGTCATCCGGGCCTCCATCGAGAGCTTCTCGATGGCCTCGCCACGGTACTCCAGGACGTAGCCCTGGCCGCCGCCGGTGCCGATCCTCGCGATGATCGCCAGGATCAGGTCCTTGGCCGTGACGCCCTCGGGCAGTTCGCCGTTGATCGTGATCGCCATGGTCTTCGGGCGGGCCATCGGCAGCGTCTGGGTGGCCAGGACGTGCTCGACCTGGGAGGTGCCGATGCCGAACGCCAGAGCGCCGAAGGCGCCGTGCGTGGAGGTGTGCGAGTCACCGCAGACGACGGTCATGCCGGGCTGGGTCAGACCCAGCTGCGGGCCGACGACGTGCACGACGCCCTGCTCGACGTCGCCCAGCGGGTGCAGCCGCACGCCGAACTCGGCGCAGTTCCTGCGCAGCGTCTCCAGCTGGACCCGGGAGACCGGGTCGGCGATCGGCTTGTCGATGTCGAGGGTGGGGGTGTTGTGGTCCTCGGTGGCGATGGTGAGGTCGAGACGGCGCACCCGGCGACCGTTCTTGCGCAGGCCGTCGAAGGCCTGCGGGCTGGTCACCTCGTGCAGCAGGTGCAGATCGATGAAGAGGAGGTCGGGCTCGCCCTCGGCGCGCCGGACGACGTGGTCGTCCCAGACCTTCTCCGCGAGTGTCCTACCCATCGCTGTCCCTCCGGCCGGCAGATGGTGCGCCGGCCCAACTAGATCTGTGGGGAGACGGCGCCCGCACCCCTGCTTCCGGGCGTCCGCCGCCAGGCCCGGTGGTCCACGGGCCGCATTGCTTCCGTGCGTCCAGAGTGGCGGGTTCCACGAAAAATTGAACTTGCGTTTCACAGAGTGAGACGCAAGTATCGTTGCATGGACAACAGTAGCGGCGTCGGCGTTCTGGACAAGGCAGCCCTCGTCCTGAGCGCTCTGGAGTCCGGTCCGGCCACCCTCGCGGGGCTGGTCGCGGCGACCGGACTGGCACGACCCACGGCCCACCGCCTGGCCGTGGCGCTGGAACACCACCGCATGGTGGCGCGCGACATGCAGGGCCGGTTCATCCTCGGTCCGCGCCTGGCCGAACTGGCCGCGGCGGCCGGCGAGGACCGGCTGCTCGCCACGGCGGGCCCGGTGCTCACGCACCTGCGCGACGTGACCGGCGAGAGCGCCCAGCTCTACCGCCGCCAGGGCGACATGCGCATCTGCGTCGCCGCGGCGGAGCGCCTCTCGGGCCTGCGGGACACGGTGCCGGTGGGCTCCACGCTGACGATGAAGGCCGGTTCCTCGGCGCAGATCCTGATGGCCTGGGAGGAGCCGGAGCGGCTGCACCGGGGCCTGCAAGGCGCACGGTTCACGGCGACGGCCCTCTCGGGCGTACGGCGCCGGGGCTGGGCCCAGTCGATCGGCGAGCGCGAGCCGGGCGTGGCGTCCGTCTCCGCGCCGGTGCGCGGGCCGTCGAACCGCGTGGTGGCCGCCGTCTCGGTCTCCGGCCCCATCGAGCGCCTGTCCCGCCACCCGGGCCGGATGCACGCCCAAGCCGTCATCGACGCCGCCGGCCGCCTGTCCGAGGCGCTGCGCCGCTCCTGAACCCCGTCCGTACCGTCCCGTGGGAACGGGACCCGCCTCAACGCCGCGGCGGGCCCTTCCCCGGTCCCGGATACGGCCTCGTGCCGACACGCCGAAGGCCCTCCACCGAGGTGGAGGGCCTTCGCTGTGTACCCCCGACCGGATTCGAACCGGCGCTACCGCCTTGAGAGGGCGGCGTGCTAGGCCGCTACACAACGGGGGCGTGGATCACGCGTTGCCGCGGATCCTGCTGGTCTACCTGGACTCGAACCAAGACTAACTGAACCAGAATCAGTCGTGCTGCCAATTACACCATAGACCAATGATGGTTTAGACCAGTCAGTACCCCCGACCGGATTCGAACCGGCGCTACCGCCTTGAGAGGGCGGCGTGCTAGGCCGCTACACAACGGGGGCCCTAGCGGTCCCGAGATGATCGGAACCAGTACCCCCGACCGGATTCGAACCGGCGCTACTGCCTTGAGAGGGCAGCGTGCTAGGCCGCTACACAACGGGGGCTTTGCGGATCAGATCCGCAGGTGCAGATGAGCTCTGCGAGCTGGCCTACCTGGACTCGAACCAAGACTAACTGAACCAGAATCAGTCGTGCTGCCAATTACACCATAGGCCACTGGAACGCAAGCCCCTGGGGGGTTCTTGTTCTAGTTCGACGCTTGGGGTTCCGGCCTTTCGGCCCGCTCCCCGCGGCGCAGGAAGAACATTACCCGAAGGTGGACGGGGCTCCAAAACGAGTATCCGCGGCGAGTACCGCGGGAAGTTCGGAGAGGGAGGCGATACGGCGTGGTCCCACGGGCGGCTCGACGGCCACCCACGCCTTCCCCCGGTCGATCCACACCGACAGCAGCCCGGCCTCCGCGGCGCCCCGGGCGTCGATCTCCGGGTGGTCGCCGACGTACGCCACCTGGTCCGGGGGCAGCCCCAGCGCGTCACAGGCGGCGAGGAACGCGCCGGCCTCGGGCTTGGAGACGCCCAGCTCCGCGGCGCACAGGATGGCCTCGAAGCGGTCGTGGACACCGAGGGCGCGCAGCTTGCGGTCCTGGACGTGGAGGCTGGAGTTGGAGAGCACGGCGTGGCGGTGGCTGGCGGCGAGGGCGTCGAGGACGGGCAGCACGTCCGGGAAGAGGCTCCAGGCGGACTCGTAGTGCGTGACGTACCGCCGGAACCAGTCGTCGGCCTCGGCGTCCGTCAGCTCCGGCCGGCCCAGGAAGACCCGGGTGCGGTCGCGCCGCTGCGTCTCGAAGTCCACCTCCCGCGCGGCGAACCGCGCCCACTGCTGCTCGGTCGCCTCCCGCCACCGCTCCAGCGCCTCCTCGGCCGATCCGTACCCGGCGAGGAGCCCTTCGGCCGCCAGGTGGGCACGCATGCCCTCGCGGTCGGCGGTGGTGTAGTCGAAAAGTGTGTCGTCCACGTCCCAGACAACTGCTCGGATCACCATGGGGCCGACGGTACCCGGGAACGTGAAGGGGCGGGACCCGGATGATTCCGGGCGCCGCCCCTTCACGCCCTGCGGCTACGCGGTGAGCTTGGCCAGCGCCGCGTCGATCCTGGCCAGCGTCTTCTCCCTGCCCAGGACCTCCAGGGACTCGAAGAGCGGCAGGCCGACCGTGCGGCCGGTGACGGCGACGCGGACCGGGGCCTGGGCCTTGCCGAGCTTGAGGCCGTGGGCCTCGCCGGCGGCCAGGACGGCCTCCTTGAGGGACTCGGGGGACGTCCAGTCCGCCGCGTCCAGCTTCTCGCGGGCCGTGCGGAGCAGGGCGTCGCTGCCCTCCTTCATCGCCTTGTTCCAGGACGCCTCGTCGAAGACCGGCTCCGGCAGGAACAGGAAGTCGACGTTGTCCGTGATCTCGGAGAGGACCTTGAGACGGGTCTGCGCGTGCGGGGCGATGGCCTGCCACTTGGCCTCGTCGAAGGCCTCCGGGTCCCAGGGCGCGAAGGGGGCCTTGAGCCAGGGCGCGCAGCGCTCGGTGAAGTCCCTCCCGTCGAGCATGCGGATGTGGTCGCCGTTGATCGCCTCGCACTTCTTCAGGTCGAAGCGGGCCGGGTTCGGCTGCACGTCCGTGACGTCGAAGGCCGCGATCATCTCGTCGATCGAGAAGACGTCCCGGTCGGCGGAGAGCGACCAGCCGAGCAGGGAGAGGTAGTTGAGCAGGCCCTCGGGGAGGAAGCCGCGCTCGCGGTAGAGGTTGAGGGACGACTGCGGATCGCGCTTGGAGAGCTTCTTGTTGCCCTCGCCCATCACGTACGGCAGGTGGCCGAAGGCGGGGGTCCGCTTGGCGAGGCCCAGCTCGGTGAGCGCCTTGTAGAGGGCGATCTGGCGCGGGGTGGAGGAGAGCAGGTCCTCGCCGCGCAGGACGTGGGTGATCTCCATCAGGGCGTCGTCGACCGGGTTGACCAGCGTGTACAGCGGGGCGCCGTTGGCGCGGACGATGCCGTAGTCCGGGACGTTCTCCGGGGTGAAGGTCAGCTCGCCGCGGACCAGATCGGTGAAGGTGATCGTCTCGTCGGGCATCCGGAAGCGGACGATCGGCTCGCGGCCCTGGGCCTTGTACTCCTCGACCTGGGCGCCGGTCAGCTCGCGGCAGTGGCCGTCGTAGCCGGAGGGCTTGCCGGCGGCGCGGGCGGCCTCGCGGCGGCTGTCCAGCTCCTCCTGGGAGCAGTAGCAGTGGTAGGCGTGACCGGCGTCGAGCAGCTTCCGCGCGACGTCCTTGTAGATGTCCATGCGCTGCGACTGGCGGTACGGCGCGTGCGGGCCTCCGACCTCGGGCCCCTCGTCCCAGTCGAAGCCCAGCCAGCGCATCGAGTCGAGCAGCTGGTTGTACGACTCCTCGGAGTCGCGGGCCGCGTCGGTGTCCTCGATGCGGAAGACCAGGGTGCCGCCGTGGTGCTTGGCGAACGCCCAGTTGAACAGGGCGGTGCGGACCAGGCCCACATGGGGGTTGCCGGTGGGCGACGGGCAGAAACGTACGCGTGGGGGTACCCCCTGCGCGAGCGGAGTCGAGGGCTTGGGGGAGGGTGCGCTAGCCACGCTTGACAACCTTGTTGGTGAGAGTGCCGATGCCTTCGATGGTGACGGCGACCTCGTCGCCGACGTTGAGGGGGCCGACCCCGGCCGGGGTGCCCGTGAGGACGACGTCGCCCGGGAGCAGGGTCATGGCCTCGGAGATGTTGACGATCAGGTCCTCGATGGAGTGGGTCATCTCGCTGGTGCGGCCGAGCTGGCGCTGGGCGCCGTTGACCGTGAGCTGGATGGTCAGGTCGCCCGCGGCGGCGATGTCGATGTCCGTCTCCACCCAGGGACCGAGCGGGCAGGAGGTGTCGAAGCCCTTGGCCCGTGCCCACTGCTTCTCACGCTTCTGGACGTCGCGCGCGGTGACGTCGTTGGCGCAGGTGTAGCCGAAGATCACGTCCTTGACCCGCTCTCGCGGGACCTCTCGGCACATCCGGCCGATCACCACGGCCAGCTCGGCCTCGTGGTGCACCTCCTGGGAGAAGGAGGGGTACCGGATCTCGTCGCCGGGGCCGATCACCGAGGTGGAGGGCTTGAAGAAGGCGAAGGGGGCGTCGGGTACCTCGTTGCCCATTTCCTTCGCGTGGTCGGCGTAGTTGCGGCCGAAGGCGACGACCTTGTTGGGGAGCACCGGGGGCAGCAGCCTGACCTTGCTCAGCGGGACCTTGGTGCCGGAGAGCTCGAAATCCGCGAACGGGATGCCCTTGATGATGTCCAGGACGAGTTCGTCCTGCCGGTCGCCCTCGACCGCGCCGAAGGCGACGTTCCCGTCGATGGAGAATCTGGCGATGCGCACGGGATGCTTGTCCCCTTGACCGATCGGCTGAAGTCTGACGCCCCAGGCTAACGCGCAGGGGTCCTCGCCCCGTGCAACGACGAGGGGCGCCCCCCTCGTCGGGGGGCGCCCCTCGTTCAGCGGGCCTTGAGCGCTTCGCGGCCGGTGTGCGTGTGAACCGGTGTCACTGCGCGGCGTCGGCCGCGACCGGGATCTCCATGAGGACGGTGCGCCTGGGGTTGGCGGTCTGGGCCGGGAGGTCGACGGTGTGCTCCTGCTGGACCGGCGCCTGCAGTCCGTCTGCGCCGTCCAGGTGGGCCAGCGTGGTGCGCCGCGGGTTGGCGATCTTGTGGAACATCGTCGTCGTCTTCACTGTTTACTCGACCCTGTCCTGTTCACGGGCGCCCGGAGGGGGTAGGAGACCCCGGTGAGGGCGCGGATTGTCGGTTCTGCCGTCCCTGTAAAGCGTCAGGCTAAACATCCGATTCCCCGCCGACTGAGGCCGGAGGCCCTGATCAGGGTGTGAGTTTGCTCACGACTCACCGGACAAACCGGCTATTTCACTCCGGTCTCCGAGGAGACGGAATCGGACATTGACTCCCTGAAGCCATCATTCCGCTCCCGATCATGGCGACTGGGACAGGAGGGCCGCCCTGCCGACTCGTGGACATACGTCCCTTATGGGAGAGGTCGCTTTCTACCCGTGGTGACTCGCCACTCACGTGGTGTCACGTATCCCACCTGTAAGACGGTGGGCCTTGTTGGAGATCCTGCACTGTGCTGGAATTCCACGGAACCGCCGCAGGATCGAGCCGGCGCACAGGGGGCGCACAGACGCGCCGAGTGGCGGGCGAGAAGGGGGAACCAGCGCCGGTCACTCACGACCACCACGGGGGCGTATTCAGGGCGCCCCTATGACGCCGACACCGTGCCTCGCCGTTCACGCGGAGGGGTGCCTGGTTCAGAGGTTGCGACGCTAGTGCAGGGACGTTTCAAGAGGGATGGCAGCGCTTCGGCGGAGCCGGAGCCGCACGGCGGGACTGGCCCCAAGGCCGTCAGCTCCTCGCCCCAGCACGCCCAGAACCAAGGCCCGACCACGCCCGGCAACGGCGGCGAAGACTCCGCCGCGCCGGCCGGAACACCGGACCCGGCGTCGGCCGCGCCGAAGGATCCGACCGGTCCGGGGCCGCGAATAGCCCTGCGGAACTGGCGGATCTCGACCCGTCTGGTGTCGCTGCTCGCCCTCCCGGTGGTCGCGGCCACCTCGCTGGGCGCGCTGCGCATCAACCAGTCGATGGACGACATCCAGCAGCTCGACAACATGAAGCTGCTGACGGACATGACCAAGCAGGCCACCGAACTGGCCCACGCGCTCCAGGAGGAGCGCGACCAGTCGGCCGGCCCGCTGGCGCACGGCGGCAAGGCCACCGACTTCTCGGTCAAGGGCTACCGCGAGAAGACCGACCGGGCGCGCAACGTCTTCATCGACAGCTCCGAGGAGATCGACAACGCCAGCAAGGACGGCGATCTCAAGGGCGTCCGCGACAACCTGGTGCAGCTCGCCGGTGAACTGGGCGAGCTCGAGAGGATCCGCAACACGGCGTTCCAGTCGAAGGACAACTCCACGCAGACCGTCGAGGGGTACCACCGTCTGATCGAGAAGCTGGTCGAGCTCTCGCAGGACATGGCGGAGGCGACCAGCAACCCCGAGATGATCCAGCGCACCCGCGCCCTGGCCTCCTTCTCCTCCGCCAAGGAGTACGCGTCGATCCAGCGCGCGGTCCTCGCCGCGGCGCTGCCCGCCAGCAACACCACCAAGGGCAAGCTCTCCGACAACGACCGGCTCTACGCCGAGTCGGCGCTGGCGAGCCAGAAGTCCGAGATCCGCAGCTTCAAGAGCATCTACGGCGATGTCGACGCCACCGAGCTGCTGCTGCCGATCGAGGAGGGCAACAGCACGATCAAGGCCACCGACGAGTACGCCGGGCGTGCCCTGGCCTCGGAGTTCGGCCTCTCGTCGGTCGGCGAGCGGTCCTACCGCGACTGGCTGGACGACAGCTCCACCAAGATCCAGCAGATGAAGAACATCGAGCTCACGCTGCTCGAGGACATGGAACAGCAGGCCCGTGAGCTGCGCAGCGCCACCGAGCGCGACGCGATCATCTCCGGTGTGCTGATCCTGCTCGTGCTCGGTGTGTCGCTGGTCGGCGCCTTCGTCGTGGCCCGCTCCATGATCCGCTCGCTGCGCCGGCTGGAGGAGACCGCCACCAAGGTCGCCCAGGAGCGTCTGCCCGAGCTGGTCAAGCAGCTCTCCGAATCCGACCCGCAGGACGTCGACACGTCCGTGGAGTCGGTCGGTGTGCACTCCCGGGACGAAATCGGCAAGGTGGCCGCGGCCTTCGACGACGTGCACCGCGAGGCGGTCCGCCTCGCCGCCGAGCAGGCCCTGCTGCGGGGCAACGTCAACGCGATGTTCACCAACCTCTCGCGCCGCTCCCAGGGTCTGATCCAGCGTCAGTTGTCGCTGATCTCCGAGCTGGAGTCCCGCGAGGCCGACCCGGACCAGCTGTCCTCGCTGTTCAAGCTGGACCACCTCGCCACGCGTATGCGCCGTAACGGTGAGAACCTGCTGGTCCTCGCGGGCGAGGAGCCCGGCCGCCGGTGGACCCGTCCGGTCCCGCTGGTCGACGTGCTCCGAGCCGCGGCCTCCGAGGTGGAGCAGTACGAGCGCATCGAGCTGGCCTCCGTGCCGAGCAACGAAGTGGCCGGCCGCGTGGTCAACGACCTCGTGCACCTGCTCGCCGAGCTGCTGGAGAACGCGACCTCGTTCTCCTCGCCGCAGACCAAGGTCAAGGTCACCGGTCACGCGCTGCCCGACGGCCGGGCGCTGATCGAGATCCACGACACCGGTATCGGTCTGTCGCCGGAGGACCTGGCGGCGATCAACGAGCGGCTCGCCGCGCCGCCCACCGTGGACGTCTCCGTCTCGCGCCGCATGGGTCTGTTCGTGGTCGGCCGTCTGTCCCAGCGCCACGGCATCCGCATCCAGCTCCGTCCGTCCGACTCCGGTGGCACGACCGCGCTGGTCATGCTGCCCGTCGACGTCGCCCAGGGCGGCAAGAAGCCGCAGGGCAAGCCGGGTCAGCCGGGCGGCGGTGGCCCCGCCGCCGCGCAGGCGGCCGCGGGCGCCGCGGCCGCACGGCGTGCCGCCGGCGCCGGTCAGGCCGCCGGCGGTGCTCTCGGCGCCGGCGCGCCCGGCGGTGGCCGGCTCGGCGCCGGCCAGGGGCCGCGGACCGCGCTGCCCGGGCGGGACGGCGCGGGCCGACCCGACGGGGCGCAGGGGCCGCAGGGCCAGCCGGGCAACTCCACGCCGTCGCTGTTCGACCGGGGTGCTCCCGGTGCGGCTCCGCAGGGCCGTCCGGCTCCGGCCGGCTTCGGCGGTCAGGCGCCCGGCGCCCCGCAGGGCATGCAGGCCGGGGGCCCGGGCGGACAGCAGGAGCAGGATGCCTTCGGCGGCGGTCGCGGCCAGGTGCCACCGCAGCGCGGCGGCGGAAAGCCCGAGCGCGGCCGCCGTCCGCAACTGCCGCCGCGCGGTGGTGCGCGCCCGGAGCTGCCCGGCGGTGACCAGCAGCAGCCGCGCGTGCCCAGCTGGAGCGACGAGAACGCCCAGCCGCCGGTACCGCGCGCCTCGCTGGACGCCCCACGCGGTCACGAGGAGCCGGACGCCGCCCGCACCTCGGCCCTGCCCCGGTTCGACGACCGGCAGGGCTCCGGCGCGACGACGGAGATGCCCCGGTTCGACGAGTACCAGAACCCCGGCGCGCCCGCCTACGGCGCCGACGCCCCGCAGAGCACGGACCAGTACGCCCAGCCCGGCACACACGACGCCCAGAACACCGGCCAGTACCCCCAGCCCGGCACACACGACGCCCAGAACACCGGCCAGTACACCCAGCCCGGCACACACGACGCCCAGAACACCGGCCAGTACGCCCGCGGTGACATCTTCGGCGCCTCGCAGGGCGGTCCGGGCGGGCAGGATCCGGCCACGACGAGCCGGTTCCCCGCCTCGCAGGGCTACGACAACGGCTCCACCGGCCAGTTCCCGATGTCGGACCAGGACAACGGTGCCACGGGCCGTCACTCCCTCCCGGAGCGTCCGAACGCCGCGGACCCGGCCGTCACCGGTCAGTTCGAGCATCCGCAGCCGAACGGCGCACACCGAGCCGGCCCACTCGCCCCGCGTCCGTCGGCCCCGCAGCAGCGACCGGTCCAACCGGAACCGCAGGGTGACGGCGATGCCGCGCGGCGGCCCGGCCAGCGCGCGGTGTCCGACGCGTGGGCGCTGCCGCCCGCGTCCGGTCCGGGCGACGGTCGTACGCCGCTGTACGACACGCTGGAGACCAACTGGTTCCACGGCAGCGGGCAGGAGCAGGGCAACGGCTCGGCTCCGACGTCCCAGCAGCCGCAGCAGCCCCAGCAACAGCAGCAGCCGCAGGGCCCCACCGGCCCGCAGCGGTCCGCTTCCACCGCTTGGCGCAGCTCGCCCAACGACGAGCTGGTCCGGCAGGCCGAACGCGTCCGGCAGCCGGCCGCGGGCGGCGTCACCACCTCCGGCCTGCCGCGCCGGGTGCCCAGGGCGAACCTCGTCCCGGGTACGGCTCAGCAGCAACAGCACCAGAGCGGTCCTCAGGTCTCGCGCGCCCCCGATGACGTGCGCGGCCGGCTGACCAATCTCCGCCGGGGTATCGCACAGGGTCGTCAGGCCGGCACCACCCAGACCGGCACCTTCCCGAACCCCACTCACCAGCAGGAGCGTTAGTTGAGCCCGATGAGCCAGGCGGCACAGAACCTCAACTGGTTGATCACCAACTTCGTGGACAACACCCCAGGGGTGTCCCACACCGTCGTCGTGTCCGCCGACGGTCTCCTGCTGGCCATGTCCGAGGGGTTCCCGCGCGACCGCGCGGACCAGCTCGCGGCCGTCGCTTCGGGACTGACCTCCCTGACGGCCGGCGCCTCCCGGATCTTCGAAGGCGGCAACGTGGCACAGACGGTCGTCGAGATGGAGCGGGGATTCCTCTTCCTCATGTCCGTCTCGGACGGCTCCTCCCTGGCCGTTCTCGCACACCCCGAATGCGACATCGGCCTCGTCGGCTACGAGATGGCTCTCCTGGTCGACCGCGCGGGGGCGGTCCTCACCCCGGACCTGCGCGCCGAGCTACAGGGAAGTCTGCTCCACTGATCGGCCCCGGCACCACCCGTCTCACCACATCACCGTCCGGCCGCCACACTCCCCCCACCGGCCCCGTCAGACGGCTTGACTGCCCGACTTGCTGTCCCGTCCGGAGGACCCATGACCCCGCCCACCGCCTCTCATGATCCGTACGCGGAACCGTACGAGGACGAGGGCGATCAGCCACTGGTACGTCCCTATGCGATGACCGGTGGCCGGACCAGGCCGCGTTATCAGCTGGCCATCGAGGCACTGATCAGTACGACGGCCGACCCGGCAGCGCTCATGGGGCTCCTTCCGGAGCACCAGCGCATCTGCCACCTGTGCCGTGAGGTGAAGTCGGTCGCCGAAGTCTCGGCGCTGCTCAACATGCCGCTGGGTGTTGCCCGGATCCTGGTGGCCGACTTGGCGGAGGCGGGTCTCGTCGCCGTGCACCAGCCGGGCGGCGACGAGACGACCGGCGCCCCGGACGTGACACTGCTCGAAAGGGTGCTCAGTGGACTTCGCAAGCTCTAACGGCGGGGCGGTCTCCGACAACCGTGCCACCACCTCGGCGAAGATCGTGGTGGCGGGTGGCTTCGGCGTGGGCAAGACCACGTTCGTCGGGGCCGTTTCGGAGATCAACCCGCTGCGCACGGAGGCCGTCATGACGTCTGCTTCGGCAGGCATCGACGACCTCACCCACACCGGGGACAAAACGACCACGACGGTCGCCATGGACTTCGGCCGCATCACACTGGACCAGGACCTGATCCTGTACCTGTTCGGTACACCCGGCCAGGACCGCTTCTGGTTCATGTGGGACGACCTGGTGCGCGGCGCCATCGGCGCGGTGGTCCTGGTGGACACCCGCCGGCTGGCGGACTGCTTCCCGGCGGTGGACTACTTCGAGAACAGCGGGCTGCCCTTCGTGGTCGCCCTGAACGGCTTCGACGGGCAGCAGCCCTACCAGCCGGAAGAGGTGCGCGAAGCGCTGCAGATCGGGCCCGACACCCCGATCATCACCACCGACGCGCGGCACCGCGCGGACGCGAAGTCGGCGCTGATCACCTTGGTCGAGCACGCCCTCATGGCGCGCCTCAGGTAGGAGCGCACCAGGACGGGAAGCGGTGTACGGCGGTTGTCGTAGCCGCACCGGGGCCGGCTGTGTCCTCCGACACGGCCGGCCCCTGCGTTCATAACGTTTCGGCAGAGGAATCGGGGAAGTCCGACACGCGACGCGGTCGCGCGGTACCGCTGCGCGCACGAACGGCCCGCCTTTTGCCGGTGCTCGCTCTGTATGACCGTTTTATCTGGGACTTACATCACTCGGGTTTCCCGCCTTCCAGTGTTTGGAAGAGCGTTGGTCGGCATGCTGAAATGCCTGAACTGCCCAATAGTCAAAGACGTAATACTCAGTCGATGGCACACCGGGCTCTGAGATACAGCGGCACAACGATGGTGCCGACCGCCGAGAGGTTGTTGGTCGAGTGAGGCGAAGCAAGAACAGTCCCGAGCCGTCGTCGGCCCGGGGCAACTTCACGCCGCCGCCGCGCACAGCGGCACCCGCCCCCGTTCCCGGACCGACGGCCGTACCCGCCAGGAGCGGAGGACGCCTCTCCCCGCGCAACTGGCGCGTGACGACCAGGCTGAACGCGATCCTGCTCATACCCGTGCTGGTCGGCCTGGTCATGGGCGGCTTCCAGGTGAAGAGCTCGATCGACACCTGGAACGAGGCCGAGGACGCGGAGAACACCGCCCACCTGGTCCAGGCCTCCCTCACCTACGCCAACGCCCTCTACAACGAGCGGGACATCACCGCGGTCCCGCTGTTGCAGGGCAAGGGCAAGGACGACCCGGACGTCACCAAGGCCCGCGCCGCGACCGACAAGGCCGCCGACGCCTTCGACGAGGCCGCGCAGAGCATGCCGGACAAGCCCGGCCTGGAGCGCCGGCTGAAGCTGTTCCGCGAGGCCGAGCCCCAGCTGACCTCGCTGCGCGCCGCGGCGTACACCTCCAAGCTCAAGGGCGTCGCGACCGAGGAGGGCTACGTCTCCGTCGCCCACCCCCTGATGGAGTTCGCCAACGAACTCGGTCTCGGCACCGGCAACATCACCAGCTACGGACGTACGGTCTACGCGATCTCGCTGACCAAGTCGGCCCTGTCGCTGGAACGCTCCATCGGCATGCACCTGCTGGTGAAGCCCGGCCCGACCGACAGCCAGCTCGCCAGCCAGCGCGTCGCCCTCTCCTCCTACGCCTACCTCGAGCGCATCGCCGTCGAGGAGTACAGGGGCGGTGGCACCGAGGCCGACGTGGAGAAGCTGGAGCAGACGGCGCAGCGGATCCAGGCCGAGGGCACGGCCATGGCCCAGGAGGCCAAGCGGAGGGACCCGGACTACGTGGCGCCGCCCGCGAAGACGGAGACCATGATCTCCGAGCTGAGCCGGCTCTCCTCCACGGACGCGTCCGCACGCGCCGAACTCGCCGCCCAGGGCATCACCCCCGCCAACTGGTGGTCCGTGAACACCCTCAAGTTCGACGGTTACCGCGAGATCGAGTCCGACCTCGCCGGCGCCGCGGTGAGCGAGGCCTCCCGGATCGCCGACGACGCCCGGCGCGACGCCTTCATCACCGGTGCCGCCGTCGTGGTCGCCCTGCTCGCCGCGTTCATCCTGGCCGGCATGGTGGCCCGCCAGATGATCCGCTCCATGCGCCAACTGCGCAACGCCGCCTTCGACATCGCCGAGCAGCGGCTTCCGATGCTCGTCGACCAGCTCTCGCGCACCGACCCCGGCCGGGTGGACACCAAGGTCGTGCCGATCCCGATCTCCTCGACCGACGAGATCGGCGAGGTCGCCCGCGCCTTCGACCAGGTGCACCGCGAGGCCGTCCGGCTCGCCGCCGAACAGGCGCTGCTGCGGGGCAACATCAACGCGATCTTCACCAACCTGTCGCGCCGCAACCAGTCGCTGATCGAGGGCCAGCTGACCCTGATCACCGACCTGGAGAACAACGAGGCCGACCCGGACCAGCTGGAGAACCTCTTCCGCCTGGACCACCTCGCGACCCGTATGCGCCGCAACGGCGAGAACCTCCTCGTCCTCGCCGGCGAGGAGCCCGGCCGCCGCTGGGACCAGCCGGTGCCGCTGGTCGACGTGCTGCGCGCCGCCTCCTCCGAGGTGGAGCAGTACGAGCGCATCGAGCTGTCCGGCATCCCCGAGGCCGAGATCCACGGCCGCGCGGTGACCGACCTCGTGCACCTGCTCGCCGAGCTCCTGGAGAACGCCACCACGTTCTCCTCGCCCCAGACCAAGGTCCGCGTCACCGCGACCCGTCTCCCCGACGGCCGCGTGATGGTGGAGATCCACGACAAGGGCATCGGCCTCACCGCCGAGGACTTCGCCGACATCAACCACAAGCTGGCCAACCCGCCGACCGTGGACGCCGCGATCTCGCAGCGCATGGGTCTGTTCGTGGTCGGCCGGCTGTCCGACCGGCACGGCATCCGGGTCCAGCTGCGCCCCTCCGGCGAGCAGGCCGGCACCACGTCGCTGGTCATGCTGCCGGAGGCGATCACCCACGGCGGTGGCGGCGAGCAGCAGGTGGACCGCGACGAGTTCACGGTCTCGCAGATCATCCCGGAGCAGAACTCCCCGGGTGAGGACTTCGGCCGGCAGCCGCTGCGCACCGCCGCGGAGCTGGGCTTCGACGACACCCGCTACTCCGAGGTCCCGGACGACATCCGCGATCTGGACCCGGTCGGCCGTTCCCTGATGCGCGAGGAGCGCCGGACGCCCCTGGAGTCCCAGGCGCAGCCCGAGCCGACCGCCGCGAACGCCCAGGAGGCTCCCGAGGCGCCCGCCTACCCGGACGAGTTCGCCGCCCCGCAGGGCTACGGCGACGGCCAGGGCTACCACGGCGACGGCCAGGGCTTCGACGGCGGCTACCAGGAGCAGCAGACCGCCGGGTACGACCAGCAGGCGTACGGCAACGGGCAGCGGGGCACGTACGAGCAGCCGCAGCAGCAGACGTACGGCGAGGGGTTCCACGCGCCGAACGGCGGCCCGGCGCAGAACGACGGCTTCTCGTCCAACGGTGGTTACCCCGGCCACTCCTACACGGAGCCGGTCCAGGACGGCAGCACGGCGGCGGGTGCCGCCGACCCCTTCTCGTCCTTCACCGGACGACGCCAGGAGGACGACTGGCCGCAGCAGGACGGTTACCGGAACGATCATCCGGACCGGTACCCTGCTCAGGCCCCGGAGCCGGAGAGTGCGCAGGCCGCTGACGCGCGTGAGCAGGACAGCGTAGGCTTCGGCCGTCCGGGAACGACTGCCTCCGACGCCCACGCGTTGACCGACACCGGCCTTCCCCGCCGTGGCTCCACCGCGGGCGACACGAACGGCTCGGGCGGCGCACGGCACATGGACCAGGAGCCGCCGGCTTCCACTCCGGAGGGCGCCAGCGGCTGGCGTTCGGCGAACGACGAGCGCTGGCAGCAGGCATCGTCGCTCCGGAAGCCCAAGGCGGGCGGAGTGACCTCCTCCGGCCTGCCGCGGCGGGTCCCCAAGGCCAACCTGGTCGAGGGCGCCGCCGAAACCACCCCTCAGGGAGGCCCCCAGGTCTCCCGCGCCCCGGAAGACGTCCGGGGCAGGCTGAGCAACCTGCGACGCGGTGTCCAACGGGGCCGCAGCGCGGGCAGTGAAACGAACGGTCAGGGCTTCGGTTCTGACAGCACCTACAACCAGGAGCGTTAGTGTGAGCCCGATGAGCCAGGCGGCACAGAACCTGAACTGGTTGATCACCAACTTCGTGGACAACACCCCGGGGGTGTCCCACACGGTGGTGGTCTCCGCCGACGGACTCCTTCTGGCGATGTCCGAAGGCTTCCCCCGTGACCGCGCCGACCAGCTCGCGGCCGTCGCCTCCGGTCTGACGTCTCTGACGGCAGGCGCCTCCCGGATCTTCGAGGGCGGCAGCGTGAACCAGACGGTTGTGGAGATGGAGCGGGGATTCCTGTTCATCATGTCCATTTCCGACGGTTCGTCGCTCGCGGTTCTCGCACATCCGGAGGCGGACATCGGCCTCATTGGGTACGAAATGGCCCTTCTGGTCGACCGGGCGGGTACGGTCCTGACCCCGGATCTCCGAGCGGAGCTCCAGGGGAGCCTTCTCAACTAGAGGACAGACGGTGCGTTTCGGCGTCCCGGGGCCGTAAGGTTTCGGGACGCGGCTCCACAGTGATGGGTGCGAGGCACAGTCGGAGGAGGAGAAAGTGGCAACACCCCCAGGCGGTTCATCCGTGGGCGACTGGTCGTACGGTCCTGCACAGGGCCAGAACGACGGCGCCCAGAGCGGGTACGGCTACCCCTCCACCCCGAACCACCGGCAGCCGTACGCGCCGCAGGGCCCCGGCCCTTCGCCGTACGACCAGCCGCACGCCCCGCACGTCCAGCCGCAACGCCGAGCACCCGAACCGGCGCCCGCCGGGGCGTCGAACAATCCCCTGGTGCGCCCGTACGCGATGACGGGCGGTCGCACCAGGCCGCGGTACCAGCTCGCCATCGAGGCGCTGGTGCACACCACCGCGCAGCCGCACCAGATGCAGGGCCAACTGCCCGAGCATCAGCGGATCTGCCACCTCTGCCGGGAGATCAAGTCGGTGGCCGAGATCTCGGCCCTGCTGACCATCCCTCTCGGCGTGGCCAGGATCCTCGTCGCCGACTTGGCGGAGGCGGGACTGGTCGCCATCCATCAGCCCGGCGGCGACGAGAGCGCCGGCGGCCAGCCAGACGTGACACTGCTCGAAAGGGTGCTCAGTGGACTTCGCAAGCTCTAGCGGCGGTCCTTCCCGCTCCACCACCTCGGCGAAGATCGTGGTGGCGGGTGGCTTCGGCGTGGGCAAGACCACGTTCGTCGGGGCCGTTTCGGAGATCAACCCGCTGCGCACGGAGGCCGTCATGACGTCTGCTTCGGCAGGCATCGACGACCTCACCCACACCGGGGACAAGACGACCACGACGGTCGCCATGGACTTCGGCCGCATCACACTGGACCAGGACCTGATCCTGTACCTGTTCGGTACACCCGGCCAGGACCGCTTCTGGTTCATGTGGGACGACCTGGTGCGCGGCGCCATCGGCGCGATCGTGCTGGTGGACACCCGGCGTCTCGCCGACTGCTTCCCTGCGGTCGACTACTTCGAGAACTCGGGTCTCCCCTTCGTGATCGCCCTGAACGGCTTCGACGGGCAGCAGCCCTACCAGCCGGACGAAGTCCGGGAGGCGCTGCAGATCGGGCCCGACACCCCGATCATCACCACCGACGCGCGGCACCGTGCCGACGCGAAGTCGGCGCTGATCACCCTCGTGGAGCACGCCCTGATGGCCCGCCTCCGCTAGTCGGCCGGCCTGCGCCACTGGGCTGCCGGGGGCCGTCGCATGCCGGGGGCGGGGGGCCCGCGGCTTGCCGCGCGGTTCCCCGCGCCCCCGGGAGGCGTCGCGCCGGCCGGGGTACGAAGAAGGGCCCCTCCCTTTGTGGAGGGGCCCTTCTCGTCGATGAGGTCAGCGCCAGCTGTGGGGGGCCCGGAAGCCCGGTTCGCGTTCCAGACGGCGCCAGCCGGCCCGGGCGCGGCCACGGTGGACCGGGGCCGCCGGCTGCGCGGCAGCCCTGGCCAGCAGGATCGCCGTGATCGCGGCGACCTCCTCCGGCCCGGCGTGCCCCTTCTCGACACGGATGTCAGGTGTGCTCATGGCTATCGGTCTCCCTGGGAGAGATGTCCGCCGGATCACTGCGGCGGGTTGCCGTGCTTGCGGGACGGCAGGTCGGCGTGCTTGGTCTGCAGCATCGCCAGCGAACGGATCAGCACCTCACGCGTCTCGGCGGGGTCGATCACGTCGTCGACCAGACCGCGCTCGGCCGCGTAGTACGGGTGCATCAGCTCGGACCTGTACTCCTTGACCATGCGGGCCCGCATGGCGTCGGGGTCCTCGGCCTCGGCGATCTGGCGGCGGAAGATGACGTTGGCCGCGCCCTCCGCGCCCATCACCGCGATCTCGTTCGTCGGCCAGGCGTAGGTGAGGTCGGCGCCGATGGACTGGCTGTCCATGACGATGTAGGCGCCGCCGTACGCCTTGCGCAGGATCAGCGAGATCCGCGGCACCGTGGCGTTGCAGTACGCGTACAGCAGCTTCGCGCCGTGGCGGATGATGCCGCCGTGTTCCTGGTCGACGCCCGGGAGGAAGCCGGGGACGTCCAGGAAGGTGAGGATCGGGATGTTGAAGGCGTCGCACATCTGGACGAAACGGGCGGCCTTCTCGGACGCCTCGATGTCCAGCACGCCCGCCAGCGACTGCGGCTGGTTGGCGACGATGCCGACGACCTGGCCGTCCATCCGGGCCAGGGCACAGATGATGTTGCGCGCCCAGCGCTCGTGGACCTCCAGGTACTCGCCGTCGTCGACGATCTCCTCGATGACCTTGGCCATGTCGTACGGCCGGTTGCCGTCGGCGGGGACCAGGTCCAGCAGGACGTCGCTGCGGCGCTCCGCCTCGTCGGAGCACTCCACGCGCGGCGGGTTCTCCCGGTTGTTCTGCGGGAGCAGGGAGAGGAGGTAGCGCACCTCGTGGATGCACGTCTCCTCGTCGTCGTAGGCGAAGTGGCAGACGCCGGAGGTCTCGGCGTGCACGTCCGCGCCGCCCAGGCCGTTCTGGGTGATCTCCTCGCCGGTGACCGCCTTGACGACGTCCGGGCCGGTGATGAACATCTGCGAGGTGTCGCGGACCATGAACACGAAGTCGGTGAGGGCGGGACTGTAGGCCGCGCCGCCCGCGCAGGGGCCGAGCATCACGCTGATCTGCGGGATGACGCCGGACGCCTTGGTGTTGCGCTGGAAGATGCCGCCGTACCCGGCGAGGGCCGACACCCCCTCCTGGATGCGGGCGCCGGCGCCGTCGTTCAGCGACACCAGCGGCGCGCCGGCCGCGATGGCCATGTCCATGATCTTGTGGATCTTGGTGGCGTGGGCCTCGCCCAGCGCACCGCCGAAGATCCGGAAGTCATGGGCGTAGACGAAGACCGTACGGCCCTCGACGGTGCCCCAGCCGGTGATCACGCCGTCCGTGTACGGCTTCTTCTCCTCGAGACCGAAACCGGTGGCCCGGTGCCGGCGCAGCTGCTCGACCTCGCGGAAGGACCCCGCATCCAGCAGCAGTTCGATGCGCTCCCGCGCGGTCAGCTTGCCCTTGGCGTGCTGCGCCCGGGTCGCCTTCTCGCTCGGGCCGGCCAGCGCCTGGGCACGGATCTCGTGCAGTTCGGCCACGCGTCCGCGCGCATCGGTCGGCTCACCCGGCGCCTCATCCAAAACGGTCATGTAGTGACCTTACGAAGCCCACCCGTGAATGCGAGCCGTTCACTCCTCACAGTCCTTGGGGTGTTTTCCTGGTACCCCTGAACAGAACCTGGGCGGCATGCAGCCGTTCCGACTGCTCAGAGGGCATCCGGCTTGTAGGAGTCACACAAAGACGTCACCTGGGAGCCGCCTCGCATTCATGGGCGGCGCGTGCACCCGTTCGGGTCGGTCCGCCCCTGGAGCGTAGCGGTGGCCGCGGCCCGCCCCTCCCCCGGGGTCTCAGCCGAAGCGGTTCAGGAGCTTGCGGTAGAGGCCGGGGGTGAGGGCGCGCACCCGGGAGGGGAGGGCGAGCCAGGCGGGGATGTAGGTGTCGTCGCGGCTCCGGGAGACGGCGCCCCAGACGGCGGCCGCGACCCGGCCGGGTGAGGTGGGGCGCGGGTGGGAGCGGCGGTACGGCGTGCCGCGGCGGGCGAAGAAGCCCGTCTCGACGGGGCCGGGTACGACGAGCGTCACCCCCACCCCCGTACCGCGCAGTTCCTGCCGGAGCGCCTCGGCGAACGCGGCGAGCCCGGCCTTGGCCGCGGAGTACACCGCCTCCTCCCGTACGCCCACCGAGCCGGCCACCGAGCCGACGAGCACCACCCGGCCGCCGCCGGCCTCCACCATCGCGGGCAGCACCTCCCGCACGAGGTGCAGCGTCGCGTTGAGGTCCAGGAACAGCACCCGGTCGATGTCGGTGTGCGGCATCGTCAGGAACGGCCCCGCCCAGCCGATGCCCGCCCCGGCGACCAGCACGTCGATGCGCCCGGTCTCCCGCAGCGCGGCCTCCGCCAGCATCCTCGCCCCGTCCGGCGCGGCCAGGTCGGCGGGCAGCAGGACCGCCGAGGTGCCGGCCGCCGTCTCCTCCAGCCGCCGGCGGTCCCGGCCGCTGAGCAGCAACTGCCAGCCCCCGGCGGCGAAGCGCCGCGCGGTGGCCGCGCCGATGCCCGAGGAGGCGCCGGTGACGAGGGCGACGCGCCGGTCCGTGTGCGGCGGCCCGTGGCCGTGCGCCGCCGGGGCCGGTGCGGCGGCGCCGCGTGCGGGGTCCGCCGGGGGGTCGTAGGTGGAGCCGGAGCCGGTGGTGGTCACGAGTCGGTCTCCCATGCGCTGTCGCTGCGGGTCCTCGTCATCCAGGACACCCCCACTCCGGTGTGCCGCGCCAGCGCTGGAGTCCCGTCGGCCCGGTCCGCCCCGGCCGCCACCGGCGGGCGGTTTCCGGGCTCCCGGGCCCTGTGCGCCGCGCCGCGGGACCACCCCTGCGGGCCGTGGGATGCGGCCAGGCGGGCGTACGGCGGGCGGGTGCGCGACCTCGTGCGCCGGGACGTGAGCGTACGGATCGAGGGGTGCGCCGCCGGGGAGGCGTCGGGCAGACGCTCCGGGAAGCGGGTGGCGCTCCACGCGGAGTGCTCCCGGCACTTCGTCCGGCGCAGCCGCCGCACCCACTCCACCGGAACCGCGACCGGGGACCCCACCCACTGCGGCGGCCCGATCGCGCCATCCTCGCCAGACATGTTGAAAGTTCAACGTAATGGGTCTACGGTGGACCTCGTCGAATTAGTTGAACGTTAAACCTCACTCTTCCAGGAGGAACACCATGGGTATCTTCGGCCGCAGGAACGACGAGACCGCCACCGTGACCACCGGCTCCACGGTGAACCCGGACCTGACCGGGCTGACGGGCGAGTACACGATCGACCCCGCGCACTCCACGTTCGGCTTCGTCGCCCGGCACGCCATGGTCACCAACGTCAAGGGCAGCTTCCAGGACTTCACCGGCACGCTGCACCTGGACGGCGCCGACCCGTCCAGGTCCACGGCCACCATCGACGTGGTGATGGACAGCATCGAGACGGGCAACGCCGACCGTGACGGCCACCTGAGGAGCGCCGACTTCTTCAGGACGGACGAGTTCCCGACGATGACCTTCCGCACCACCACGGCGGAAGCCCTCGGCGGAGACGACTACCGCATCACCGGCGACCTGACCGTCCTGGGCACCACCAAGCAGCTCAGTATCGACCTGGAGTTCAACGGCGCCGCGAAGGACCCCTTCGGCAACGAGCGCGTCGGCTTCGAGGGCAAGGCGGAGATCCTGCGCTCCGAGTGGGGTCTGACCTGGAACGCGGCGCTGGAGACGGGCGGCGTCCTGGTCTCCGACAAGATCAGGCTGAACTTCGACATCTCGGCGATCCGCAACGCCTGATCCCTCCGACGGCTCCCCTCCCGGCGCCTCCCGAGCACGCCCGCCCCGCCCCCGTACGGGAGGGCGGGCGCTCGGCATGTCCGGAGGGGAACCCATGACGGCTCAGAAGTCCCCGCCGAAGCCGCCTCCCCCGCCGAAGCCGCCACCGAAGTCGCCGCCGCCGCCGAAGCCGCCGCCGCCGAAGCCGCCACCGAAGTCGCCGGCGTCGAAGTCCGCGCCGGAGACGTCGCCTCCCTCGTAACCGCCGAAGTCGCCGTAGCCGGCGCCGTAACCGGCGCCGTAGGCGGGGCCGGCCATCATGCCGCCGAGCATGGTGCCGACGAGCAGGCCGGGCAGCAGGCCGCCGCCGAAGTAACCGCCGGCCCAGGGGCCGTACGCGGGGCCGGCGTCCCAGTAGGGGCGGCGCCCGTAGTCGGTGTCGACCTCGCGGACGACGGGGTCCAGACCGTCGGCGAGACGGGTCCGGTCGGCCGCGCAGACCGGGACCTCGCGCTCGGCGCCACCCGGCGGCGTCCAGACGGCGTCGGCGACCGAGGGGCCGTGACGCGGGTCGAAGAAGCAGGGCGGACGGCGCTCCGGCAGCGGCCGTCCCTCCCGGCGGGCGGCGAGGGAGGCGAGGGCGAAACGACCGTCCTCCACGGCGTGGGTGACGGCCCGGACGTCCTCCGGTTTGCGGGCCGCGGCCATGAGCGACTTGGACCGCTCGTAGTCGTCCAGCGCGTGCGCGTAGTCCGCGCGCATCGCGTCGTCCGCGCCGGGTTCGCCGGGGTGGAAGTCGAGGCGGTCGAGCTCCTCGCCGAACGCGGTGATGTCCTCGTCCACCACCACCCGCAGCTTCTCCAGCGCGGCCCGCTGCTCCTCCTCACGGCGGCGCCGGTTGCGGCGGGACACGGCGTAGACGCCCGCGCCGCCGGCCGCCACCAGCGCACCGACGGTGATCAGCCCGCCGACGGGGACCTCACCCGAACCGTCGCTCCACGAGTTCGGCGCGGAGCCGCCGGTGTTGCGCAGCGCACTGTCGACGAAGTCGTTCAGCTGGGCCTTGGCGTCACCGGCGCCCTGCACGGACATGACCAGGTTCCGCACGCCCTGGCGGCTGAGCACGCTGCTGTCGGCGCGCGCGTCGAACCGGTCGCCGAGGCGGATGCCGTACAGACCGGTGACACCGGTCTCGGTGCGCAGGTTCTGGAAGAGGTTCTGCGTCGGGTGGTCCGCCGGGAGGACCGCCACGAAGACGGGCTCGTCCGCCTCCTCGATCTTGTCGGCGAGTGCCTCGGCGTCGGACTCCGCCAGGATGTCCCGGGCCGCGGGATCGACGTAGACGGGGCTCTCGCGCAGCGCGCGGGCGATCTCCGAGACGTCGGTGGCCGCCTGCGCCCCCGGCGCACCGGCCGTCAGGACCGCCAGTACGGCGGTCACCGGCACGATCAGCAGGCGTACGAGGGTACGCATCGTCGCGTCCTTCATATCTTCGAAGCTACCCCAATCCATCCGCAAACGGACATCGGGGCCGGCGGGGGCTCCGGAGACACCCCTGCCGGACGGTCCCGTACGGGGTCCCCTATGCGGCCGGTTCCACGCCTGCCCGCAGCAGCCCGTACGCGTAGGCGTCCTCCAGCGCCTGCCAGGACGCGGCGATGACGTTCTCGGCGACGCCCACCGTCGACCACTCCCCCGCCCCGTCGGACGTGGAGATCAGGACGCGGGTGGTGGACTGGGTGCCGTGCTTGCCCTCGAGGATGCGGACCTTGTAGTCGACCAGCTCCAGTCTGGCGAGCTGCGGGTAGATCCTCTCCAGGGCGACGCGCAGGGCGCGGTCCAGGGCGTTGACCGGGCCGTTGCCCTCCGCGGTGGCGACGATGCGCTCGCTCTTGGCCCACAGCTTCACCGTGGCCTCGTTGGCGTGGGTGCCGTCGGGGCGGTCCTCGACGATCGCGCGCCAGGACTCGACGTCGAAGTACTTCAGCGGCCTGCCCTCGGCCTCCGCGCGCAGCAGCAGCTCGAAGGAGGCGTCGGCCGCCTCGTACGTGTAGCCCCTGAGTTCGCGCTCCTTGACCCGCTCGACGACCCGGCCGACCAGCTCGCGGTCGCCGCCGAGGTCGATGCCGAGTTCCTTGCCCTTGAGCTCGACGGAGGCGCGCCCGGCCATGTCGGAGACCAGCATCCGCATGGTGTTGCCGACCTGCTCGGGGTCGATGTGCTGGTAGAGGTCCGGGTCGACCTTGATCGCGGAGGCGTGCAGGCCCGCCTTGTGCGCGAAGGCGGAGACACCGACGTACGGCTGGTGCGTGGACGGGGTGAGGTTGACCACCTCGGCGATGGCGTGCGAGGTGCGGGTCATCTCGCGCAACCGGCCCTCGGGCAGGACCCGCTTGCCGTACTTCAGTTCCAGGGCCGCCACCACCGGGAACAGGTTGGCGTTGCCGACGCGCTCGCCGTAGCCGTTGGCGGTGCACTGGACGTGGGTGGCGCCCGCGTCGACGGCGGCGAGGGTGTTGGCGACCGCGCAGCCGGTGTCGTCCTGGGCGTGGATGCCGAGCCGGGCGCCGGTGTCGGCGAGCACGGTGGAGACCACGGCCTGGATCTGCGCCGGAAGCATGCCGCCGTTGGTGTCGCACAGGACGACGACGTCGGCGCCGGCCTCGGACGCGGCGCGGACCACCGCCTTCGCGTACTCGGGGGCGGCGCGGTAGCCGTCGAAGAAGTGCTCGCAGTCGACGAAGACCCGGCGGCCCTGTTCCTTGAGGTAGGACACCGTGTCGCGGACCATCTCGAGGTTCTCCTCGAGGGTGGTGCGCAGGGCGAGCTCGACATGGCGGTCGTGGGACTTCGCGACCAGCGTGATCACCTGCGCACCGGAGTCGAGGAGCGCCCTGACCTGCGGGTCCTTCGCGGCGATGGTGCCGGGGCGACGGGTGGCGCCGAAGGCGACCAGCTGGGCGTGCCGGAACTCGATCTCCTGCTGGGCGCGGGCGAAGAACTCGGTGTCCCGCGGGTTCGCGCCGGGCCAGCCGCCCTCGATGAAGCCCACGCCGAACTCGTCCAGGTGCCGGGCGATGGCGAGCTTGTCGGCGACCGTGAGGTTGATGCCCTCGCGCTGGGCGCCGTCGCGCAGGGTGGTGTCGAAGACGTGGAACGAGTCGTCGGGCTCGCTGGGTGCGGTCATGGTCTGAAGGCTCCTGAGTTGATCTCGGTCTACCGGAATGACCGGTTCCGCCGTTCCCTCATGGTCCCCCACGCCCCGCTCCCTGGCTGTGGGTGGGCCAGGAAACAGAAAAACCCCTCGCGGGTGCGAGAGGTCTGCGCGCGGGTCGAGGACGACGGTGTCCGCCCGTACCGTGTCGTACGTGCGGTCACTGCGGACCGGCGCGCCTGCTGCCAATAATCGTGGCGAACGAGAGCACGGGGGGAGTCTGGCACAATCCGCCCCCGCGCTCACGGTCCGTCTCAGGATGCGGGCGGTACGTGCTCGGCGCAGACGGCGGGCGAAGACGTCCCGCAGGCCGTCGGCGTCGTCCGGGACCAGGTCGGCGGCCCGGCTGCCGAGAGCCTCGACGCGTCCGTCGCGGCTCATCGCGACGGACGCCCCCACACGGCTCTCTGTACGGCCCCCCTGCTTACCCGTTTCCCCGCTCCCCCATGGACGCTTCTCCCCCCTGCCCCGCGCCGAGGGCTCGCCCGGGCCGACCGCGCCGTCGGGTACCCGGTCGATCCGCTGTTTCGAGTACGGCCCGGGCGCTGGTCCACACGTCCGCGAAGAGCGTCTCCACGAGGCCACTCAGGCCGGAGGGCGCGAAGCCGGAGCCACAGAAACCGGAAGGCACAGAACCGGAGGGCGCGGAGCCGGAGCCAGAAACCGGAAGGCACAGGGCCCCGCCCGGCCCCGCACCGGCGTCGGGCGCCCCGGTCAGCCCAGCCGGTGCATCCAGCCGTGCCTGTCCTCGGCGGTGCCGCGCTGGATGTCGAGGAGGGCCTGGCGCAGCCGGAGGGTGACCTCGCCGGGCTCGCCGTCGCTCTGCCGCCATTCGGCCCCGGCCCGCTTCACCGTGCCGACCGGGGTGATGACGGCCGCCGTACCGCAGGCGAAGACCTCGGTGAGGGTGCCGTTCTCCGAGTCGCGCTGCCACTGCTCGACGGAGACGCGCTCCTCGACGGCCTCGTAGCCGAGGTCACGGGCGACGCCCAGCAGGGAGTCACGGGTGACGCCCTCCAGGATGGAGCCGCTGAGGGTGGGGGTGACGATCCTGTCGCCGTAGACGAAGTACAGGTTCATGCCGCCCAGTTCCTCGACCCACCGGTGCTCGACCGCGTCGAGGTAGCAGACCTGGTCGCAGCCCTTGGCGGCGGCCTCGGCCTGGGCGAGCAGGGAGGCCGCGTAGTTGCCGCCGGTCTTGGCGTCGCCCATGCCGCCGGGGACGGCGCGGACGCGGTCCTCCGAGACCCAGATGGAGACCGGCTTCACGCCGCCCGGGAAGTAGGCGCCGGCCGGGGAGGCGATGACCAGGAACAGGTACTCGTTGGCGGGCTTCACACCCAGCCCGACCTCGGTGGCGATCATGAAGGGGCGCAGGTAGAGGGACTCCTCGCCGCCGTGCGCCGGCACCCATGCCTTGTCCTGCGCGACGAGGGCGTCGCAGGCCTCGATGAAGGTCTCGACCGGCAGTTCGGGCATCGCGAGGCGCCTGGCGGAGCGCTGGAAACGCTCGGCGTTCTTCTCCGGGCGGAAGGTGGCGACGGAACCGTCGGGCTGGCGGTAGGCCTTCAGCCCCTCGAAGATCTCCTGCGCGTAGTGCAGGACGGTGGTCGCGGGGTCGAGGGGGATCGGCGCGTACGGGACGAGCCGGCCGTCGTGCCAGCCGCGGCCCTCGGTCCACTTGATCGTCACCATGTGATCGGTGAAGCGGCGGCCGAACCCGGGGCTGGCCAGGATCGCCTCGCGCTCTGCGTCCGAGAGCGGGTGCGCCGAGGGCTTGAGCTCGATCGTGGGCGTCGTCATGAGTGGTTGTCCTTCACCGGTTGTAGTGACGGGCCGCGCACGCGTCCGCACGGCCGGTGGCCAGTACTAGGACGTCCGAGCATTCCCTCATTCCGCGGCTCCGCGTCCGATTATCGCCCGGAGGCGACGGCGGAAGGAACAGGGTGGATGCGGCCCGGTGGTCGATGGTGGCACCCGGCGGGACAGGGGGAGGCCGCCGGGTGCGGATGCGACCCGGCGGCCTCGAATGTTTTCGACAGGGCGCGCCGGGTCAGCCGGCTACTCGCGCGGCGAGCGCGTCGCCGATCTGGGAGGTGCTCCGGGCGGGCAGAGCGCCACGCTCCGCGAGGTCGGCGGAGACGGCGGCCTCGATGCGGGCCGCCTCGGCGTCGTGGCCGAGGTGGCGCAGCAGAAGGGCGACGGACAGGACCGTGGCACTGGGGTCGGCCTTGCCCTGACCGGCGATGTCCGGGGCCGAGCCGTGCACGGGCTCGAACATGGACGGGAACTCGCGGCTGGGGTTGATGTTGCCGGAGGCCGCGACGCCGATGCCGCCGGAGACGGCCGCGGCGAGGTCGGTGATGATGTCGCCGAAGAGGTTGTCGGTGACGATGACGTCGAAGCGGGCCGGGTCGGTGACGAGATAGATCGTCGCGGCGTCGACGTGGATGTAGTCGGTGGTGACCTCGGGGTACTCCTTAGCCACCTTGTCGAAGACGTTCGTCCACAGGTGGCCGGCGAAGGTCAGCACGTTGTTCTTGTGGACCAGCGTGAGCTTCTTGCGCGGGCGGGCCTGGGCGCGGGCGAAGGCGTCGCGGACCACGCGCTCGACGCCGAAGGCCGTGTTGACGGACACCTCGGTGGCGACCTCGTGCGGCGTGCCCTTGCGGATGGTGCCGCCGTTGCCCGTGTACGGCCCCTCGGTGCCCTCGCGGACCACGACGAAGTCGATCTCCGGCTGACCGGCGAGCGGGGTGGCGACACCCGGGAGGAGCTTCGACGGACGCAGGTTGACGTGGTGGTCGAAGGCGAAGCGGAGCTTGAGCAGGAAGCCGCGCTCAAGGACGCCGGAGGGGACCGACGGGTCGCCGATGGCGCCGAGCAGGATGGCGTCGTGCCGCCTCAGCCCGTCGAGGTCGGCGTCGGTGAGGGTCTCACCGGTGGCGTGGTAGCGCTTGGCCCCGAAGTCGTACTCCTTGGTCTCCAGCTTCACATCCTGCGCAAGGACGGCGGAGAGGACCTTCAGGCCTTCGGCCACGACTTCCTGGCCGATGCCGTCACCGGGGATCACTGCGAGATCGATGCTGCGAGACATGCGGGCACCCTACTCTTCGTCCCACGGGATGACATGCGACGTCCGGCATGCGGACGCCGACGGGGTGTCAGTGGCCGGTCGAGCCGCCGTTGTCCCTGCGGTCGAGGGCGCGCTGGAGCGCCGCGGCGGCGTTCTTGCGGTCGGATTCGCTGGTGCGGGAGGTGTGACGGACGCGGCGGACGGTCGTCTCGGCCATGGGTCATCGACTCCTTCGGCATACGTGGAGCGCGGGAAGGGGGTTGCGAGACACCGGAAGGGGCGGGGAGCGGCGGGCCGCAGGGATTGCCTGCACGGGGCCCGGCTCACAACCGCCGTTCGCTTGGTCGAGCGAGTCGTTCGGCTCCTACAAAGTTAGAGGAGCGGACTGCTTCCGTCTGCACAATTACTCGGACTTCCTACTATCTGAGACGGTGGACCGGGCCGCACCGCTCCCGCCTGCGAGAACACCGGACGGGCCAGGTCGGGGGCGACCTGGCCCGTCCGGTGTCGGGGTGGGCGTCAGCCCATGTGCGGGTAGCCGTAGTCGGTCGGCGGGACCAGCGTCTCCTTGATGGCGCGGGTCAGCGTCCAGCGCATCAGGTTCTGCGGGGCACCGGCCTTGTCGTTGGTGCCGGAGGCGCGGCCGCCGCCGAAGGGCTGCTGGCCGACGACGGCGCCGGTCGACTTGTCGTTGATGTAGAAGTTGCCGGCCGCGTAGCGCAGCTTCTCCATCGTGTACGCCGCCGCCGCGCGGTCGTTCGCGATGACCGAGCCGGTGAGGGCGTAGTCGGAGACCGACTCCATCTGGGTCAGCATCTCGTCGTACTTCTCGTCCTCGTAGACGTACACGGCGAGGATCGGGCCGAAGTACTCGGTGCGGAACACCTCGTTCTCCGGGTCGGTGCACTCGATGACGGTCGGGCGGACGAACCAGCCGACCGAGTCGTCGTAGGAGCCGCCCGCGACGATCGTGCAGGCCGGGTCCTCCTTGGCACGGTCGATGGCGGCCTTGTTCCTGGCGAAGGACCGCTCGTCGATGACGGCGCCGATGAAGTTCGACAGGTCGGTGACGTCACCCATGGCGATGTGGTCGACCTCGGCCGCGAACTCCTCCTTGAAGCCGGAGTTCCAGATCGACGCCGGGATGTACGCGCGCGAGGTGGCGCTGCACTTCTGGCCCTGGTACTCGAAGGCGCCGCGGGTCAGGGCGGTCCTCAGCACCGCGCGGTCGGCGCTCGGGTGGGCGACGACGAAGTCCTTGCCGCCGGTCTCGCCGACCAGGCGCGGGTAGGTGCGGTACTTCTCGATGTTCTGGCCGACCGTCTTCCACAGGTACTGGAAGGTCCTGGTCGAACCGGTGAAGTGGATGCCGGCCAGGTCCCGGTGTTCCAGGGCGACCTTGGAGACCTCGATGCCGTCGCCGGTGACGAGGTTGATGACGCCCTTGGGCAGACCGGCCTCCTCGAGAAGGCGCATCAGCAGCACGGCGGCGTGGGTCTGGGTGGGGGACGGCTTCCAGACCACCACGTTGCCCATGAGGGCCGGCGCGGTGGGCAGGTTGGCGGCGATCGCGCTGAAGTTGAACGGCGTGATCGCGTAGACGAAGCCCTCCAGCGGACGGTGGTCGAGGCGGTTCCACACGCCCGGCGAATTGGCCGGGGGCTGCTCGGCGAGGATGCCCCGCGCGTAGTGGACGTTGAACCGCCAGAAGTCGACCAGCTCGCAGGGGCTGTCGATCTCCGCCTGCTGGGCGGTCTTGGACTGGCCCAGCATGGTGGAGGCGGCGATGGTCTCACGCCAGGGACCGGCCAGCAGCTCGGCGGCGCGCAGGATGATCGCCGCGCGGTCGTCGAAGGCCATCGCGCGCCAGGCGGGCGCGGCGGCGAGGGCCGCGTCGATGGCGTCCTGGGCGTCCTGCTGGGTGGCGTTGGCGTACGTGCCCAGGCGGGCCTTGTGGTTGTGCGGCTGCACGACGTCGAAGCGCTCGCCGCCGCCCATCCGCTGCTCGCCGCCGATGGTGCAGGGAAGGTCGATCGGGTTGTCGGCCAGTTCCTTGAGCCTGGCCTCCAGCCGGGCGCGCTCGGGCGTCCCGGGGGCGTAGCCGTGCACCGGCTCGTTGACGGGGGTGGGGACCTGGGTCACAGCGTCCATGGGTTCCGTGGCTCCTTATCTGAGCGGTGTGGTGTCAGCCCTTGGTGATCATGCTTCGCGCGAAGAACCGCAGGTTCGCGGGCTTCTCCGCCAGTCGCCGCATGAAGTAGCCGTACCAGTCGGTGCCGTAGGCCGTGTAGACGCGCATGCGGTGGCCCTCGGCGGCCAGTCGCAGGTGCTCGTCGCCGCGGATGCCGTAGAGCATCTGGAACTCGTACTCGTCGAGCTTGCGTCCGGCGGTGCGGGCCAGTTCCTGGGCGATGGAGATCAGGCGCGGGTCGTGGGACCCGATCATCGGATAGCCCTCGCCCTCCATCAGCGTCCGCAGGATGCGCACGTACGCCTTGTCGATCTCGTGCTTCTGCTGGTAGGCGACCTCGGCGGGCTCCTTGTAGGCGCCCTTCACCAACCGTACGCGGCTGCCGGCCGCGGCGAGGCGGCGCGCGTCCTCCTCGGTGCGGAAGAGGTAGGCCTGGATGACGCAGCCGGTCTGCGGGACGTCCTTCCGCAGCTCCTCGTGGATGGCGAACATCGAGTCGAGGGTGGTGTGGTCCTCGGCGTCCAGCGTGACCGTGGTGCCGATCCCCGCGGCGGCCTCGACGACCGGGCGGACGTTGGCGAGCGCCAGCTCGTGGCCGCCGGGGAGGGCCTGCCCGAACATCGACAGCTTCACCGAGAACTCGGCGCGGGCGCCGAGCTCCAGCGGCCTCAGCCGGTCGATCAGTTCCAGGTAGGCGTCCCGCGCGGCGGCGGCCTGCCCGGGGGTGGTGATGTCCTCGCCGACGACGTCCATCGTGAGTTCGAGGCCGTTGCCGGTGAGCTCCCGGATGATCGGCAGGACCTCGTCGACGGTCTCCCCGGGGATGAACCGGTCCACGACCTGTCTGGTCACCGGGGCCGCCGAGATCAGGCGTCGCATCCGGTCGCTGCGCGACGCGGCGAGAATCACGGGACCCAGCACGGGGCACCTCCACAAGCTGCACGAGGCCGTCACCCGACGCTTCGGGAACGGCACGGAGAACCACCGTGAAACCTACGGATGCCCCCGATCGTGGGCCATCGACAGCTGTCACGCATCCGTGCCACGGATCTCGGACAGATGTATGAAGACTCCGCGGTTCTGCGGCAGAATGCCCGGGTGACACCGGAACACAGGGACGACTACCAGGAACTGGTGGACGAGATCTCGGAGCTGCTGGGCGCTCCGGCGACCCTGGAGAACCGCGACTTCGAGCTGATCGCCTTCGGGGCGTACGACAGTGAGGGCGACCTCGATCCGTCGGCGCTGGACCCGGTGCGCACCCGCTCGATCCTGACCCGCCGTTCGACGGCCGCCGTCCGCGCCTGGTTCGAGGGCTTCGGCATCACCCGCGCGACCGGCCCGGTCCGCATCCCGCGCACCCCCGAGGCGGGCGTCCACCGGGGACGCATCTGTCTGCCGGTACGCCATCGGGGGGTCGTCCTCGGGTACGTCTGGCTGCTCGACTACGACCCGGGCCCCTCCGGGCGGCAGCTGGACGCGGCCATGCGGGTGACGGCCCGCATCGGGGCGCTGCTCGCGGACGAGGCGCAGCACGGCGCCGACCTCACGCGGGAGCTGCGGGCGGTGCTGACCGCGGAGCGGGACTGGCAGCGGGAGATGGCCGTCGCCGAGCTGCGCACCGCCCTCGGCAGCCGCGCCGAGGGCCCGCACACGGTGGTCTGTGTCGCCCCCTGGCCCTCCGCCGACCCGGACGACGCCCCGTCGGTCCGTACGGTGCCGGGGGCGACGGCGCTGTGCACCCTGCCGTGGGGGACGACCGGCCTGTCCCTGGCCCTGCTGCTGCGGCTGCGCTCGGCGGACGTACTGGCCCCGGCGACGACGGCGGCCTCACGGCTGCTGGAGCGGGCGGGTTCGAGCGGTCCCGGAAGCCGGGGCGGCCCGTCGGCGGCCGCGGGGATCGCCGCGCCCCGCGCGGGTCTCGCCGCACTGGGCGCGGCCTGGGCGGAGGCGGAGGCGTCGGCGCGGGCGGCGCTGGCCGAGCCCCGGCTCGGACCGGTCGCCCAGTGGGCGTCGCTCGGCCCCTTCCGCCTGCTGACCGCGCTGCCCCGGGGCGCCGCCCACGATCCCGTCGTCGGCCCCCTGCTCTCCCCCGCCCACGCCGAACTGGCCCGCACCGCCGAGGTCTACCTCGACCTCGCGGGCCAGGCCGGCCGCACGGCGGCCGAACTGGGCATCCACCGTCAGACCCTCTACTACCGCCTGTCCCGGATCGAGCAGCTCACCGGCCTGGACCTGGACGACGGGGAGGACCGGCTGCTGCTGCACATGGCGCTCAAGGCCGCGCGTCTGTAGCGGCGGCCTCGATCACCCGGCGTCCTCTGCTTCGCGGTCCCGGAGATCAGCGCGGACCTGCAGCCGAGCGGCACGCAGCAACTGTGGATCTTCGACATCTACGCCTTCGCCGTGGCCGGTCCCCTGATGACCATGGGCCCGGTGGGCGATCGGATCGGCCGCCGCAGGCTGCTGCCGGCCGGCGCCGCCGGGTTCGGCGCCGCCTCCCTGGTGGCGGCGTACGCGCACAGCGCCGAGACCCTGCTCGTGGCCCGCCCGCTGCTCGGCATCGGTGGTGCCACCCTGATGCCCTCCGCACTGGTCCTGGTGCGCTCGTTAGGAGCGCTCCGGAGGCGGCCCCCGTGGGCACTGGTGCCGTCGGTTCCCATCGGCTTCACGGCACCGTTCGCGGCCCGTCCGGTGCAGAAGGGCGTCAACCGCGCCCATGTGGTGACGGCGGGCTTCGCCACCGCCGTGTGCGGTTACGCGGTGCTGCCGTTCGTGGACACGGACGACCTGGTACTCGTCCTGGTGGCCTGCGGTGTGCTCGCCATGGGCGTCACCGCGGTGATGTCCCAGGTCATGGACCTCGCGCTGGGCGCCGCTCCGGTGGAACGGGCGGGCTCCGCCTCCTCCCTGATGGAGACCGGCTCCGAGTTCGGCGGGGCGCTGGGCATGGCGTTCCTCGGCTCCATCGGCACCGCCGTCTACCGGGACGGGGTGCCGGACTCCGCTCCCGCGGCGGCCCACGAGACGCTGGGCGGCGCGCTCGCCGTCGCCGAGCGTCTGCCGGAGCAGGCGGGGGGCACCCTCGCGACGGCGGCTCGGGAGGCCTTCACACAGGGGATGAACGCGGCGGCGATCGCGGGTGCCGTGGTGTTCGCCGGGGCGGCGGTCCTGGCGTCGGTGGCGCTGCGCAGGGTGCGGGAGGAGGCGGACGCGGAGAACGCCGGACGGGCTGATCTGGTCAGCCCGTCCGGCGTCTGAGGACGAGCCCGTCCGGGGCGGACGGGGAGGGCGGGGACGGAGCCCCCGGACAGGTCAGACCAGGTTCACCGACCGCGCCGACGTCGCGCCGATCTCCGCCGACAGCTCGGCCAGAACCCCGGCGGCCACCGTGTCGTCGACCGTCAGCACGGCGAGCGCCTCGCCGCCGACCGCCGCGCGGGCGACCTGCATGCCGGCGATGTTGATGCCGGCCTCGCCGAGGATGCGGCCCACGGTGCCGACGACGCCCGGACGGTCCTCGTAGCGCAGCACGACCATGTGGTCGGCGAGCGCGAGGTCGACGTCGTACTCGCCGACCGCGACGAGCTTCTGGACGTGCTTGGGACCGGCCAGCGTGCCGGAGACCGAGATCTCCTCGCCGCCCGAGAGGGTGCCGCGCACGGTGACGACGTTGCGGTGGTCGGCCGACTCCGAGCTGGTGGTCAGCCGGACCTCGACACCGCGCTCCTGGGCGAACAGCGGGGCGTTGACGTAGGACACCGTCTCGTCGACGACGTCCTCGAAGACGCCCTTGAGCGCGGACAGCTCCAGTACCTTCACGTCGTGCTGGGTGATCTCGCCGTACACCTCGACGTCGAGGCGGGCCGCGACCTCGCCGGCGAGCGCGGTGAAGATCCGGCCGAGGCGCTCGGCGAGCGGCAGGCCCGGCTTGACGTCCTCGGCGATGACACCGCCCTGCACGTTCACCGCGTCCGGGACCAGCTCGCCGGCGAGGGCGAGGCGCACCGAGCGGGCGACGGCGATGCCGGCCTTCTCCTGCGCCTCGTCGGTGGAGGCGCCGAGGTGCGGGGTGCAGACGACCTGGTCGAACTCGAACAGCGGGGAGTCCGTGCAGGGCTCCTTCGCGTACACGTCCAGGCCGGCGCCGGCGACCCGGCCCTCCTTGAGCGCCGAGTACAGCGCCTCCTCGTCGACGATGCCGCCGCGCGCGGCGTTGACGATGCGCACGCTCGGCTTGACCTTGCGCAGCGCCTCGTCGCCGATGAGACCGACGGTCTCGGGGGTCTTGGGCAGGTGGACGGTGATGAAGTCGGAGACCTCGAGCAGTTCGTCCAGCGACAGGACCCTGACACCCATCTGCGCGGCACGCGCGGGCTGGATGTAGGGGTCGTAGGCGACGACCTTCATGCCGAAGCCGGACATGCGCTGGGCGACCAGCGCGCCGATGCGGCCCAGACCCACGACACCGAGGGTCTTCTCGGCGAGCTCGACGCCCGTGTACTTGCTGCGCTTCCACTCGCCGTTCTTCAGCGCGGCGTTGGCCTGCGGGATGTGGCGGGCGGTGGCGACGATCAGACCGCAGGCCAGCTCGGCGGCGGTCACGATGTTCGAGGTGGGGGCGTTGACGACCATCACGCCGGCCTTGGTGGCGGCGGAGACGTCGACGTTGTCCAGACCGACGCCGGCGCGGGCGACGACCTTGAGTCTGTGCGCGGCGGCGATCGCCTCGGCGTCGACCTTGGTGGCCGAGCGGATCAGGATCGCGTCCACCTCGGCGATGGCCGGGAGCAGTTCGGCGCGGTCCGCGCCGTTGCAGTGGCGGATCTCGAAGTCCGGACCGAGTGCGTCGACGGTGGCGGGCGACAGCTCTTCAGCGATGAGTACGACGGGTTTCGAGCTCACGTGAGTCCTCACAAGTCCAATGCGGACGGCCGTCCCGACGGCCGCAGGCGGTGAAGAAGTGCTAGCCGCGTGGAAGACGCACGACGTTGTGGGCCTGACGCGTTGTTGTACGGCAGTCTAGTGGCGCGGGGCGGGTCGTCCTGCGCCTCTGCGGAACGACCACCCGGAAGTGGCCGTACGAGCCGGCCGCCTGAGTCGACTCCTCCGGCGGGGTCCCGGGCGAAGCCCCGCGACGGCGCCGGGAACCACCGGCGCCGTCGCGGGGCGCAAAGGCTTACGCCTCCTCGTCGACCCAGCTCATGAGCTTGCGCAGCTCCTTGCCGGTGGTCTCCAGCAGGTGCTCGGAGTCCTGCTGCTTGTACTCGTTGTACTTCTTCAGACCGCCGTGGTACTCGTCCATCCAGTTCTTGGCGAAGGTGCCGTCCTGGATCTCGGCGAGGACCTTCTTCATCTCGGCCTTGGTGGCGTCGGTGATGATCCGCGGGCCGGTGACGTAGTCGCCCCACTCGGCGGTCTCGGAGATCGACCAGCGCATCTTCTCCAGGCCGCCCTCGTACATGAGGTCCACGATCAGCTTCAGCTCGTGCAGGCACTCGAAGTAGGCGATCTCCGGCTGGTAACCGGCCTCGGTCAGGGTCTCGAAGCCCGCCTTGACCAGCGCCGCGGTGCCACCGCAGAGGACGGCCTGCTCACCGAAGAGGTCGGTCTCGGTCTCCTCGGTGAAGGTGGTCTTGATGACGCCGGCGCGGGTGCCGCCGATGCCCTTGGCGTACGACAGGGCCAGCGCGAAGGCGTCGCCGCTGGCGTCCTGCTCGACGGCGGCGATGCAGGGGACGCCGCGGCCCTCCTCGTACTGACGGCGCACCAGGTGGCCCGGACCCTTGGGGGCGACCATGCAGACGTCCACGCCGGCCGGGGGCTTGATGAAGCCGTAGCGGATGTTCAGGCCGTGACCGAAGAACAGGGCGTCGCCGTCCTTCAGGTTGTCCTTGATGTGCTCCTCGTAGACCTGGGCCTGGATCGGGTCCGGGACGAGGATCATGATGACGTCGGCCTCGGCGGCGGCCTCGGACGGGCTCACCACGCGCAGGCCCTGCTCCTCTGCCTTGGCCCTGGACGTGGAGCCCTCGTGCAGACCGACGCGGACGTCGACGCCCGAGTCACGCAGCGACAGGGCGTGGGCGTGGCCCTGGCTGCCGTAACCGATGACCGCGACCTTGCGGCCCTGGATGATGGACAGGTCGGCGTCGGCGTCGTAGAACAGCTCGGCCACTGGGTTCTCTCCTTGTGTGCAGGTGTTGCGTCCCACCGTATGACGGTGAGGGAGGGGGAAGGTTGGGGGTCTCGCGATACGGGCGGACGGTCGTGTCCCGGCCGCCCGTTTCAGGTCCTACGCCGACCGGTCCAGGGCACGCAGCGACCGGTCCGTGATGGAACGGGCACCGCGTCCGATCGCGATCGTGCCGGACTGGACGAGCTCCTTGATGCCGAACGGCTCCAGCATCTTGAGCATGGCGGACAGCTTGTCGCCGCTGCCGGTGGCCTCGACGGTCACGGCGTCCGGGGAGACGTCCACGGTCTTGGCGCGGAACAACTGGACGATCTCGACGATCTGGGAGCGCGTCTCGTTGTCGGCGCGCACCTTCACCAGAACGAGTTCGCGCTGGACGGCCTGCCCGGGTTCGAGCTCGACGATCTTCAACACGTTGACGAGCTTGTTGAGCTGCTTGGTGACCTGCTCCAGCGGGAACTCCTCGACGCTCACCACGATGGTGATGCGGGAGATGTCGGGGTGCTCGGTGACGCCGACGGCGAGCGAGTCGATGTTGAAACCGCGGCGGGAGAACAGGGCGGCGATGCGGGCCAGGATTCCCGGGGTGTTCTCCACCAGGACGGAGAGCGTGTGCTTGGACATGATCTGCTTCCTCTGCTTGAAGGTCCTGACGGCTCTCAGTCGTCCTCGTTGTCGCCGAAGTCGGGACGGACGTCCCGGGCGGCCAGGATCTCGTCGTTGGAGGTGCCGGCGGCGACCATCGGCCACACCATCGCGTCCTGGTGGACGATGAAGTCCACGACGACCGGGCGGTCGTTGATCGAGTTCGCCTCCTCGATGACCTTGTCGAGGTCGGCCGGGTCCTCGCAGCGCATCGCGTAACAGCCCATGGCCTCCGCCAGCTTCACGAAGTCGGGGACCCGGGTGCCGGCGCTCCTCTCGGCGGCGTCCGCGCCGGGACCGGAGTGCAGCACCGTGTTGGAGTACCGCTGGTTGTAGAAGAGGGTCTGCCACTGGCGGACCATCCCGAGCGCGCCGTTGTTGATGATGGCGACCTTGATCGGGATGTTGTTCAGGGCGCAGGTGGTGAGCTCCTGGTTGGTCATCTGGAAGCAGCCGTCGCCGTCGATCGCCCAGACGGCGCGGTCGGGGGCGCCGGCCTTGGCACCCATGGCGGCCGGGACCGAGTAGCCCATGGTTCCGGCGCCGCCGGAGTTCAGCCAGGTGGCGGGCCGGTCGTACCGGATGAAGTGCGCGGCCCACATCTGGTGCTGGCCGACACCGGCCGTGAAGATCGTGCCCTCGGGCGCCAGCTGTCCGATGCGCTCGATGACCTGCTGCGGGGAGAGCGAACCGTCCTCGGGCAGGTCGTAGCCGAGCGGGTAGGTCTCGCGCCAGCGGTTGAGGTCCTTCCACCAGGCGGTGTAGTCGCCGTGGTTGCCCTCGGCGTGCTCCTTCTGGACGGCCTGGACGAGGTCGGCGAGGACCTCGCGGGCGTCACCGACGATCGGCACGTCGGCGGCGCGGTTCTTGCCGATCTCGGCCGGGTCGATGTCGGCGTGGACGACCTTGGCGTGCGGGGCGAAGCTGTCCAGCTTGCCGGTGACGCGGTCGTCGAAGCGGGCTCCGAGGGCGACGATCAGGTCGGCCTTCTGCAGCGCGGTGACGGCGGTGACCGAACCGTGCATGCCCGGCATCCCCACGTGCAGTTCGTGACTGTCGGGAAACGCGCCGAGTCCCATCAGGGTGGTGGTGACGGGGACTCCGGTGAGTTCGGCGAGGACCTTCAGCTCGGTGGTGGCGCGGGCCTTGAGGACGCCGCCGCCGACATAGAGGACCGGCCGCTTCGCGGCGGTGATCAGCTTGGCGGCCTCGCGGATCTGCTTGGCGTGCGGCTTGGTGACGGGCCGGTAGCCGGGCAGGTCCATGGTGGGCGGCCAGGAGAAGGTGGTCTTCGCCTGGAGGATGTCCTTGGGGATGTCGACCAGGACCGGTCCCGGGCGGCCGGTGGAGGCGATGTGGAACGCCTGCGCGATCGCCCGGGGGATGTCCTCCGCCCTGGTGACCAGGAAGCTGTGCTTGGTGATCGGCATGGTGATGCCGACGATGTCCGCCTCCTGGAAGGCGTCGGTGCCGATCGCCTCGGACACGACCTGCCCGGTGATCGCGACCAGCGGCACGGAGTCCATGTGCGCGTCCGCGATCGGGGTGACCAGGTTGGTGGCGCCCGGACCGGACGTCGCCATGCACACCCCGACCCTGCCGGTGGCCTGGGCGTAACCGGTGGCCGCGTGGCCCGCGCCCTGCTCGTGGCGGACCAGCACGTGGCGCACCCGCGTGGAGTCCATCAGGGGGTCGTACGCCGGCAGGATGGTGCCCCCGGGAATGCCGAATACCGTGTCGGCGCCGACCTCCTCGAGAGAGCGAATGAGGGACTGTGCGCCCGTGACGTGCTCGACGGGGGCGGACTGTCCTCCGGATCGGGGCCGGGGCTGCGGGTGATGGGCCCCGGTGGCCTGCTCGGTCATCGGCATTCTCTTCTCGATGCTGAGGGTTTTCTGCGAAGTTCGTGCGGGTTGCGCGTGCTGCTCGGCGGGTGCCTGTGCAACAAAAAACCCCTCGTGCCATGAGGCAAGCGAGGGGAGCGCGTCGGGTGGTGGTCGCTGAGCGGTCGAGGCTCAGCGTCAGCCGACGCGCTTTCCAAGTACGAGAATTCGGGTGCGCATGGCACTGACCCTCCCCCCGGCGCGCACTCACTGTCAAGTGGGTGGGACGGGAGTCTCATCATGTGAGCGCAGTGCCGCACCGCCCTGGAGTACGGCGGTCACTCCGGTGGGGTACACCCCGGCACTCCCGCCGACGAACACCGGTTCGGTCGGTCCGGACGGCACCGGATAGTGCCCGGCGGCCAGCGCCCTGCGCAGCCGGTACTCGTCCAGTGGCCCGGAGAAGGCCTTGCCCTGCCCGTGCGTGCAGCCCATCGCGCGCAGGGCCGCGACCTGCTCGGGCCGGTCCACGCCGTCGGCCACGGACTGCGTCCCGAGGTCGGAGGCGATTCGCAGCAGACCGCTGGTGATCTTGCGCAGCCGCGCGGACTCCACCACGCCGTCGACCAGGCCCCGGTCGAGCTTCAGCACGTCGACGGGGAGCCGCCGCAGGACCGTGAACGCCGCGGGACCGCTGCCGAAGCCGTCGAGCGCGATCCGGACGCCGAGCCGCTTGAGCACGGTCAGCCGGCGCTCCAGTTCGTCGAGCGACACCCTGGGGTCGGTGTCGGCCAGCTCGACGACCAGGGAGCCGGACGGCAGCCCGTGCCGGGTCAGCAGGGCCTCGATCGAGCCCAGGGGCAGCGACCGGTCCAGCAGCCGGTGGGCGCTCAGCCGGACGGCCACCGGGACGGGCAGACCGGTCGCGTGCCGTTCGGCGGCCTGTTCGACGGCCTCCTCCAGCACCCAGCGGCCCAGCTCGGCGGTCTTCTCGCTGTCCTCGGCCACGCGCAGGAACTCCGCGGGGGTGAACAGCACCCCCTGGGAGGAGCGCCAGCGCGCCTGGGCGCAGACCGAGGTGATCCGGCCGTCCTCCAGGCACACCACCGGCTGGTGCAGCAGGGCGAACTCGCCGTGGTGCAGCGCCGCGCGCAGCCGGGTGGCCAGCTCCGCCCTGCGCACCACGTCCTGCTGCATCTGCGGCTTGTACAGCTCCACGCGGCCCTTGCCGGCCGCCTTCGCCCGGTACATGGCGAGGTCGGCGTTGCGCAGCAGTTCGCCCGCGCCGAGGCCGGGTTCGGCGAAGGCCACGCCGATGGAGGCGTTGACCCGGACATCGTTGCCGTCGATGACGTAGGGCTGGGAGAGGGTCGCTCTCAGGCGGTCGGCGAGCTCCAGGATGTGCCGCTCACGGGCGTCCCGGTCACGGACGCCGTCCCCGACGATCAGGGCCGCGAACTCGTCGCCGCCCAGCCGGGAGGCGGTGTCGCCCTGGCGGACCGCGTCCTGGAGTCTGCGGGCGGCCTGGACGAGCAGCTCGTCCCCGGCCTGGTGTCCGATGGTGTCGTTGACGCCCTTGAAGCCGTCGAGGTCGATGAAGAGCACCGCCGTGCCTCTGAGGGCGGCCCCGCGGTCCGAGGCCCGGCGGCCGGACAGCGCCTGTTGGACGCGCCGGGTGAACAGGGCGCGGTTGGGCAGGTCGGTGAGCGGGTCGTGCTCCGCGTTGTGCTGGAGCTGCGCCTGCAGCCGCACCCTCTCGGTCACGTCACGGCTGTTGAAGATCAGGCCGCCCTGGTGCCGGTTGACGGTCGACTCGACGTTCAGCCAGCCGCCGTCACCGGAGCGGAAGCGGCACTCGATGCGGGTGGTGGGTTCCTCGACCGGGCTGGCGGCGAGGAAGCGGCGCACCTCGTGCACCACACAGCCCAGGTCCTCGGGGTGGATGAGACCGGCCAGTTCGGTCCCCTCCAGTTCCTCCGCGGGCCTGCCGTACACCCCGGCGGCGGCCGGGGAGACGTAGCGGAGGATGCCGCTGGGTGCGGCGATCATGATGACGTCGCTGGAGCCCTGCACCAGGGAGCGGAAGTGGTTCTCCTTCTGCGCCAGTTCCTGGGTGAGGGTGATGTTGTCGAGCAGCATGATGCCCTGGCGCACGACGAGCGCGAGCACCACGGTGCCCCCGGTGAGCAGCACGACGCGGTCGACGCTGCGGCCGTTGAGGACGTTGTAGAGGATCCCCAGGGTGCACACGGCCGCGGCGAGGTACGGCGTGAGCGCGGCGAGGGAGCCGGCGATGGGCCGGGAGAGCGGATACCGGGTGTGCTCGCCGGGCGGCGGCCCGTGGTGGTGGTCCGGCACGTCGTGCCGCCCGGGCAGGTGCTCGCGGACCACGCGCGTGTGCCCCTCCCGCTCGGGCCGTCCACCGCGAGGCGCGGTCCAGGGGGCGTAGGCCAGGAGCAGCGAGCCGGCGAACCAGCCCGCGTCGAGCAGTTGTCCGGAGCGGTAGCCGGCCTGCAGCAGCGGGGAGGTGAACAGGGCGTCGCACATCACGGTCAGCGCGAGCGCGCCGACCGCGGTGTTGACCGCGGACCGGTTGACCGCCGAGCGCCGGAAGTGCAGCGCGAGCACCATGCTGACCAGGGCGATGTCGAGCAGCGGATACGCCAGGGACAGCGCGGTGCGCGCGACGCCCGGGCCCTCGGCCCGCGCGGCCTGGGCGAGCGCGAGGCTCCACGCGAGGGTGAGCAGGGAACCGCCGATCAGCCAGGCGTCCAGGGCGAGACAGACCCAGCCGGCCTTGTTCGCGGGCCGTTTGGCGAGTACCAGCAGTCCCACGATGGCGGGCGGCGCGAAGCACAGGAAGAACAGGTCGGCGTAGCTGGGGCTGGGCACGGGAAGCCCGAGGACGACCTCGTACCACCCCCAGACCAGGTTGCCCAGGGACGTCATGGCCGAGGAGAGGCCGAACAGCAGCCAGGCGGGCCGGAACCGGGTGCGGGGGCTGCGGGCGTAGACGAAACAGGACACGGCGGCGGCGCCGGCCGCGGCGCTCAGTCCGAAGTCGCCCATGATCAGCGCGAGGCGCTCCGAGCCCCAGCCGAACGCGGCGCCGACGGCGTAGGCCGCGCAGACCAGGGCCAGCACGAGTTGGGCGGCCGGGCCGGGCCGGCGGCCGGCGGCCGGCGCACCCGGCAGCGGTGCCGTGGGCGCGGACTGCTGCCTCGGTGCTCCGTCCCGCGTGGAGGTGGAGGTGGCGGTGCTCACCGGCGCCTCCCGGTCCGCTCCGCTCCCGGGTCACCCGGCCCCCGGCGCGCCGGGGGGTCCTGCCGTCCGCGGCTGCCGTGCACGGGGCGGCGACGGCCGGGGCCGTCGTGAGGGCCGCTGTGCCGGATGCGGTGGCCGCCCTCGTGACCACGGCCGCGCGCGGCCGTGCGCCACGGTCGTCGCCGACGGCTCCGCCGCGTCGGATCGCTCGTCCACAGGCCGTGCATCGTCCGTCGCCCCCCTCACTGTCCGCAGTGTCCTGCCCCGCGCCGTCGGTCAGCGGCGCGGCCCCTGTCGGGACGATACACCAGTGTCGTCACTCAGGGACATAGGCTCTCTACGCTGCGTAACGATCAACTGATGTATGAGTACCCCCCGTTCCCTGCTCGACGCGGACGGTACTCGAAGTGGGCTACAGGTCCTCCGCTCCCGTCACCAGGATCACGTTGCCGAGCTCCTCCTGGTTCAGGTAACGGCGCAGCTGACGGACCAGCAACCGCTCGGCGCGCGGCCGGAAGGCCGAGGTGGGCCCGCCGACGTGCGGACTGATGAGGACGCCCGGCGCCCGCCACAAGGGGTGCTCCGAGGGCAGCGGTTCGGGATCGGTGACGTCGAGGGCCGCGGTGACGCGGCCGCTCTCCAGCTCGGTGAGCAGCGCCTCGGTGTCGACGACGCCGCCGCGGGCCACGTTCACCAGCAGGGCGCCGTCCTTCATCCGGGCCAGGAACCCGGCGTCCACGAGGTGCCGGGTGGTCTCGGTCAGCGGTGTGGAGAGGACGACGACGTCCGCCTCCGGGAGCAGGGCGGGCAGTTCGGTGAGCGGGTGCACCGGCCCGCGCTCCGTGGTGCGTGCGGAGCGCGCGACGCGCACCACCCGCGCGAGCTCGAACGGAACGAGCCGGTCCTCGATGGCCGCGCCGATCGCGCCGTACCCCACGATGAGCACGTTCTTGTCGGCGAGCGCGGGCCGGAACCCGCCGCGCCACTCCCCCTCGTCCTGCGCCCGCACGAAGTCGGGGATGCCGCGCAGGCAGGCCAGGATCAGTGCGAGCGTGAGCTCGGCGGTGCTGGCCTCGTGCACGCCGCGCGCGTTGCACAGCCGTACGCCGGGGGGCAGGTCCCTCAGGCCGGGCTCCACGTGGTCGGTGCCGGCCGACAGGGTCTGCACGACGCGGACGGAGCGCATCAGCGGCAGCGGCCGCACACCGACCCCGGCGGGCTTCATGTAGGGCACGACGTAGAAGCCGCAGTCGGCCGGGTCGGCGGGGAACTCCTCGTCGCCGTCCCAGAAGAGGTAGCGCGGCCCCTCGGGGAGGCCCTCGATCTCGTCCGGCGGGAGGGGAAGCCATACGTCAGCAGTGGTCATGGTCCGGAGGCTAGTTCAGGGGCCGGGGAGGGCGCGGGTTAGGTTGGGGAACCGGAGAGGGAGGGTCACGACCAGGTGGAGCGCAGGACGATCGGCGCGGGGGCGCTCGCGGTGGGGGCCGTCGGACTCGGGTGCATGCCGATGAGCTGGGCCTACAGCACCTCCCGGCAGCGCGACGAGGAATCGCTCAGGGCGGTGCACCGGGCGCTGGACGTGGGCTCGACGCTCCTCGACACCGCCGACATGTACGGCCCGTTCACCAACGAGCTGCTGCTCGGGCGGGTGCTCAGGGAGCGGCGCTCCGACGCCTTCGTGTCGACCAAGGCCGGGCTCCTGGTGAGCGATCAGCACATCGTGGCCAACGGCCGCCCCGGGTACGTGAGAAGGGCCTGCGACGCGTCGCTGCGCCGCCTCCAGACCGATGTCATCGACCTCTACCAGCTGCACCGCGCCGACCCGGAGGTCCCGGTCGAGGAGACCTGGGGTGCGATGGCCGATCTCGTACGGGCGGGAAAGGTGCGGGCGTTGGGGCTGTGCGCGGTGGGGGCGCGCCCGGCGCGGCGGCCGGGGGCGCGGCTGCACGACGCGACGGTCCGGCTGCTGGAGCGGGTGCAGCAGGTCTTCCCGGTGAGCGCGGTGGAGGCGGAGCTGTCGGTGTGGTCGCCGGAGGCGCTCCGGGCGCTGCTGCCGTGGTGCGCGTCGCGGGGGATCGGGTTCCTGGCGGCGATGCCGCTGGGCAACGGCTTCCTGACCGGGACGCTGACGCCCGGCGTGGGCTTCGAGGCGGACGACCTGCGCGCCCGGCACCCCCGCTTCACGGCCGAGATGACGGCCGCGAACCAGCCGATCGTGGTCGGCCTGCGCCGCGTCGCCCGCCGGCACGGCGAGCACGTCACCCCGGCGCAGGTGGCGCTGGCCTGGGTGCTGAGCCGGGGCCGCCAGGTGATCCCGGTCCCCGGCGCCAAGCGGGAGCGGTGGGTCGTGGAGAACGCGGCCGCGGTGGACCTGCGCCTGACGGGACGCGATCTCGCGGAGATCGCGGAACTGCCCGCGGCACAGGGGTCGTGGGACTGAGCGGCGGACCTGCGGCGGCGATCCGGCGGTTCGGGGTGCCCCGATCGGGAACTTCGGGAGCACGAGCGGTGTATGACAGGTAGGACCCCGCCGCGTCGAAGGGACGAGATCGTGCAACGACGAGCCGTGACGGCCGTACTGGCCGCCGCCGCGCTCCTGCTGACCGCCGGCTGCTCCTCCGACGACGGAGCCCCGCCGGGCGCGGACGACAGCGCCTCCCCGACCGGTACGGCGGCGACGTCGTCCGCGTCGCCGGAGGGGAGCGCGGAAAGGACACCGCCCGCGAAGGGCTCGGTGAAGGTGGTCCGCACGGTGACCACGGGCCTGAGCTCCCCCTGGGGCCTGGCCCCGCTGGCCGACGGCGACCTGCTGGTCTCCTCCCGTGACGAGGCGACGATCACCCGGGTCGACGGGAGGACCGGCGAGAAGACCGAGGTGGGCGAGGTGCCCGGGGTGTCGCCGTCCGGCGAGGGCGGCCTGCTCGGCATCGCCCTCTCCCCCGACTACGCCTCGGACCGCATGATCTACGCGTACTTCACCTCGGCCTCCGACAACCGCATCGTCCGCATGGTCCACGACGAGGGGAAGCCGGCCGGCGAGCAGCTGGGCGCGCCGGACACGGTCTTCCGTGGCATCCCCAAGGGTGAGATCCACAACGGCGGCCGGATCGCCTTCGGCCCGGACAGGATGCTGTACGCGGGCACGGGCGAGAGCGGTGACACGGGTCTGTCCCAGGACAAGGAGTCCCTGGGCGGCAAGATCCTGCGGCTGACCCCGGAGGGCGAGCCGGCCCCGGGCAACCCGTTCCCCGACTCCGCGGTGTACTCGTACGGCCACCGCAATGTGCAGGGCCTGGCGTGGGACCGCAAGCAGCGGCTGTTCGCCTCGGAGTTCGGCCAGAACACCTGGGACGAGCTGAACGCGATCAGGCCGGGCGACAACTACGGCTGGCCGGAGGCGGAGGGCGAGTCGGACGACGGCGGCTTCCACGACCCGGTCCACCAGTGGAGCACCGACGAGGCCTCCCCCAGCGGCATCGCGCACGCCGAGGGCTCGGTCTGGATGGCGGGACTGCGCGGCGAGCGGCTGTGGCGCATCCCGCTGAAGGGCACGGAGACCTCGGCAGACCCGCAGGCCTTCCTGGAGGGCGAGTACGGCCGGCTGCGCACGGTGGCGGCGGCGGGCGACGGCAGGCTGTGGCTGGTCACCAGCAACATGGACGGTCGCGGCAACCCGAAGGAGGGGGACGACCGGATCCTGGAGCTGCAGGTGAGCTAGCCGCTCATTCCGCGTCGGCGCGCGGCGGCCACCGTGCCCAGCCGGCTGCCGGTGAGCGAGACGAGGCCGAGGGCCGCGGAGACGACCGCGGCGGCGCCCTGTCCGACGCCGGACGGGGCTCGGTCCTCGCTCCCCGGTGCGTCCCGCGTCGCTTCCGCTTCCGTCTCCGTGGCGTCGGCGTCGCCGGACCCGGTGGCGTCCGCCGCCGTCTCGTCGTGCGCGGTGCCGGCCTCGGTGTCGGTCCCGGTCCCGTCCACTGTCCTGGTTCCCATGCCCCGCACCGTACGGACGCCGTCTGAGAGTCCGCTCAACGCTCCTCGTGCGCCGCGCGCCACTCCGGGGCGAGCACGGACCACACCTCCAGGTCGTGGCGTACCCCGTGATGGAGGTGGGCCTCGCGGCGGACGCCGTCCCGGGTCATCCCGAGCCGGCGGGCGACGTCGATGCTCGGCCCGTTGCCGGACGCCGCGACCCATTCGACCCGGTGGATGCCGCGCCGCTCGACCGCCCAGTCGATGAGCACCCGCATCGCGCGGGTGACGAGCCCGCGCCCGGTGGCGGCGGGCTCCAGCCAGCAGCCCACCTCGCAGCTGCCGTTCGCGGCGTCGAAGTTCAGGGTGAGCACCCCGCCCACGAGCGTGTCGTCCAGCCACAGCCCGTGCAGCGAGGCCGTGTCCGCGGCGCGCCAGTCGGCGTAGCGCTGGAGCACCTCCCGGGCGCCGGTCACGTCCGTGGCCCTGGCGCCGAAGGGGACGTACTGGTTGATGAACTCCCGGCCCCGGTCCAGATGGGCCAGGAACTCCTCGGCGTGCCAGGGCTCCAGGGGGCGCAGTTCCGCTCCGTCGTCACCCAGTGGTATCGCGTACATCCCGTCGCTGCTCCTCCTCGGCCGGCACGTCCGCCGCCTCGGCGTCCGTGGTGGCGGCCAGCCTCTCATGGGCGGCACGGCCTCGGGCGGCCCGATGCCGACGCGCGGCACGATCCGGCCCAGCGGGCGCGGCAGCCACCCGTCGGCACCGCCGAGGAGGTGCATGAGGGCGGGGGCGAGCAGGGGGCGCAGGACGAAGGCGTCGAGGGCGGCGGCCGCGGCGAGCGCGACGCCGAGCATGGCGATCACGCGGTCGCCGGTGAGGACGAAGGCGAGGAAGACCGAGATCATGATCACGGCGGCGGAGTCGATCACCCGGCTGGTCTCGGCGGGGCCGACCCGGACGGCGCGCCGGTTGTCGCCGGTCTCCGGCCATTCCTCGTACCTCCGGCTCACCAGGAAGACCTGGTGGTCCATGGAGAGCACGAAGAGGACGGAGACCATGATCACGGGCAGGAAGGGATCGATCGGACCTCCCGCGCCGAGGCCCAGTACGTCACTGCCCCAGCCCCACTGGAAGATCGCGACGACGGCGCCGAACGTGGCGGCGACTGCGGCCACGTTCATCGCGGCGGCCTCCAGCGGGACGGCGAGCGAGCGGAAGCCCACCAGGAGCAGCAGACAGCCCAGGCCGATCACGACACCGACGAAGAGGGGCAGCTTGTCGACGATGACGTCGTACCCGGCCGTCACGCCACCGACGCGCACGTCGGGCGAGGTGCCCGTCCCGGCCCGCGGCAGCACGTCCTCGCGCAGCCGGTCGACCAGGTCACTGGTCCGCTTCGACTGCGGGGACGGCTCCGGTACGACGGTGAGGTACGCGGTGTCGCCGCCCGTGCCGTAGGTCGCCTCCCGCTCGGCGCCTTCGGCCCGAGTGTCCGGGCCGGTCCGGAATCGACACGTCCGCTCATGGCGCGCGAGCGCGGCGCCCTGGGCCAAAAATCCGGATGCGGGAGCACGGGGACGGCTGCTAGCATCCGCCGGTCCGACGTTCCGCGGCAGTCCGCCGCCGACCGAAGCAGGTGCTTCGATGCTTGTCCGCCCGGTCTCCGACGCGTCCCCTTCCCTCTTCACGGCCCCGAGGAGCCCGTTCACCGATGCCGGACATCACACCGAACACCCCGCACGAGGATCTCGCTAGCCGCATCGCCCTGCCCCGGTACCCCCGCAGCAGCGCCTACGACGCCCGCTGGGCCGTCGACAACCAGATGGGCCCGCACGCGCTGTGGCTGCTGGAGTGGCTCGCCCCGGCCCTCGGCCTCGACGCCCTGCGCCCCGGCGCACGCGTGCTCGACCTGGGCTGCGGACGCGCCATGACGTCGGTCTTCCTGGCCAGGGAGTACGACGTCCAGGTCACCGCGGCCGACCTGTGGATCAAGCCGGACGACAACGCGCGCCGCATCGCCGAGGCGGGCGTCGCCGACCGGGTCTTCCCGGTCCTCGCCGAGGCGCACGACCTGCCCTTCGGCGAGGAGAGCTTCGACGCGATCGTCTCCGTCGACGCGTACCAGTACTTCGGCACCGACGACCTGTACCTGCCGACGCTGGCCCGGCTGCTGAAGCCCGGCGGCCGGATCGGGGTCGTCGTCCCGGCGCTGACCGAGGAGATCGGGGGCAGCGAACCACCGGAGCACATGAAGCCCTTCTGGGACCCCGCGTTCTGGTGCTTCCACAGCCCCGCCTGGTGGCGCCGCCACTGGACCCGCAGCGGGGCCGTGGAGGTCGAGACGGCCGACTGGCTGGAGGACGGCTGGCGGGAGTGGCTGCTCTGGTGCGACGTCGTCCACGAGGAGAGCAGGGAGGAGTTCCACGTGCGGACGAGCCGGGAGAGCGCGGAGATGCTCCGCGCGGACCGGGGCCGCACGCTGGGCTTCGCACGCGTGGTGGGCAGCCGCCGCTGACCGCGTGACGGCACGACCTCATGAGGGAGGGGGCGCATCGAACCCGATGCGCCCCCTCCCGTCGCCTTCGGGGATCAGCCCTCGTCGACGCCCAGCTTCTGAAGGATCAGTTCCTTCACGCGGGCCGCGTCCGCCTGCCCGCGCGTGGCCTTCATGACCGCGCCGACCAGGGCGCCGGCCGCGGCCACCTTGCCACCGCGGATCTTGTCCGCGATGCCCGGGTTGCCGGCGATGGCCTCGTCGACGGCGGTGCCCAGGGCACCCTCGTCGGAGACGACCTTCAGACCGCGCCTGTCGACCACCTCGTCCGGGGTGCCCTCGCCGGCGAGGACGCCCTCGATGACCTGACGGGCCAGCTTGTCGTTCAGATCGCCCTTCACGACCAGCTCGGCGACCCGGGCCACCTGCTCCGGGGTGATCGCCAGCTCGTCGAGCCCCTTGCCGGACTCGTTGGCGGCGCGGGCCAGCTCGCCCATCCACCACTTGCGGGCGGACGCCGCGTCGGCTCCGGCGTCGATCGTGGCGACGATCGGGTCCAGCGCACCGGCGTTCAGGATGGCCTGCATGTCGGTGCCGGAGACGCCCCACTCCTCGCGGAGCCGGTTGCGGCGCACCAGCGGCAGCTCTGGCAGGGCGGAGCGGATCTCCTCGACCCACTCCCGGGACGGGGCGACCGGCACCAGGTCGGGCTCCGGGAAGTACCGGTAGTCCTCGGCCTCCTCCTTCACGCGGCCCGAGGTCGTGGACCCCGTGTCCTCGTGGAAGTGGCGGGTCTCCTGGACGATCGTGCCGCCGGAGGAGAGCACGGCGGCGTGCCGCTGGATCTCGAAGCGGGCCGCGCGCTCCACGGACCGCAGCGAGTTCACGTTCTTGGTCTCGGAGCGGGTGCCGAACTTCTCGGCGCCGTGGGGGCGCAGCGACAGGTTGACGTCGCAGCGCATCTGGCCCATCTCCATGCGGGCCTCGGACACGCCGAGCGCCCGGATGAGCTCGCGCAGCTCACGGACGTAGGCCCGCGCGACCTCGGGGGCGCGCTCGCCCGCTCCCTCGATCGGCTTGGTGACGATCTCGATCAGCGGGATGCCGGCGCGGTTGTAGTCCAGCAGCGAGTGGGACGCGCCGTGGATGCGGCCGGTGGCACCGCCGACGTGCGTCGACTTGCCGGTGTCCTCCTCCATGTGGGCGCGCTCGATCTGCACCCGGAAGGTCTCCCCGTCCTCCAGCTGCACGTCGAGGTAGCCGTCGAAGGCGATCGGCTCGTCGTACTGGGAGGTCTGGAAGTTCTTGGGCATGTCCGGGTAGAAGTAGTTCTTCCGGGCGAAGCGGCACCACTCGGCGATCTCGCAGTTCAGCGCGAGACCGATTCTGATCGCCGACTCGACGCCGGTCGCGTTGACGACCGGGAGCGCGCCGGGCATGCCGAGGCAGACGGGACAGGTCTGGGTGTTCGGGGCGGCGCCGAGCGCCGTCGAGCAGCCGCAGAACATCTTGGTGTTGGTGCCGAGTTCGACATGGACCTCTAGGCCCATGACGGGGTCGTACGACGCCAGCGCGTCCTCGTACGACACCAGGTCAGTCGTGGTGGTCACGGTGAAACTTCCCTCTCAGCCCAGCAGGACGTCGTCGTCGCCGAGGCTCTTCAGCTCGCGGTAGAGGATGGCGAGGTTGGTGACGACCGCGGCGCCGGTGACGACGGCGTCGAGCAGCCGCAGCGTGTCGTTCTCGCCACGCGCCTTCTTGATCTGCTTGTACACACCGACGGCGCCGAACGCCGAGGTGGCCATGGAGACGTACAGACCGGACTTGGACTTCTTGAAGCCCATGGCCTTGGACAGGGCGCTCACAGCGACGGTGCCTCCTCGATCAGCGGGTGGCCCCACTTTTCCACGAAGGCGGCCTCGACGGCGGCGCCGACCTTGTAGAGCCGGTCGTCCTTCATGGCGGGGGCGATGATCTGCAGACCCACCGGCAGGTCGTCCTCCGGGGCGAGGCCGCAGGGCAGCGACATGGCCGCGTTGCCGGCCAGGTTGGTGGGGATGGTGCACAGGTCGGCGAGGTACATCGCCATCGGGTCGTCGGCGCGCTCGCCGATCGGGAAGGCGGTGGTCGGGGTCGTCGGGGAGACGATCACGTCGACCTGCTCGAACGCCTGCTCGAACTCCTGCTTGATGAGGGTGCGGACCTTCTGGGCGCTGCCGTAGTACGCGTCGTAGTAGCCGGAGCTGAGCGCGTACGTGCCGAGCATGATGCGGCGCTTGACCTCGTCGCCGAAGCCGGCCTCACGGGTCAGCGAGGTGACCTCCTCGGCGGAGCGCGTGCCGTCGTCGCCGGTCCGCAGGCCGTAGCGCAGGCCGTCGAAGCGGGCGAGGTTGGAGGAGCACTCGGAGGGCGCGATCAGGTAGTACGCGGAGAGCGCCAGGTCGAAGGAGGGGCAGTCCAGCTCGACGACCTCGGCGCCCAGCTCCTTGAGCAGCTCGACGGACTCGTCGAACCGCTGGACGACACCGGCCTGGTACCCCTCACCGCGGAACTGCTTGACGACGCCGACGCGCATGCCGGCGACGCTGCCGTTGCGGGCGGCCTCGACGACCGGCGGGACCGGGGCGTCGATGGAGGTGGAGTCCATCGGGTCGTGCCCGGCGATCACCTCGTGCAGCAGGGCCGCGTCCAGGACCGTACGGGCGCAGGGACCGCCCTGGTCCAGAGAGCTGGAGAAGGCGACCATGCCGTACCGGGAGACGGCGCCGTACGTCGGCTTCACGCCGACGGTGCCGGTGACGGCGGCCGGCTGGCGGATGGAACCGCCGGTGTCGGTGCCGATGGCGAGCGGGGCCTGGAAGGAGGCGAGCGCGGCGGACGAACCACCGCCGGACCCTCCCGGGATCCTGGTCAGGTCCCACGGGTTGCCGGTCGGCCCGTAGGCGCTGTTCTCGGTGCTGGACCCCATGGCGAACTCGTCCATGTTGGTCTTGCCGAGGATGACGACGTCGGCGGCCTTCAGCCGCTTGGTGAGCGTCGCGTCGTACGGCGGGATCCAGCCCTCGAGGATCCTGGAACCGACGGTGGTCGGGATGCCCTCGGTGGTGAAGATGTCCTTGAGCGCGAGCGGGACGCCGGCCAGCGGACCGAGCTTCTCGCCGCGGGCCCGCTTCTCGTCGACGGCGCGCGCCTGGGCGAGGGCGCCCTCGCGGTCGACGTGCAGGAAGGCGTGCACCTTCTCGTCGACGGCCTCGATCCGGGCAAGGTGCGCCTCGGTGACCTCTACGGCCGTGAGCTCACCGGAGGCGATCTTCTCGGCGGTCTCGGCGGCGGTGAGCCTGATGATGTGATCGCTCATGGCGGGTTACTCCTCCCCCAGGATCTGCGGCACCTTGAAACGCTGCTGCTCCTGGGCCGGGGCGCCGGAGAGCGCCTGCTCGGGGGTGAGCGAGGGACGGACCTCGTCCGCGCGCATGACGTTCGTCAGCGGGAGCGGGTGCGAGGTCGGCGGTACGTCTTGGTCGGCGACCTCGCTGACGCGGGCGACCGCGCCGATGATGTCGTCGAGCTGGCCCGCGAAGTGGTCGAGCTCTTCGGGCTTCAGCTCCAGACGCGCCAGCCGGGCGAGGTGGGCGACCTCCTCGCGCGTAATGCCAGGCATGCAGCGATCCTCTGGGGTGAGTGTGTGTGGTTTGGGGCCAATCCTATGGGGCGGCGGGCCGTGCCCGTGAAACCCTTTCCGGGGACCCGCCCCGTCGGCCGCCGTACGGCGTTTCCCCGGCCCGCGGGCGATGCCCCTCGTTGCCGCTGAGCGGGGTGGCTCTGCAGCCCGGCGCCCCTCGTCGGTGCGGGCCGGATGAGGTTCACGCGGCCCGGCGCCTTGCGGGGTGCCCCGCGGGCGCTGTCACGTGGCCCGGCGCCTTGCCGGCGCCCCGCGCCGGTATGGACCGGGGGGTCGCGCGCCCGGCGCTCACGGGCTGCCGTCGCGCCCACCCGTGCCGCCCTGCGGCACGACCGCCCGCGGGAGCGGCGGCAGGCGGCCGCGTACGGCGGGAAGGGGACGGGGCGGGGGCGCCCGCCCGCAGCGGCCGGCGCGTCCGCGCCCCGTCGGAGGAACGTGATCCGCGCCGGTCCGAGGACGGACACCCCCGACACGGCCCCGCCCCACCCACCGACCACAGGCACCACCCGACCCCCCGCCGGACCGAACCCTGCGCCGCAAGCACAGAAACCCGCACCCGGCGCGGGCTATTCGTCGGCCGCGGTCGTCGCGGCCGGGAGCGCGGCGGCCGGGCGCTGCCAGCCGCGGGAACCGCGGGCCAGCAGCCAGGCCGTGGTCTCCTCCGGCGGCATCGCCGCGGCCACCAGCCAGCCCTGCACCGCGTCGCAGCGGAGATCGCGCAGCCGCTCCCACGTCTCGTCGTCCTCCACCCCCTCGGCGACGACGAGCAGCCCCAGGGAATGCGCCAGGTCGATGGTGCAGCGCACGATCTCCGCGTCCTCGGCGTCCAGGGCCAGCCGGGCCACGAACGACCGGTCGATCTTCAGCTCGCTCACCGGCAGCCGCCGCAGATGCACCAACGACGAGTACCCCGTGCCGAAGTCGTCCAGCGACATCTTCACCCCGTGCCCGGTCAACGCGTTCAACGTGTCGGCCGCACGCTGCGGATCCTCCAGCAGCACGTGCTCGGTGATCTCCAGCTGCAGCGCCCCCGCCGGCACCCCGTGCCGGGCCAGCCGCGCCGCCACGGAGCCCGCGAAACCGGGCGTGTGCACATCGCGCGGGGACACGTTCACGGCGACCGGGACGAACAGCCCCTGGGCGCGCCACTGTGCGACCTGCCCCAGCGCGGTCTCCAGCACGTACTCGGTGAGGTGCGGCATCAGCCCGGACGACTCGGCGATCGCTATGAACTCGTCCGGCGGCACCTTCCCCCGCTCCGGATGCACCCACCGCACCAGCGCCTCGAGCCCCGCGACCTGCCCGTCGAAGCGGACCTTCGGCTGGTAGTGCAGCTGCACCTCACGGGCGTCCAGCGCCCGCCGCAGATCCCCCAGCAGTCCCAGCCGGTCAGGGGTGTTGGAGTCCCGCTTGGACTCGTACGCCTCGACCCCCGTACGGTCCCGCTTCGCCTGGTACATCGCCACGTCCGCCCGCCGCAACAGCCCCTCCGCGTCGTCCGCGTGGTCGGGGAAGACGGCGACCCCCGCACTCGCCTCCAGGACGAGGGTGAGCCCGTCGAGGTCGAGCGGGGAACCGAGGGCGGCGACGAGGCCGCGGGCGACGCGGGTCGCGGACGTCGTGGAGTCGGCGACGGGCAGTAAGACGGCGAACTCGTCACCGCCGAGCCGCGCGGCCTCCGCCCCGCGCGGCAGGGCGAGTCTGAGCCGGTCGGCTATCTGCAGCAGCAGCCGGTCGCCGGCGAGATGACCGAGGGTGTCGTTGACCGACCGGAACCGGTCCAGGTCGATCAGCATGAGTGCGGCACGGGCGCCGATCCGCTCGGCGTCGTCCAGCGCGGTCCAGATGCGTTCCAGCAGCCACTGCCGGTTGGGCAGCCCGGTCAGCGGATCGCGCAACTGCTCCTCGGCCCGCGCGCGGGCTATCCACAGGGTGGAGTCGAGGGCGATCAGCGGAATGGAGAAGAGCGGCAGCAGCACCGGCTTGGCGACCGCGACCACGCACACCAGGGGCGCTATGCCGAGCAGGGCGACCGCGACGAGCCCCTGCCGGAGCAGAGCGGTGCGGGCCGCGGTGGGCAGCCCCGCGCGCGGGGTGTGCAGGTACCAGAACAGCGTGCGCGTGACCACGAGATACGTGACGGCGGCCAGCACCACCCCCGGCGCGGTGTACACCGTCCAGGTGTCCGGAGTCGACGGCGACTCGACGGACGGCACCCAGCCGAACGCGGCCAGCACCAGCGCGCCGGCGCCGATGCCGAGCAGGTCCACCGCACCGTGCAGCACGCCCTGTCGCCAGCGGCCCCGCCGGGCCGTGCCGACCAGCACGACGACCGTGAGGCTGACCATCCCGGCCGGGAGCCAGCCGTACAGCAGCAGCACCGCGAGGGTGAGGGCGGCGCCGGAACCCGTGCCGCCCCACCACCGGGAGCGGCCCAGCATCACCAGATGGCCGACGATGATTCCGGTCAGCACGGCCAGGGACCAGCCGACGGCCCCGGACGGGAAGAGCGCGTGTCCTCCGGTGAACGCCCGCAGGAAGCCGGCCCCCAGCACGAACCCGGCGGCGGCGACGACCGCCGTCGGCAACGCGGGCCAGGACGGGTGCCGTTCCGTGTCCGCCTCGGACAGCTCGGCCAGCCCGGGACCGCGCCCGACGATCGGCTGCCCGGCACCGCGCACGTCCGCACCGCGCGCAGCCGTCCCGCGCACGTCCGCGGTACGCGCTCCGGTGCGCGCCGTCGCGCCCGGTCGTCCCGCGGGCCGCCCGTCCCCACGGCCGCGCCGCCATGCGACCGCCATGCGACGCAGACGCGGCCGTGAGCCCGGGGCGGCGCTCTCGGTCGGTTCCATTCCCGTCCCTCTCCCAGCCGGCGGTGCCCACGCCACGCGGCCCGATGCCCGACGACCCTCAGCGGCTCCGCGTTGGAAAGCCCTTACCCCCGACCCCTCACGAGTACGGGGCTGCCCCGACCGCAGCTGGGCACGGCAGGCGCACATCTCAACAGTAGGCCGCACAGGGCCTGCACGGGCACCGGTCGCCGACGGTTGCCCGAATGCGCCCCACTCACCCGTATGCATCTGGTATGCGCCGATCGGGCGGACTTCAACCGCTACTCCTCGGCCGAGAGAGCGACCTCCGCCGCGGCCTCCGGGCCCTGTCCGAGGAGGACGGCAAAGCCGTCCTCGCTCAGAACCGGAACCTTGAGCTGCATGGCCTTGTCATATTTCGTCCCGGGGTTGTCCCCCACGACGACGAACGACGTCTTCTTCGAGACGGACCCGGTCACCTTCGCCCCCCGGCTCTGCAGCGCCTCCTTCGCGCCGTCCCGGGTGAAGTTCTCCAGGGTCCCGGTCACCACGACGGTGAGCCCTTCCAGCGGACGCGGCCCCTCGTCCTCCCCCGAGCTCTCCTCCTCCATCCGTACGCCGGCCGCCCTCCACTTGCGGATGATCTCGCGGTGCCAGTCCTCGGCGAACCACTCCTTCACGGAGGCGGCGATGATGTCGCCGACCCCCTCGGTCTCCGCCAGCTCCTTCTCCGTGGCCTGCTCGATGCGGTCGACGGAGCGGAACTCACGGGCCAGCGCCTCTGCCGCGACCGGCCCGACATGACGGATCGACAGGCCGGTCAGCACGCGCGCCAGCGGACGCTCCTTGGCCGCCGCGATGTTCGCCAGCATCGCGACCGCGTTCTTCCTCGGTTCGCCCTCCTGGTTGGCGAAGACGGTGGCGATCTTCTCCTCGCCGGTCTTCGGGTCCCGCTTGGGCAGCCCGCTGTCCTGGTCGAGGACGTACGCCTTGATGGGCAGCAACCGGTCGACGGTGAGGTCGAACAGGTCCCCTTCGTCCTTCAGCGGCGGCTCCTCCGGCTCCAGCGGCCGGGTCAGCGCCGCCGCGGCGACATAGCCGAAGTGCTCGATGTCCAGCGCCTTGCGCCCGGCCAGGTAGAACAGCCGCTCCCGCAACTGGGCCGGGCACGTGCGGGCGTTGGGGCAGCGCAGGTCGACGTCGCCCTCCTTCATCGGCCTGAGCGGCGTACCGCACTCGGGGCACTCGGCCGGCATCACGAACTCCCGCTCGCTGCCGTCGCGCAGGTCGGCGACCGGGCCGAGGATCTCGGGGATGACGTCACCGGCCTTGCGCAGCACCACCGTGTCGCCGATGAGGACGCCCTTGGCCTTGACCACGTCCTGGTTGTGCAGTGTGGCGAACTCGACCTCGGACCCGGCCACCGTGACCGGTTCGACCTGGGCGTACGGCGTGACCCTGCCCGTGCGTCCCACGCCCACACGGATGTTGACCAGCTTGGTGTTGACCTCCTCGGGCGCGTACTTGTACGCGATGGCCCAGCGCGGGGCGCGCGAGGTGGTGCCGAGACGGCCCTGGAGCGGGATCTCGTCGAGCTTGACGACGACGCCGTCGATCTCGTGCGCCACGGAGTGCCGGTTCTCGCCGTAGTGCGCGATGAACTCCCGTACGCCCTCGAGGTCGTCGACCACCCTGTTGTGCGGGGAGGTCGGAAGCCCCCAGGTCTTCAGCAGGTCGTAGCCCTGGGAGAGGCGGGTCATGCCCTGGTAGCCCTCCAGGACGCCGATGCCGTGCACCACCATGTGCAGCGGGCGGGTGGCGGTGACCCGGGGGTCCTTCTGCCGCAGTGAACCGGCCGCCGCGTTGCGCGGGTTGGCGAACGGCTTGTCGCCGGCCGCGTTCAACCGCGCGTTGAGCTCCTGGAACTTCTCCATCGGGAAGTAGACCTCGCCGCGGATCTCCACGAGGTCGGGCACCTCGTCGCCCTTCAGCCGGTCCGGGATCTCGGCGATGGTGCGCACGTTGGGCGTGATGTCCTCACCGGTGCGGCCGTCGCCGCGGGTCGCCGCGCGGACGAGCCGGCCCTTCTCGTAGGTGAGGTTGACGGCGAGGCCGTCGACCTTCAGCTCGCACAGGAAGTGGAACTTCTGCGTGCCCAGTTCCCGGTGGATGCGCTCCGCCCAGGCGGCGAGGTCGTCGTCGTTGAAGGTGTTGTCGAGGGAGAGCATGCGCGAGCGGTGCTCGACGGAGGTGAACTCCGTCTCGTACGCCCCGGCGACCTTCTGGGTCGGCGAGTCGGGGGTGCGCAGCTCGGGATGCTCCTCCTCCAGCGCCTCCAGTTCGCGCAGCAGCCGGTCGAAGTCGGCGTCGCTGATGACGGGGGCGTCGTTCACGTAGTACCGGAAGCGGTGCTCCTCGATCTGCTCAGCGAGCGTGGCGTGCTTCTCCCGTGCCTCGGCGGGCACGCTCGTCGTCTCCGCTTGCTTGTCGCCGGCCACCGTGTGTCCTCCCGTTACTCTGGGTTGTCCGCGAGTGATCTCGCCGCCAGGACGCAATGGGCGAGGGCCCTGCGCGCGTACTCCGGGGAGGCCCCCGCGAGTCCGCACGCCGGAGTGAGCGTGACCGCTTCCGGGAGGAGTCCCGGCCGCAGCCCCAGCCTGCGCCAGAGCGTCCTGACACCCATGACGCTACCTCCCGGGTCCGACAACGGGCCGTCCGTGCCCGGGACGACACCGGCGAACAGCCTGGTCCCGCTCTCCACCGCTTCCCCGATCACCTCGTCGTCACGCTCGGTGAGGAGGGAGAAGTCGAAGGAGACCGCCGCCGCGCCCGCCCGGCGCAGCAGGGCGAACGGGACGTCCGGTGCGCACGAGTGGACCACGACGGGACCGCCGTCGTGCACCCCGACGACGTCCCGCAGCGTGGCCTCGACGATCTGCCGGTCCACCGCGCGGTGGGTGCGGTAGCCGCTGGCGGTCCTCACCTGTCCGCGCAGCACGGCGGTGAGGGAGGGTTCGTCGAGCTGCAGGACGATCTGTGCGCCGGGGACGCGCCGCCGGACCTCGGCGAGGTGCAGGCGCAGCCCCTCGGCGAGCGAGGCGGCGAGGTCGCGGCAGGCGCCGGGATCGGAGAGGGTGGCCTCGCCGTTCCTCAGCTCCAGGGCGGCGGCGAGTGTCCACGGGCCGACCGCCTGGACCTTCAGCCGGCCCTGGTACTCCTGGGTGAACTCCTCCAGCGCGTCGAGGTCCTCGCCGAGCCAGGAGCGGGCGCGCCTGGTGTCGCGGCCCGGGCGGTCGCCGAGGCGCCAACCGCTGGGCTCGACGCGGGCGTAGAGCTCGACGAGCAGGCCGGCGGTGCGGCCGATCATGTCCGCGCCGGGGCCGCGGGCGGGGAGTTCGGGGAGGTGGGGGAAGGTCTCGAAGCTGCCGGTGACCGTTCTGGCGGCCTCGCGGGCGTCCCCGCCCGGCATGGAGCCGATGCCGGTGGCGGGGCCGAAACTGAACTGGCTGTTTTCGCTCACCCGTAGAGCGTACGGAGGTTTTCCGCCCCCGGCGCCCCTGCCCGCCCCTCCCCCGGGGGGCGCCGCCCCCGGCCCCCCCGCTCCTCGGGGGCCGGAGGGGCCGGCCCTCACCGCCCCGGTCGGACCGTCAGGTCGTTGATCTCCGCGTCGGCCGGCAGGTCGAGGGCCGTCACGATCGTCGTGGCGACCGACTCGGGGTCGATCCACCTGGCCGGGTCGTACTCCTTGCCCTCCTGCTGGTGGACCCTGGCCTGCATGGGGCTGGCCGTGCGGCCGGGGTAGACCGAGGTGACGCGGACGCCGCCCGCGTGCTCCTCCTCGCGCAGGGAGTCGGCGAGGGCCTTGAGACCGTGCTTGGAGGCGGCGTAGGCGGACCAGCCGGCGTGGGCGCTCAGGCCGGCGCCGGAGTTGACGAAGATCACGTGACCCCGGCTCGCGCGGAGCTGGGGCAGGAAGTGGCGGGTCAGCTCGGCGGGGGCGATCAGGTTGACGTCGAGCTGGTGCCGCCAGGTCCTCGGGGTCAGCTCGCCGACCGGTCCGAGGTCGACCACGCCGGCGATGTGGAGGAGGGAGTCCACCCGGTCCGGGAGCGACTGGTGGGAGAAGGCCCAGGAGAGCCTGTCCGGGTCCGCCAGGTCCCCGACGAGGGTGCGGGCGCCGGGGAACCGGGCCGCCAGTTCCTTCGCCCGGCCCGCGTCGCGAGCGTGCAGGACGAGTTCGTCCCCGCGTGCGTGCAGGCGGCGGGCGACGGCCTCGCCGATGCCGGAGCCCGCTCCGGTGATCACATGTGTAGCCATGTCCGCCATGCTCGCATCACCGGGCGGTCACTCCACGCCCAGGCTCTCCTCCAGGTGGGCCAGCGCGCCCACCGGCTCCTCGGCGAAGAACACCAGGTCGGTCAGCGGGCGGGGCAGGAAGCCCTCGTCCTCCATGCGGCGGAACTGCTCCTTGAGGCCGTCGTAGAAGCCCGCGGTGTTGAGCAGGACCACCGGCTTCTCGGTGTGCCCGTGCTTCTTCAGCTCCAGGATCTCGGTCGCCTCGTCGAGGGTGCCGGTGCCGCCGACCATGACGACCACCGCGTCGGCCTTCTCCAGCAGCAGCCGCTTGCGCTCGGCGAGATCCCCGGCGATCACCATCTCGTCGACGCCGTCGCGGGCCTTCGCCGCGAGGAACTCCACGGAGACGCCGCAGAGCCGGCCGCCCGCCTCCTCCACGCCGTCGGCGACGACCTTCATCAGGCCGGTGTCCGAACCGCCCCACACCAGCGTGTGACCGCCCTTGCCGAGCAGCCGCCCGAACTCCCGCGCGGGGCGTGTGTAGCGTTCGTCGAGGTCGGCGGCGGAGAGGAAGACACAGATGTTCACGGACCCACAGTACGGGCCCGGTCGGACATCACGGTCAGCCGCATCTTCGACTGCCGGTGCGGCAGCCTCTCCCAGTCGTCCATGAACCGGGCGGCGAGGCCGTGGCAGGCGGCCAGTTCCACCAGCGTCTCCGTCCGGTAGTAGAAGTCCTCGTGCAGCACCTGGTGCTCCTCGCCCTCCGTGCGGTCGAAGGTGAAGTCGAAGAACCCGCCGGGCGCGAGCACCCTCCCGACGTGCGCGAAGCACTCCTCGACGACGTGCCGGGGCGAGTGCGAGAAGACGCTGTGCGCGTGGACGACGTCGAAGTGCCCGTCGGGCAGGAAGGCGAAGGTGAGGTCGTCCGCCAGGGTGAGGTACGGCATCCTGGCCTGGAGTCCGTCGCGTACGAGGGTGTCCTGGGCGGCGAGCAGGATGTGCGGCGAGATGTCGATGCCATAGTAGTGGCCGGGTTCCAGGTGGCCGATGAAGAGGCGTCCCGCGCGCAGGTTGCCGCAGCCGATCTCCAGCATCCGGTGGTGCGGCTCCAGACCGTGCCGCAGCAGGTAGTCGAACTGCATCCGGCCGATGCGCGCCCACTGCTCGCGCGAGGGGTTGTGGCCGACCGCCGCCTCGGTGCTGCGGGCCGCGTCGGAGGCCATCACCGCGCGGTAGTAGGCGATGTGGTCGCGGTGGAGCAGCCGCAGCCAGGTGTCGCGCAACGCGCGCCGCGCGTGGGCGGGGACGCGCCGCGGGTGGCGCAGGGCGTAGCCGGCCCGGTGACCGAGGGTGCCGCGGTTCCGGCCGGTGTCCTTGGCTCCCATGGATCCTCCTCCGGGTCCTCGGGAAGAAGTCCGCTTCAGGGTGCGCTGTACCCGTGGAGTCGGCCACCCGAGGAGGACGATCGTGACCACAGGCCACCGCATCACCATCGAGAAGAGCGACCGGCACGTGCGCGTGGTGCACGGCGGGCAGGTGCTGGCGGAGAGCGACCGGACGCTGGTGCTGCGCGAGACGGGCTGTCCCGCGCGGTACTACATCCCGCCCCAGGACGTACGGCTGGACCTGCTGACGCCCTCCGCAACGCACACGCACTGCCCCTTCAAGGGCACCGCGTCCTACTGGTCGCTGCCGGGCTCGGCGGATCTGGTCTGGGCGTACCCGGAGCCGAAGCCGGAGGTCACGCGGATCAAGGACCACCTCTGCTTCTCCGAGGTGGAAGTCGGCTGATCAGGTGAACGGGTGGTGATGGTCGAACGCGCCGCCCGCCTCACCGATGAACGCCGCCCCGTGCGGCAGTCTGGCGTGACATGGACAAGAACATCTCTTCGCGTGACGGCACCTCCCTGGCGTACGAGAGCGCCGGGCGGGGCGCCACGATCGTTCTCGTCAGCGGCGCGATGTCGACGGGCGGCACGGTGGCCCCGCTGGCGGCCCGCCTCTCGGAGGGGTTCCGGGTGGTCGTGTACGACCGCCGGGGCCGGGGCGGCAGCGGGGACACGGCGCCGTACGCGGTGGAGCGCGAGGTCGAGGACCTGGCGGCGCTGATCGAGGCGGTGGGCGGCGCGGCCGCGCTGTACGGCGTCTCCTCGGGCGGCGCGCTGGCGCTCAGGGCGGCGGCGAGCGGACTCCCGGTGCACCACGTCGCCGTGTACGAGACACCGTACGCGATGTCGTCCGACGCCCTGGAGGAGCGCGCGCGGTACACCGAGCGGCTGACGGCGGCGCTCGCCGAGGGGCGGCGCGGGGACGCGGTGGAGCTGTTCCTGCGGCTGACCGGCCTCGGCGAGGACGTCATCCAGGGCGCGCGGCAGTCACCGATGTGGGCCGGGATGGAGTCGATCGCACCGAGCCTCGCGTACGACGACGCCGTGATGGGCGACGGGAGCGTGCCGCGCGGGCTGCTGGCGTCGGTCCGCGTCCCGGTGCTGTCGATCGCGGGCGACGCGAGCCCGGCGTGGATGCGCGAGGCCGCGCGGGCGATCGCGCAGTCCGTCCCCCGGGGCACGTGCCGCACCCTGGGAGGCCAGACCCACATGGTGGAACCGGACGTCCTGGCGCCGGTGCTGGCGGAGTTCTTCAGAGGGTGAGGCCGGCCGTGCGGCCGTCGGGGGCCGGGTCGTGCCGGATGCGCCCGGCGGGCAGCCCGAGTGCGGCGAGGCGCCGGACCACCGCGGTGATCATGGCGGGTGGGCCGCTGACATACGCGACGTGCCCGGTGAAGTCGCCGTGCCGGGTGATTGCCGCGTCGACGGTGCCGTGCTCGGACGGGGCGGCGCCGCCCTCGGTCACCCGGACCACCCGCAGCCAGGGGCAGCGCTTCTCCAGCCGGGCGAGGGCCGGCGCGTCGTACAGCTCGTCGGCGGTGCGGACGCCGAGGAACAGGTGCGCCGAGCGGCCCGGGGTACGACGCGCGGCCAGGTCCTCCAGCAGCGCCCTGGCCGTGGCCCAGCCGGTGCCGCCGGCCACGATCAGCACGTCCTGCGCGAGGGGGTCGTCCAGGGTCGTGGTGCCCTGGGCCGGGCCCAGCAGCAGGGTGTCGCCGACGTCGGTGCCGGTCACGAGGGCGTCGCTCACACCGCCGGGACCGGTGCGTCGCACGTGGAACTCCAGCTCGCCGTCGGTCCCGGGCACGCCGGCCGGGGTGTACGGACGCCAGGTGTGCGGCAGCAGCGGGCTCTGCAGCCTCGCGTACTGGCCGGGCCGGCAGGGGTACGGCTCGGACGGGCGGACGCGTAGAACGGCGAGGTCCGGGCGGCGGCGCCGGTGATACGTCACCGTGCCGCTCCAGTAGGACGGTTCGCGGAGCGCGTCGTCCGCGCCGCGCACCATGGCCGCGGCGGCGAACCGCGCCATGCGCAGCCACGCACCCGTGACGTCGCCGCCGAGCCGTCCCCCGGCCTGCCGCTGCAGCGCCTCCAGGAGCGCCTCCTCGAACACCTCGTAGTGCACCGGGAGCACGCCGAGTTTGCGGTGGTCGCGGCCGAGGCGGGTGAAGAAGGCGGTCGCCTCGTCGGGGCGGCCGAGGTTCTCGATCAGGTACCGGAGGGCCCGCTCCAGGTGGGCCATCTGGAACTCCATCGACGCGGGGAACAGCTGCCTCAGGTACGGGTGCCGCTCGAACATGGCGTCGTAGAGGTGGCCGATGAGCGCGCCGAAGGGCGTGACCTGCGCCAGGTTCCGAACGATCACCTCCTGGTCGGCGGGCCCGGCAAGGACGGCCCGGAGGCCGGCCGCCGCGGTGGCCGGGGAGGCGTGTGGTGCCCCGTGCCCGGCGGGGGCACGCAGCCGGGCACGCAGGCGCATGGCCTCCTGGCGGGCGAGCAGGCTGTGGTAGTCGGTGGTCACGCGCCCACCCGCCACGTGCTCCGGGCGGGAGACACCGGGGAGGCGGCTGGGGCGGGGACGGCTGTGCGGGGCATCGCGGCGTTTCCTGTCGGCTCTGTGTCATGGTGCGTGCGCCCCGGCCGGTGGACGGCGTCGCAACGGGACCGGCGGGCGCGTCCGCATCACACCACGGCGGGCGGCGGGCGGGGCGCCGCCGACGGTCCCCTTCAACAGGGCCGAAGGACCTTGGTCCGCAGCCGTGCCTCAGACCGCCGGGGTCGCTTCCCCGGCCCGCACCGTCGAGGCGATGGTCGCCGAGCCGACCACGCGGGTGCCGTCGTACAGGACGATCGCCTGGCCGGGGGCGACGCCGCGGACGGGCTCGGTGAACGACACCTCCAGGGACCCGTCGACGAGTTCCGCCGTCACCTCGGTCTCGCCTCCGTGGGCGCGCAGCTGGGCGGTGTAGGTGCCGGGGCCGGTGGGGGCGGCGCCGCACCAGCGGGGCCTGACCGCGGTGAGGGCGGTGACGTCGAGGGCCGCGGCGGGGCCGACGGTGACCGTGTTGGTCACCGGAGAGATGTCGAGGACGTAGCGGGGCTTGCCGTCGGGGGCGGGGGTGCCGATCCGCAGGCCCTTGCGCTGGCCGATGGTGAAGCCGTAGGCGCCCTCGTGGGTGCCGACCTTGGCGCCGGACTCGTCGACGATGTCCCCCTCCGCCCTGCCGAGGCGGCCGGCGAGGAAGCCCCGGGTGTCACCGTCGGCGATGAAGCAGATGTCGTGCGAGTCGGGCTTCTTGGCGACGGCCAGTCCCCTGCGCTCGGCCTCCGCGCGGATCTCCTCCTTGGTGGTGACCGTGTCGCCGAGGGGGAACATGGCGTGGGCGAGCTGGCGGTCGTCGAGCACGCCGAGGACGTAGCTCTGGTCCTTGGCCGTGTCGGAGGCGCGGTGCAGCTCGCGGGTGCCGTCCTCGCGCAGGATCACCTGGGCGTAGTGGCCGGTGCAGACCGCGTCGAAGCCGAGCGCCAGCGCCTTGTCCAGCAGGGCGGCGAACTTGATCTTCTCGTTGCAGCGCAGGCACGGGTTGGGGGTGCGGCCGGCCTCGTACTCGGCGACGAAGTCCTCGACGACGTCCTCGCGGAAGCGGTCGGCGAGGTCCCACACGTAGAACGGGATGCCGATGACGTCGGCGGCGCGGCGGGCGTCGCGCGAGTCCTCGATGGTGCAGCAGCCCCGCGCCCCGGTACGGAACGACTGCGGGTTCGCGGAGAGCGCGAGGTGGACGCCGGTCACGTCGTGGCCCGCTTCGGCCGCGCGGGCGGCGGCGACGGCGGAGTCGACTCCGCCGGACATGGCGGCCAGGACGCGGAGGGGGCGGGAGCGCTGCGAGGTGTCAGTCATAACCCCTCCAGGGTACGGGGCCCGGGAACCACGGCCGCCGGGTATCCGTTCAGGATCATGTGGGGACGAGAAGAGCATCCGCGGACGGGGACCGGCGCATCGGGCGGCGGGCCCTGATCGTGGGCGGGGCGGCGACAGCGGCGGGCGCGGCGGTGCTGGCGCGGGACGAGCTGGCGCGGTGGTGGTGGCGCGTGCCCGGGATCGAGAAACCGCGTGAGCAGGGCGCCGTCGACTACACGGGCGCCCGCTGGGTGGCGGCCTCGGACGCCAACTGGCGGCGTGCGGACCGGCCGGACGACTTCGGCGTCGACATGGTGATCGTCCACGTCACCCAGGGCAGCTTCGACAGTGCGGTGCAGGCGTTCAAGAACCCGGAGCACAAGGCCGCCTCGCACTACATCGTGGGCCAGGACGGCCGCGTCGCCCAGATGATCCGCGAGCTGGACGTGGCGTACCACGCGGGCAACCGCGACTACAACGAGCGCAGCGTCGGCATCGAGCACGAGGGGTTCGTGGACCGCCCCGAGGACTTCACGGACGAGATGTACGCGGCCTCGGCCCGCCTCACGGCCCGCATATGCGCCCGCTACGACATACCCGTCGACCGCGACCACGTCATTGGCCACGTCGAGGTCCCGGGCACGGACCACACCGACCCGGGCCCGCACTGGGACTGGGACCGCTACATGAAGCTGGTCCGGCGGGCCCGTACGGCGCAGGCGGACACCGGCCCCTCCGGCTCCCCGTCGGCCACGGCGGGCTAGGTCAGTCCCGCCGCCCGGGCCCGTTCCACCGCCGGGCCGATGGCCTTGGCCACGGCCTCCACGTCGGCCTCCGTGGAGGTGTGCCCCAGGGAGAAGCGGAGGGTGCCGCGGGCCAGGTCGGGATCGACCCCGGTCGCCAGGAGGACGTGGCTGGGCTGGGCGACGCCGGCGGTGCAGGCGGAGCCGGTGGAGCACTCGATGCCCTGGGCGTCCAGGAGGAGCAGCAGGGAGTCGCCCTCGCAGCCGGGGAAGGTGAAGTGCGCATTGGCCGGAAGACGCCCCCCGGGCGTGGGGTCGCCGCCGAGGACGGCGTCCGGCACGGCCTCGCGGACCGCGGCGACCAGATCGTCGCGCAGCCTCCCGATCTCACGGGCGAACCACTCCCGCTGCTCGGCGGCGAGCCGTCCGGCCGTCGCGAAGGAGGCGATGGCGGGGACGTCGAGGGTGCCGGAGCGGACGTGGCGTTCCTGGCCGCCGCCGTGCAGGACGGGCACGGGGGTGTGCTCACGGCCCAGGAGCAGCGCGCCGATGCCGTACGGCCCGCCGATCTTGTGGCCGGACACGGTCATCGCGGCGAGTCCCGACGCGGCGAAGTCCACCGGGAGCTGTCCGAAGGCCTGGACCGCGTCGGAGTGCAGCGGCACATCGAACTCGGCGGCCGTCTCGGCGAGCTCGCGGACCGGCAGGATCGTCCCGATCTCGTTGTTGGCCCACATGACGGTGGCGAGGGCGACGTCGTCGGGGTTGCGGGCGATGGCCTCGCGCAGGGCGTCCGGATGCACCCGGCCGTGGGGGTCGACCGGCAGGTACTCGACGGTGGCGCCCTCGTGCTCGCCGAGCCAGTGGACGGCGTCGAGGACGGCGTGGTGCTCGACGGGGCTGGCGAGGACCCGGGTGCGGGCCGGGTCCGCGTCGCGGCGGGACCAGTACAGGCCCTTCACGGCGAGGTTGTCGGCCTCGGTTCCGCCGGAGGTGAAGACGATCTCGCTGGGCCGGGCGCCGAGCGCCTCGGCGAGGGTCTCGCGGGCCTCCTCGACGGTGCGCCGGGCGCGGCGGCCGGCCGCGTGGAGGGAGGAGGCGTTGCCGGTGACGCCCAGGTGCGCGGCGAGTGCCTCGACTGCCTCGGGGAGCATCGGGGTGGTCGCGGCGTGGTCGAGGTAAGCCATGGTGGAGCCGATTCTACGGGGCCCCGTGCACCGGCCACGGAGCACGGTCGGCCAGGGTGCGGCATCCGCTCGCAAGCTCCACGAGACCGCGCTGTCCACCTGCGTGAACGCCGCGGGACCGGGTGTGCGCACTGATCGGGTGGGGCGGGGGCGGGTGAGGGGGGTCCGCCTCACCCGCCCCTGCCCGTCCCGTACCCGGTCCCGCCGCCCCCGGCCCCCGCTCCTCGAACGCCGGACGGGCCGGTCGGTACCGGACGGGCCGACGGGGGTCAGGCCAGGCGGGCCCGTGCCAGCTGGCGGGACTGGGCCACCAGGCGGTCGGTGCTGTCCCAGACCTCGGCGTCCTCCTCCAGGAAGCCTCCGGCGAGGTTGCGAGTGGTGATCGAGACGCGCAGCGGGCCCGGAGCCGGGCGGCAGCGGACGTGGACGGTCAGCTCCACCGTCGGGACCCAGCCGGTGAGCCCCAGCTCGAAGGCGGTCGGCGGCAGGGCGTCCACCGCGAGGAGCAGCGCGAACGGGTCGGGGTCCCGGCCGTCGGCGAGACCGAACCAGGCCCGCATCTCCCCCTTGCCCGACGGCTGCCCGAGCGTCCAGCCCAGGGTCGAGGGGTCCAGCTTGAGCATCAGGCGCTCGGTGATGGCGGAACCGCCCTCAACCGGGGTGGGACCGTCCTGCGGGCCGAAGCACTGCTCCATCGGCGGTATCGCGGGCGGCTCGGCCGTCGTACGGACGTCGTCGGGGAGGGAGTCCAGGTCTCCGTAGGAGGCGAGGACGCGGATGCGCTCCACCTCGCGCCCCTCCCCGTCGATCTGGAAGAGGGAGGCCTGGCCGGTCGACAGCGTCCGTCCGGTGCGCACGGTCTCGGTGCGGACGACCGCCGGACCCGGCCGGGAGGCGGTCAGATAGTGCGCGGAGACGGTGAACGGGTCGGTGTGCGGCAGGGTGTCCGCGAGTGCGCGGCCCAGGACGGCCAGCAGATAGCCGCCGTTGACGGCGTTGGCGATCGTCCAGCCGGCGGAGAGGTCGATGTCGTAGACGCCTGGCGCACGCGGGGTGAGCGCGGTGTCGCGGTCGAACTCGCTGGCGCCGATGGCGGCCCGGGTGGGCTGGGCGGAGGCTGCTTCTGGCATGACCGAACAGTACAAGAAGACGATACTAAGCGGTAGCTTTGTCCGTGCGTTCCGGAGGACTACTCCTCCTGGACCGTCGAACGGCGGTGCCACGCGCGCGGGGCCCGCCAGTGGTAGCGCATCGCGAGCAGCCGCAGCACGAAGGCCGTGACCACGGCGAGGCTGCTGGTCCCCGCGTTCAGCACGTCGTAGCGGATGCACAGCGCGGTCAGGGCGGCGCCGACGACGGCCGGGACGGCGTACAGGTCGCGGTCCCAGCGCAGCAGCGACGGCACCTCGTTGGCGAGCACGTCGCGCAGCACACCGCCGCCGACCGCGGTGGCCAGCCCCAGACAGGCGGAGGCGGTCAGGCCGAGGCCGTAGTCGTACGCCTTGGTGGTGCCGACGACGCAGAACAGACCGAGGCCGGCCGCGTCGAACACGTTGACGCCGGTCTGGATGCGCTCCACGTGCGGGTGGAGGAAGAACACCAGGACCGTGGCGAGCAGCGGGGTGACGAAGTACCCCAGGTCCGTGAAGGCGGCGGGCGGTACGGCGCCGATGACCAGGTCGCGGAAGAGTCCGCCGCCGAGCGCGGTGACCTCGGCGAGCACGGCGATGCCGAAGACGTCGAAGTTCTTGCGGACGGCCAGCAGGGCGCCGGAGATCGCGAAGACGAAGATGCCGATCAGGTCGAGCGTATGCAGGACGGACGGACTGAACAGTTGCTGGAGCACCCTTGTATTCTCACTCAGCAAGAACCCCTCGCCTTGCAAACCAAGGCGAGGGGTGGTGTGAACTTGCTGTCCGCAAACCGTTCAGCGGAGCCGTACGAGGCTCCGAGAAGGACGGCGGCCCGTCAGTCGGTCTTCTCCCGGTCCTTGTCGGACCTGTCCGGTTCCGCGGCGTCGAGGTCCCTCGCGACGGCATCGGCCGTCCGGTCGCCCGAGGCCTCGACCGCCGACGGCACCTTCTCCTCGACCGCCGTGGCGTCCGGCTTGGTCGTCGAGTCGGCCGGCAGGAGCACGGCGGGGACCTTCGCCTCGCCCTCGGTCTGCTCGACCACCGCGTCCTCGCCCTCCGTGACGGCCTCGGTGCCCGTGGGCCGGGTCAGCGCCAGCTTTCCCGACTCGATCTCCTCGGCGAAGTGGCAGGCCACCCGGTGGCCGCCGCCGAGGTCCCGCAGCTGCGGCCGCTCCGTCGCGCACCGCTCGGCCCGGGCCCAGGGGCAACGCGTGTGGAAGCGGCAGCCGCTGGGCGGGTTGGCCGGGGAGGGCAGGTCACCGGTGAGCAGGATGCGCTCGCGCCTGTCCTCCACCTCCGGATCGGGCACCGGCACGGCCGACATCAGGGCCTTGGTGTACGGGTGCTTCGGCTCGGCGTACAGCGCGTCGCTCGGCGCCTCCTCGACCAGCGACCCCAGGTACATCACGCCGATCGTGTCGGAGATGTGCCGGACCACCGCGAGGTCGTGGGCGATCACCACGTAGGTCAGGCCGAGTTCCTCCTGGAGCTCGTCCAGCAGGTTGATGACCTGGGCCTGGACCGACACGTCGAGCGCGGAGACCGGCTCGTCGCAGATGATCACGTCCGGTTCGAGGACCAGCGCGCGGGCGATGCCGATGCGCTGGCGCTGGCCGCCGGAGAACTCGTGCGGGTAGCGGGCGAGCGCGTTGGAGGGCAGGCCGACCTTGTCCAGGATCGCCTTGATCTTCTCCCGGCGCTCCTCCTGGTCCTTGCCGACGCCGTGGGCGATCATGCCCTCGGACAGGATGGACTCGATGTTCTGCCGGGGGTTGAGCGAGCCCAGCGGGTCCTGGAAGACCATCTGGAGCCGGCGTCGGAAGCGGCGCATCTCCTCGCCGGGCAGCTTCGCCAGGTCGGTGCCGTCGAGGACGACGGAGCCCTCGGTGATGTCCACCAGCCGCAGCACGGACCGCCCGAGGGTGGTCTTGCCGCAGCCGGACTCGCCGACCAGACCGTAGGTCTCGCCGGCCTCGACCTTCAGGGAGACCCCGTCCACGGCGTAGACGTGACCGACCGTGCGGTCGACGAAGACGCCCTTCTTGATGGGGAAGTGGACCTTGACGCCGTCCAGTTCGAGCAGGCTCATGCGGTGACCTCCTCGGCCTTCGCGTCGTCGAGTACGGGGTTGACGCACCGCACCTGGTGGCCGGCCGCGCGCGGTTCGGTGAGCTGCGGGGTGCCGGTCAGGCAGCCCATCTCGTACCGGTCGCAGCGGGGTGCGAAGGCGCAGCCGTCGGCCCAGGCGATGCGGTCGTTGATGGAGCCCCGGATGGGGGTGAGGGGTTCGCCCCGGGGAGCGTCCAGCCGCGGGATGGAACCCAGCAGTCCGTGCGCGTAGGGGTGGGTCGGGTGCCCGAACAGCTCGCGGCGCCCGGCGGACTCCACGGTCTTGCCCGCGTAGAGCACGTTGACCTGGTCGCAGAGGCCGGCGACCACGCCGAGGTCGTGGGTGATCATCAGCAGGGCGGTGCCCTCCTGGTCCACCAGCTCCTTGAGCAGCTCCAGGATCTGGGCCTGGATCGTCACGTCGAGGGCCGTGGTGGGCTCGTCGGCGATGAGCAGGCGGGGGGCGCAGGCCACCGCCATGGCGATCAGCGCGCGCTGGCGCATACCGCCGGAGAGCTGGTGCGGGTACTCCTTGAGCCGCCGGGTCGGGTCGGGGATGCCGACCCGGTCCAGCAGGTGGGCGGCCTCCTTGCGGGCGGCCTCGCCCTTCAGTCCGCGGTGGCGCTGCAGGATCTCGGTGACCTGCACGCCGATCGGCACGACCGGGTTGAGCGAGGACAGCGGGTCCTGGAAGATCATCGCCATCTCGCTGCCGCGCAGGTCGCGGCGGGCGGACGGGTTCATCGTGAACAGGTCCGTGCCGTCGAACTCGGCACGGCCGCCGATGGTGACGCCCTTGCTCGGGAGCAGGCCCATCAGGGCCAGGGAGGTGACGGACTTTCCGCAGCCGGACTCGCCGACCAGGCCCACGACCTGGCCCTGGTCGACCTCGAAGGAGACGCCGTCGACCGCCCGGGACTGCTTGCGGCCGCGGCCGCCGAAGGCGATGGTCAGTTCGTCGACAGTGAGCAGAGACATGGTGGTTCAGCCCTTCAGCTTCGGGTCGAGGGCTTCCCGCATGGCCTCGCCGAGGAGGGTGAAGCCGAGGGCGGTGATGATGATGCCGACGGCGGGGTAGACCCCCATCATGGGGGCGTAGCTGAAGAAGCGCTGCGCCTGGGCGAGCATGACCCCCCACTCGGGAATGGCCGGGTCGGGGTTGCCGAGGCCCAGGAAGGACAGTGCTGCCGCCTCGATGATCGCGGTGGCCAGGGAGAGCGTGGCCTGCACGATCACCGGGCTGAGCGAGTTGGGCAGAATCTGGGAGAGCACGATCCGACGCTTGCGGACACCCAGGGACTTGGCGGCGAGCACGTAGTCGGCGCTCCCCTGGACCAGCATGGCACCGCGCAGCAGCCGGGCGAACACCGGCACCTGGACGACACCCACGGCGATCATCACCGTGGTCAGCGACTGGCCCATGACGGCGGCGACGGACACGGCCAGCAGCAGCGAAGGCAGCGCCAGCATCATGTCGATGAAGCGCATGATGACGGAGTCGACGCGCTGCCCGGCTTCCCCGCCGAGGGTGGCGGCGGCTCCGGAGGCGATGCCGATCACGAAGCCGGCGACCAGGCCGATGAGCGTCGCGACGATGCCGACGAGCAGGGTCTGACGGGCGCCGACCAGCATGCGGGAGAACAGGTCACGGCCGAGGTGGTCGAGGCCGAACCAGTTGTCACCGCGCGCTCCGACGAACTCTCCCCTGTTCGGGAACACCTCGCCGCGCCAGGTCTGGGCACTCGGCGAGTACGGAGCCAGGAGCGGTCCGACGAGCGCGACGACGACGAACGCCGCGATGATCACGGCGCCGATGATCGCCATCTTGCTGGACTTCAGACGGCTGAAGGCCTCCCGCCACAGACTGGCGCCGGTGCTGGTCTCGTTGCCGGCCGTCAGTTCCGCGAGGCGCTGGATCTTGTCGGTCTTGGTGGCGACACTCATGTCAGTGCACCCGCACTCTCGGGTCGATGATGCTGTACGCCACGTCCACCAACAGATTGATCAGGACGTACACCATCGCGATGAACATGATGAACCCGACGAGCACGGGGTAGTCGCGTCCGTCGATCGACGTCTTGATGAAGTTGCCGATGCCGTTGAAGGTGAACACGGACTCGGTGAGGACCGCTCCGGACAGCAGGGAGCCGGTGAGCAGACCGACCGAGGTGATCACGGGGAGCAGAGCGTTGCGCAGCACGTGCCGGCCGCGGACGACGCTCCGCTTGAGGCCCTTGGCCTCGGCGGTGCGGACGTAGTCCTCGTCCTGGACCTCGAGGACACTGGCGCGGGTCATGCGCACGATGACCGCGAGCGGGATGGACGCGAGCGTGACGGCCGGCAGGATCAGGTGGTGGATCGCGTCCCAGGAGGCGTCGAACTCACCGGTGAGGACGCCGTCCAGTACGGCGAAGCCGGTCACGTCGGTGGCGTTGATGCCGGTGTCCATGCGCCCGTAGCTGGGGAAGAAGCCGAGCTTCACGGCCAGGAGCTCCTTGAGGACCAGGCCGAGGAAGAAGACCGGGATGCAGATGCCGACGAGTGAGCCGGAGACCGCGCCGATGTCGATCCAGCCACCGCGCTTGCGGGCGGCGAGATAGCCGAGCGGAATACCGACCACCACTGCCATGACCATGGCCAGCAGGGACAGCTCCACCGTCGCCGGGAACCTCAGGACGAACTCGTCCCACACCGGCTGCCCGGTCTGAACGGACGTGCCCAGGTCACCCTGGAAAATACGCTTCAGGAAACGCCAGTACTGGACGTGAACGGGCTGGTCCAGCCCGAGCGCGCGGTTGATGCGCGCCACTTCGGCCTCGGTGGCCTTCTCCCCCAGGATCGCTGAGGCGGGTCCACCGGGCAGACGGTCGAGCCACAGGAAGAGCAGAACCGACAGGCCGAGCAGCGTGGGTATGAGCTGGAGCAGTCTTCGTACGACGAGACGCAGCACCCCGCATGCCCCTTTCTTGCGTGATGTCTTACATGAATGGACCCGCCCGGCCGCCGAGTTGCGACGACCGGGCGGACCCCCCGTTTTGGTTTCCTACCGCTGCTCGCCTACTTGAAGGAGGTCTCGGCGAAGACTTCCTGCGTCAGCGGGGAGACGTTCGGCGGGTTCACGTTCTTGGCGAAGGCGATGGCCGGCGGGGAGGACGAGACCGGGACACCCGGGAGGTAGTCCATGATGACCTCGTTGGCCTTCTCGTACGCGGCGATGCGCTCCTCGGCCTTGCCCAGCTTCGAGCCGGCGTTCACGGCGTCGAAGACCTTCTTGTCCTTGAAGCCCCACTGCTTGTCGTACCCGGCGAACCAGGTGCCGATGAAGTTGTAGCCGTCGTTGAAGTCACCGGTCCAGCCGAGCATGTGCAGGTCGCAGGAGCCCGCCTCGGTGGCGTCGATGTAGTCCGGGGCCCACTTCATGGCCTTCGGCGTGACGGTGATGCCGGCCTTCTCCAGGTCGGACTTCATCAGCTCGAACAGGTCCTGCGGGGCAGGCATGTACGGGCGGGTGACCTCGGTCGGGTAGCAGAACTCGACCTTGAGCTTCTCCTCACCGGCCTTCTTGAGGAGTGCCTTGGCGGCGGCGGTGTCGTACGGGTACTGCTTGACGTTCTTGGAGTAGCCCGCGATGGTCTCCGGCACGAACTGGTCGGCGACCTTGCCGCCCTCGGGCAGCTGGGTCTTGACCAGGTTCTCCTTGTCGATCGCCTGCGCGATCGCCTGGCGGACTTCCTTCTTCTTGAGGGCCTTGTTGGCCTCCTGGCTCATGCCCACGTAGAAGAGGTTGAAGACGCCACGGGTCGGGACGACGTAGCCCTGGTCCTCGAGGGTCTTGACGTCGGCCGGGGCGACGAGGTCGTAGCCGTCGATGTCACCGGCCTGGAGCGCCTGGCGGCGGCCCTCTTCGGTGTCGATGGTGCGGAAGACCAGGTTCTTGATCTTCGCCTTCTTGCCCCAGTAGTCGTCGAAGCGCTCAAGGGTGACTTCCTTGTTGCCCTTGTTCCACTTCGTGATCCGGTACGGGCCGGTGCCGGCGACCGTGCCGGCCTCCTGGCTGTACTTGGGGTACGTGATGGCGTCGCCCTTGGCGGTCGCCTCTTCCTTCTCGTACTCCTTGAGGGCCTTCGGCGAGTGGATCGCCAGGGCCTGGAGGGAGAAGCCGCCGGGGAGGTTGGCGGAGGGCTTCTTGACCTCGATGACGGCGGTGTTCTCGTCCTTCGCGGTGCAGGACTTGTAGTTCGCCTCGGGCGTCTCCTTGTCCTCGTTCTTCGCGAAGCCGCCCATGATGGTCTGCCAGTAGTACGAGACCGCGCTGGACTGGTAGGTGCCCTTCCAGTTGAACCAGTGGTCGTAGTTGGCGCAGACCGCCGCGGCGTTGAACGTCTCGCCGTCGTGGAACTTCACGCCCTTGCGGAGGTTGAAGGTCCAGACGGTGCCCTGGTCGTTGCTCGACCAGGTCTCGGCGAGGCCGCCGACCAGCTCGGTGCCGCCGGACTCGTGCTCGAGCAGGGCCTCGAACGCCTGACGTGTCACGCGGAAGGTTTCACCGTCGCTCGCGAGGGCAGGGTCCAGGGAGCCCGGGTCACCTGCACCGGCGAATACGAAGGTGTCCTTGTCGCCACTGCTTTCGTTGTCAGCGTCCCGTTCGCTTGAGCAGCCCGTGGCGATCAGGCCGACCGCCACCGCGGCCGTGATCGCCCGAGCGGTTCGGGACTTGAATATGCGCATATTGGGGCCACTCCGGGTCCGCTATGTGGATGCATCTTGACCGGCCGAACACTACAGACGTTCACAGTCGGTCAGGAACAGTCCGGATAGCGGTGATACCTACCTGAGATCTGAACAGTTGACATAAGGGACGGTTCAGGCGTCCCCCCACCAGGATTTAACCCGCCGGACACAGAATCACCTTTCCGACAGGCGCCCAGGTGATGCCGGACGGCGTGAAGAACGGGTGAAACCGCAGGTGACGGGCGGTCAACAGGCTGTCGCTGAATGCGCATGGCCGAAAATGTGGCAGGAAATCGACGGCGCACGACAGACCGGGCGGATGCATCGGTTCCGGCTCGCGCCCCCTGTCCGCTTCGTGGACGGTGACGCTCCGTCACACAGTGGTGTACGGGCCGGTCAGCTCCTGTGCGCGGGCGGATAGCCGTAGGCCGCGGCGGGGGACGGCACGGCGCCGTGGGCCTCGCGGTCGTAGAACGGGCGGGAGTTGGCGCGCAACCACATCGCGACCGGATCGTGCTCGTCGGACATCGCGACGGTCGACACGGGCAGTCCGTCCGGGACCGCGCCGAGGGACTGCTGCATCATCGCGCGCACGGCGTCCACGGCGGGCGGGGAGGTGTCGTACACGTCCAGGCCGATGGCGAGGTACGGGGCGCCCAGCGCGGGCTGCACCCAGGCGCGGCGCAGAGTGCGGACGGCCGGGGTGCGGTGGGCGTTCTGCGCGAGGAGGGCGTAGAACTGAGGGATCTCGATGGCCGGTTCGGACAGCCGCAGCGGGCCGGCGGGCCGGTGGTCCAGACCGCCGGCGATCCGGCGCAGGTCCAGCCAGGGGATGCCGACGCCGCCGCCGGGGGCGTGCGGGTTGAGCCAGAGCCCGTAGTGGTCGGGGTAGAGCGCGCGGGCCACTTCGAGGCCGTCGACCACCTCGTACGACCGGTTCCAGCCGCTGGCGGAGAGCTCCTGGGCGGAGGTGACGCAGGGCGCGTAACCGAGGCCGCCGACCTCCATGTTTCCGTACTGGGCGTCCGGGGAGCCGGCCTGGCCGTGCCAGAGCAGCATCCAGACCTGGCCGGAGGCGGGGGTCGCGAGAGCGCGCAGCAACGCCTCGTACGCGTCGTAACGCCCGGGCGTCACCTGGCGCAGCATGTGCTCGACCTGTCCGGCCGCCGCGGTGCCAGCGCTCACTTGTATCGCCCCTCCGTACCTCGCCGGCCAACGAACCTAGCTTAAGCCGACGCCGTGCGGTGGGCTGCTGTGCGGCGAGCGCGGAAAAGTTCGGGACTGCGGCACCGTAAACGGATGCGGCGCCATGGACGGACGCGGCACCGTGGACGGACGCGGGCCCGTTGCGGTTTGTCGCGCGGTTCCCCGCGCCCCTGGGGGCCGGCCGCGCCCACGCGGCGGAGCCGCACACCGGCGCCGCCCCGCGCCCTTCAGGGGGTCGCTGCGGGCGTTCGTGGAACGTGCGCGCGGACCCACGCCCCCTCCACGGGTCACCGCCGGCGTTCGTAGAAGGGGCGGACCCTGGTGCGCAGCCAGTCGCCGACCGGGTCCTGGGCCACGTCCAGGACGATGAGGTTGACCGGCCAGGGAGCGGGGGCCCGGCCGAGAGCCCGGCCCAGGGCGTTCAGCGGGAGGGTGCGGGCGTCGTCCTCCCACTGGGAGAGTTCCACGCCGATGAAGAGGACCGGGTCGGCCGTCTCGATCGCGGCGAGGCAGCGGCGGGCGGTGGTCACCACACCGAGGGCGTCGAACTCCGCCGAGGCGGCGGCGAGGAAGTCCAGCGGGTCGTCCTGCCAGTCGGGCTCGAACAGCCGGACCCGGCCGCCGGACGCCGGGCCGTCCAGCGGGGTGCGTCCGGCCCGGCACAGTTCGGCGACGGCGGGCGGCGGCAGCGGGATGCCGACCACGCCGCCGGGGTTCACCGCGATCCCGGCCTGCGGCGGCAGACCACGGGCGAACTCCACGGCGGGCGCGACCGTGTACGACAGGTGGGGGCCGACGACCTGGCGGAACTGCTCCTCGGAGCTGAAGACGGGGACGTAGGCCTGGCCGTCGATCTCCAGGGTGGGCAGGTCCAGCGGCCCGCTGTCCGGGCCGCCGCCGTTCGGCAGCGGGACCCAGACGGAGCTGCGGCCCAGCACCTCGACGATCCTGCCGCCCGCCGAGGGGACGCCCAGGGAGGCGGAGAGCACCTCCTCCAGCTCGTTGCCGGGCCATCCGCCGTGCGGATGGGGGTGCGCCTGCGCCGGGAAGTCCGCCGGGAAGTCCATCTGCCTACCGCCTGCTGCCTGAAACCACTGCTGTGGCTGGAAAGGCTATCCGGTCAGCCCGCGAAGCCGACCCGGCACAGTGTGTCCGCCGCGTCCCGGTCGATCAGGACCGCCGAACCGCAGCCGGCCGGCAGGGCGCCCCGCTCCACCGCGCGCAGCAGCCGCTCGCTCGCCGCACGGTGGCGCAGGAACGCGTACCGGGAGACGCCGCGCCCGCGTTCGCGCTGGCCGGCCAGGGCCTGCTGCGGGGTGACGTCGAGCAGCAGCAGGTGCAGGCTCGCGCCCCGGCGACGGGCCTCGCGGGCCAGCCAGCGGCGCACCCAGGCCTGCGTGCCGCAGTCGTGCACGACGACCGGCCCTCCGGCCCGCAGCACGCGGCGCAGTCCGGCGTAGTGGGCGAGACGGACCAGCGGGCGGTAGACCGCGTACGGCAGGAGGCGCGGCATGCGGCGGTCCCAGCGGTCCCGGGTGTCCTGCGAGTCGACGCGGGTCCCGCGCACCGTGCGCCGCATCAGCGTGGACTTGCCGCTGCCGGGCAGCCCGGTGACCACGATGAGGTCCCGGGGCCCGAAGAGCAGGGCGCGCGGGCTGCGACCGGACCGCGCGCGCAGATCGCGGACGACGAGCGCCGGCAGCGTGCCGCGGGCCCCCCGGGCCTGGGCGGCCGGCTGCTGGGGCAGCGTGACGCCCGTGGTGGCGGCGCACGCCGTGGTCCTGTTCACCGTGATCGTCCTCCCCTGGGGCCGGGTACGAGTACCGATCCCCGCCGAGTGTAAAAAGAAAGTAATGCCGGGTGTCCGTCGTTTCCGTCCGTTTCCTGAAACAGGCGTGTCACAGCTCCCTGTGGCGGCGCCCGCACCCTGTGCACCCCCTGGGAAGGGTCCCCCTGCCACGCCCTCGCGATGCGTGCAATGATGTGCGCGCCAACTGCATACCGGCCGTTTGAATCCGCGCGGGAGAGTCCCCGGCACCGTTTGCCGCCGGGGCGCCGAAGGAGCAAGTCCCTCCCTTGAATCTCTCAGGCCCCGTTACCGCGCGGGCGAGGCACATCTGAAAAGCGGGCCGCCGAAGGGCATCCAGCAGTGCCCCGGCGGCTCCACCCAAGGTGCAAGCCAGGACCGTCCCCGCGTGGGCGTCGTGGCGAACCTCTCAGGTTCCGATGACAGATGGGGAGGAACGTCCTCGCCCTCCCCCACGCTCGGATGAACTCGGGCGGGGGGCCCATTGCCCTGGGAGACCGACCGATGAGCAGTACCGAACCCCGCCGGACCGCGCTCGATGCCCTGCATCGGTCGCTCGGCGCGACGATGACCGACTTCGCCGGCTGGGACATGCCCCTGCGCTACGGCTCCGAGCGCGACGAGCACAACGCCGTGCGCACCAGGGCCGGCCTCTTCGACCTCTCGCACATGGGCGAGATCACGGTCACCGGCCCGGAGGCCGCCGCGCTCCTCGACTTCGCCCTGGTCGGCGACATCGGGAGGGTCAGGCCCGGCCGCGCCCGCTACACCATGATCTGCCGCGAGGACGGCGGCATCCTGGACGACCTGATCGTCTACCGGCTGGACGACACCGCCTGCATGGTGGTCGCCAACGCCTCCAACGCCCAGGTGGTCCTGGACGCCCTGCGGGAACGCTCGGCCGGCTTCGACGCCGAGGTCCGCGACGACCGCGACGCGTACGCGCTGCTCGCCGTGCAGGGCCCCGAGTCCCCGGCGATCCTCGCGTCGCTCACCGACGCCGACCTGGACGGCCTGAAGTACTACGCCGGTCTGCCCGGCACGGTCGCCGGCGTCCCCGCGCTCATCGCCCGCACCGGCTACACCGGCGAGGACGGCTTCGAGCTGTTCGTGAAGCCCGAGCACGCGGTGGAGCTGTGGCAGGCGCTGACCAAGGCCGGCGAGGGTGCGGGCCTGGTCCCGTGCGGGCTGTCCTGCCGGGACACGCTGCGCCTGGAGGCGGGCATGCCGCTGTACGGGAACGAGCTGAGCACCGCCCTCACGCCCTTCGACGCCGGGCTCGGCCGGGTGGTGAAGTTCGAGAAGGAGGGCGACTTCGTGGGCCGCGCGGCGCTGGCCGAGGCCGCCGAGCGGGCCGCCGAGCGGCCGCCCCGCGTCCTGGTCGGCCTGGTCGCCGAGGGCCGCCGCGTCCCGCGCGCCGGGTACGCGGTCGTGGCCGGCGGCGAGGTGATCGGCGAGGTCACCTCCGGCGCCCCCTCCCCCACCCTGGGCAAGCCGATCGCCATGGCGTACGTCGACCCCGCGCACGCGGCGCCCGGCGCCGAGGGCGTCGGCGTGGACATCCGCGGCAGCCACGAGCCGTACGAGGTCGTGGCGCTGCCGTTCTACAAGCGGCGGAAGTGACACCGTCGACAGACGGCTTCCCGCGCGTGAGGTGAGCACATCGTGCCTGCTCACGTGCGCCGTGCGCAGTTCCCTCAGTCATCCGCAGTCCCCCCGTACAGGAGAATCCGGACCATGAGCAACCCCACGCATCTGCGTTACAGCAAGGAGCACGAGTGGCTGTCGGCCGCCGAGGACGGCGTGTCGACGGTCGGCATCACGGAGCACGCGGCCAACGCGCTCGGCGACGTGGTCTTCGTCCAGCTCCCCGAGGTCGGTGACAGCGTGACCGCGGGCGAGACCTGCGGCGAGCTGGAGTCCACCAAGTCGGTCAGCGACCTGTACTCCCCGGTCAGCGGTGAGATCACCGAGATCAACGAGGAGGTGGTCAGCACCCCGGCGCTGGTGAACTCGGACCCCTTCGAGGCCGGCTGGCTGTTCAAGGTGCGCGTCACCGACGAGCCGGCCGACCTGCTGACCGCCGCCGAGTACGACGCCGAGATCGCCGGCTGAGGAGTCCGTAGCCGCATGTCCGTTCTGAACACGCCCCTGCACGAGCTCGACCCGGCGGTGGCCGCCGCGGTCGACGCCGAACTGCACCGCCAGCAGTCCACCCTCGAGATGATCGCCTCGGAGAACTTCGCCCCGGTCGCGGTCATGGAGGCCCAGGGCTCGGTCCTCACCAACAAGTACGCCGAGGGTTACCCCGGCCGCCGCTACTACGGCGGCTGCGAGCACGTCGACGTGATCGAGCAGATCGCCGTCGACCGGGTCAAGGAGCTCTTCGGCGCCGAGCACGCCAACGTGCAGCCGCACTCGGGCGCGCAGGCCAACGCCGCCGCGATGTCCGCGCTGCTCAAGCCCGGCGACACGATCATGGGTCTGGACCTCGCGCACGGCGGGCACCTGACTCACGGCATGAAGATCAACTTCTCCGGCAAGCTCTACGACGTGGTGGCCTACCACGTGGGCGACGACGGCCGGGTCGACATGGCCGAGGTCGAGCGCCTCGCCAAGGAGAGCAGGCCGAAGCTGATCGTCGCCGGCTGGTCGGCGTACCCGCGTCGGCTGGACTTCGCCGCGTTCCGCCGGATCGCGGACGAGGTCGGTGCGTACCTCATGGTCGACATGGCGCACTTCGCCGGTCTGGTGGCCGCGGGTCTGCACCCGAACCCGGTCCCGCACGCCCACGTCGTGACGACCACCACGCACAAGACCCTCGGCGGTCCGCGCGGCGGTGTGATCCTGTCCACGGCCGAGCTGGCCAAGAAGATCAACTCCGCGGTCTTCCCCGGTCAGCAGGGCGGTCCGCTGGAGCACGTGATCGCCGCCAAGGCGGTCGCGTTCAAGGTGTGCGCGTCCGAGGAGTTCAAGGAGCGCCAGCGCCGCACCCTGGAGGGCGCCCGCATCCTGGCCGAGCGGCTGGTCGGGGACGACGTGAAGGCCGTGGGCGTGGACGTGCTGTCCGGCGGCACGGAGGTGCACCTGGTCCTGGTCGACCTGCGGAACTCGGAGCTGGACGGTCAGCAGGCCGAGGACCGGCTGCACGAGGTCGGCATCACGGTCAACCGCAACGCGATCCCGGACGACCCACGCCCGCCGATGGTCACCTCGGGTCTGCGCATCGGCACGCCGGCCCTGGCCACCCGCGGCTTCACCGCCGAGGACTTCACCGAGGTCGCGGACGTGATCGCCGAGGCGCTGAAGCCGTCCTTCGACGTGGACGCGCTCCGGGCCCGGGTGGCGGCGCTCGCCGCGAAGCACCCGCTGTACCCCGGTCTGCAGTAATTCCGTACGCTTTCCCCCGTACGGACGTCAGGGGCATCGCGCACACTGGGTCGGTGGGCGCGGTGCCCCGCGCCATGCACCCCGCATGAACGTTCCCTCTCCCGTGAACCACCTCTTCCCGGTGGACAGCGCCGTCCGCCGAACCCTTAGGAGTCCTCCCGTGGCCATCTCGGTCTTCGATCTGTTCTCGATCGGCATCGGCCCGTCCAGCTCGCACACGGTCGGCCCGATGCGGGCGGCCCGGATGTTCGCCCGGCGGTTGCGCAACGAGGACCTGCTGGGCTCCGTCGCCTCGGTCCGGGCCGAGCTGTACGGCTCCCTGGGCGCCACCGGCCACGGCCACGGCACGCCCAAGGCGGTGCTGCTGGGCCTGGAGGGCGACTCGCCGCGCACGGTGGACGTGGAGTCGGCCGACGAGCGGGTGGAGAAGATCAGGGACGGTGGCCGGATCCGGCTGCTCGGCGAGCACGAGATCGCCTTCTCCTTCGACGACGACCTGGTGCTGCACCGCCGCAAGGCGCTCCCGTACCACGCCAACGGCATGTCCCTGTGGGCCTACGACGCCTCCGGCACGGAGCTGCTGACCAAGACGTACTACTCGGTGGGCGGCGGTTTCGTCGTCGACGAGGACGCGGTGGGCGCGGACCGCATCGTGCTGGACGACATGGCCCTGAAGCACCCCTTCCGCACGGGCGACGAGCTGCTGCGCCTGACGCGGGAGACCGGCCTGTCCATCTCCGCGCTGATGCTGGAGAACGAGCGCGCCTGGCGGAGCGAGGAGGAGATCCGCGAGGGGCTGCTGGAGATCTGGCGCGTGATGCGGGCCTGCGTGGACCGGGGCATGTCCCGCGAGGGCATCCTGCCGGGCGGTCTGAAGGTGCGCCGCCGCGCCGCGAACACCGCGCGCAAGCTGCGCTCGGAGGGCGATCCGCAGGCGCTCGCCATGGAGTGGATCACCCTGTACGCCATGGCCGTGAACGAGGAGAACGCGGCCGGCGGCCGGGTCGTCACGGCGCCGACGAACGGCGCGGCGGGGATCATCCCGGCCGTCCTGCACTACTACATGAACTTCGTCCCCGGCGCCGACGAGGAGGGCGTGGTCCGCTTCCTGCTGGCGGCCGGCGCGATCGGCATGCTCTTCAAGGAGAACGCCTCGATCTCCGGCGCCGAGGTCGGCTGCCAGGGCGAGGTCGGCTCCGCCTGCTCGATGGCGGCGGGCGCCCTCGCGGAGGTGCTGGGCGGCTCCCCCGAGCAGGTGGAGAACGCCGCCGAGATCGGCATGGAGCACAACCTCGGCCTGACCTGCGACCCGGTCGGCGGCCTCGTCCAGATCCCGTGCATCGAGCGCAACGGCATGGCCGCGGTGAAGGCGGTCACGGCGGCCCGGATGGCGATGCGCGGCGACGGCTCGCACAAGGTGTCCCTGGACAAGGTCATCAAGACGATGAAGGAGACCGGCGCGGACATGTCGGTCAAGTACAAGGAGACGGCGCGGGGCGGGCTCGCGGTGAACATCATCGAGTGCTGAGGGGACGGGGGGCGTCCCGCGGCGGCACGATCCGGCCACGGGCGGCGGCCCGGCCGGGGCGGTGGGCGGTGCGCACCCGCCGGCGGTGTCCCCCGGTCGGCGTGTCATGCCGGCTCCGGCCGACGGAAGCGGGGCGGAGCCGTCCGCCTCCGAGGCGGTTCGGGTGCGGCAGACGGCATGCCCCCGAAACGGGGGGCGAGCGGCCTTCGGCCCGGCGGTGTCGTGGCCGGGAGGGCTTCCGCGATCCCGGGCAGGGGTGTCGTGCCGTCGGGGAGGGGAACTGTGCCGTCACCGCTGGACTGTGAAGCCACAACGCCCAGTTGGCCGACCTGGAGCGGTGGCGCTCCGTGATCGGCGCCCCCACCGTCACCGGCGCGCACCCCGGGCTCACGTCCTGGGCGTGAATTCCGGCAGGGTGAAGGCCGAGTCGGCCGGTCGTCCCCCGGCGGAGGGGAGGGCACTGAGTTCGCGCAGCCTGTTGTTCCGTTCTTCCAGGACCTGAGGGGTGGTCGGGAAGAGCGTGGCACCGCCCTTGCCGACCAGCGCCTGGTTCATGGTCACGAACTCGCGGGTGCCGTGTTCGTAGGCGGCGAAGCCCGTGACATGGTCCCGGTGGGCCAGGGAGCCGGCGAGCATGTAGGCGCCGACGAGCGCGAGGCTGGTGCCCTGTCCGGTGAGGAACGAGGGTGCGTACGCGGCGTCGCCCACCAGCGCGACCCTGCCGCTGGACCAGCGGGGCATCCGGATCTGGCCGACCGCGTCGAAGAACAGGTCGTCCGCGTCGCGCAGGGCGGCCAGCATGCCCGGGACCTCCCAACCCGCGTCGGCGAAGACCGAGGCGACCAGCTCCCGTTGGGCTTCCGGGTCGCGGAACGCGTCGAACGGCGGTTCCGGGTGGGCGAAGTTCAGGAAGGCGTGCACTTCGTCGTCCCCCACGGCGTAGAGCGCCGCGGCCCTGCCCGGGGCGTTCCACATCACGGTCTCGTGCGAGAGCTTGAAGGTGTTGGACATGGTGAACACGGCGAAGCAGTGGCCGAGGTAATGGTGGAACTGCTCCTCGAGGCCGAACAGCGTCTCCCTGGTGGACGAGTGCAGACCGTCCGCGCCGAACACCATGTCGAACGTGCGCCTGCCGCCCCTACGGAAGGTGACGTCGACTCCGTGGCCGGACTGTTCGAGAGTGTCGACGGAGTCGCCGAACATGAACTCCACGTCGTCACGGACCGCCGCGTAGAGGGCGTCGGACAGATCCCCGCGCCGCACCTCCAGGTCCCGTCCCGCGGCACCGCCGGTGACGTCGTGCGGGTGGAGCGAGGCCACTTCGCTGCCGTCGCCCTCCAGGAAGGTCAGCCGGCGCAGGTCGATGTGCGCGTCCCGCAGTCGCGGCAGGATCCCCATCCTCGCCACGACGTCCACTGCGGTGCCGCGCACGTCGACGGGGTAACCACCGCCACGGAGCGTGGGCGCCTTCTCGACCACCGTGACCGCGTATCCGTAGCGGTTCAGCCAGAACGCCAGGGCGGGGCCCGCGATACTGGCCCCCGATATCAGGACCTCGCACCTCGGCGTGGTACGGGTACCTGTCGGTCGATCGGTGCGGGTCATCCCTTGACTCCTTTGTCCATGGTGCGGGTGACAAGCAGGGCCGACGCCGTGACGGCGCCGGCTATGACGAAGCCGGTGACGTAAGCAGATTCGGCCGCGACATCCGACCCGGAGGGGGTCGCGGCGGTGAGGAGCGCACCACTGAGCTGCCCGCCCACGGCGTAGCCGAGCACGCGGCTCACCAGGATCAGGCTGGTGGCGATGCCGGTGTCACCCCGGTCGACGGATGTGGCGGTGCTGGTCATCATCGCCGTGACGCACAGGCCGTTGGCCAGCGCGATCAGCGCCTTGCCGACGACGAGGTGCCAGACCTCGGTGTGCACGGCCGCCAGGGCGACCAGAGAGGCGGCCGTGAGGACGACCCCGGCGGTGACCACGGCACGCGAGCCGAAACGCCGGTCCCCGATACCACCGAGCGGCCCGGCCAGCGTCGCGGCGATGGCACCGGGCAGCAGGAAGAAGCCGATCTGGGTGGCGCTGGCCCCGAAGCCGTATCCGTCGCCGGTCTCGTCGAACAGCTGCGGAACGAGATAGACCGCCATCGAGGTACCGAGGCATATCACGAACGTCAGCGCGCACGCTTTCCATATCGCAGGCCGTGCCAGCATGCGCAGGTCGATCATCGGTGCGGCCGCGCGCCGTTCGACGGCCACCCATCCGGTGACGGAGGCGGCCAGAGCCACGACGAGGGCGCAGAGCACGAGTGGCCGCGAGGCGAGGTCGGGCGCCAGCGCGAGGACGAGCATGAGCGTGACCAGCGTCCCGCTCAGCAGGAGCAGGCCGGGCCAGTCGATCCCGGCGTCGTCCGACCGGCCCGGTGGATCGTTCGGCATCAGCCGGTGCACCAGCAGGGTGGCCCCGATGACCGCGATCGTCGGCAGCGCGAACATCCAGTGCCGGGAGAGCGCTTCCGCCACGGGCCCGGCCATCAGCGTGCCCACCATCCCGCCCCCGACGAACAGTCCGCTGACTACCCCGATGGCCACCTTCGACTCTCCCGCGGGGAGGTTCTTGCGCACCACGATGAACGACAGGGGCAACGCGCCCACCATCGCCCCCTGCAGTACCTGGCCGAGCAGCAGCACGGGCAGGTTCGGCGCCAGGGCAGACACCAGGCCGCCCACCGAGACCACCGCCATCAGCAGGATCAGGATCCGTTTCCCGCCGTAGCGGTCGCCGAACTTGCCTGCCAGCGGTGTGACGAGCGCGCCGGTGATGAGGAGCACGATGCTCAGTAACGCCCCTTCGGCCGGACTCATGTCCAGCTCGCGTTGGAGGAGCGGGAGGGTCGGCGTCACCACCGACTCCAGGGCACCGGTGGAGAGTGACAGCATGCCGAGAGCCCCGACAGCTGCCTTCCCGATGCGGACCGGGGGGAGCAGGGTTTCGGTCATGAGCGTCCTTATCTTTCGTTGCCGGGCGAGTGAGGGGGCGGGCGGCAGGCGCAGCGCTACCGTCTTCCGGCCCGCGCCGGAGACCGGCCGGGGCCGCTGCGGCAAGACGCGCTCGCTGCTCCGCGGCCCCGCGCCCGAGAGGTCGTACGGAGCGGAAGCCGGCGTGAGGCCGGCTGCCGCCCGTACGAACGCGCTACGACCAGCGGCGCAGCACTGCCCGCGCCGGTAGCGTGACCGCTAGCAGCGCCAGAACGACGCCGGCGGCCGCGAAGGATCCGTACACCAGCGGGGGCACGTACGGCCCCTCGCCGGTCATGCCGCGCATCATCGGGATGAGCGTGGCCGCGGCGATCGCGGAGCCGAGGACCACGCCCACCGCGGAGACCAGCAGGCCCTCCCAGCGGAGCATCGTCATCACCTGGCGCCGGGTGGAGCCGACCAGGCGCAGTGTGCCCAGCTCACGGCGGCGGTCGAGGACCGTCATCACCAGGGTGTTGGCGGCGGCGATGGCGGCGAAGCCGCCGAGGACCGCGGCCATGGTGTTGTTCATCCAGGCGCCCAGCTTGGCGTCGAGGTTCCGCTCGGTGGCGTAGCCGGAGGCATCGGTGACCTCGCCCAGGGCGGTGAGTGCCTTCTCCGAGCCGCCCCTCACCAGCAGCGTGCTGTCGAAGGCCGCGGTGACGTGCCCGTCCAGGGACGCCCGGTCCATGGTCACCGTGGCCAGGCCGAGGCCGCGGCCGTAGACGGCGACGATCTCGGGGCCGGCCTCGGTGCCGTCGGGGAGGTGGAGCGGGAGCCGGTCGCCGACGCCGGCGCCCGCCGAGTTCGCGAGGGTCCTGTCGATGGCGATCCGGCCCTTGCCGAGCCGGTCGAGGCTGCCTTCGCGTACGTCCAGGTCCTGGACCTTCGCCAGCTCGGCGCCGGAGCCGGTGACGCCCTGGGTCGCCGCGCCCTGGAGTGACTTGAACTCGCCGGAGCCGGTCGGCACCAGCACCCGTGTGTTCAGCAGTCCGACGGCCGCGTCCACACCCGGTGCGCGGGCGGCCTGTGCGGCCGCGTCCACCGGGAGCCCGGCCGGGTCCGTGACCACGTGGTCCGCGATGATGCCCGCGCGCAGCTGCTTGTCGGCGGCGTGGGTCTCGCTGGTGTGCATGAACACGAGGGTCGAGGCGAAGGCCATGGCGAGGACGATCGGGGTGATCGCGGAGGCGAGGCGGCGGGCGTTGGTACGGGAGTTGGCGGCCGCGAGCTGGGCGGCCGGGCCCGCGCCCCGCAGGGGGAGGCCGAACAGGCCCGCGCACAGCCGCGCCACCAGCGGGCCTAGCAGTGCGACGGCGAGCATGAAGAGCATGACGACGCCGAGGGCGGCGCCGGCCGCGTCGGATCCCGTGGAGCTGGCGGAGAGGCCGGTGAGGAACCCGCCGCCGACCAGGGCGCCGATGCCCAGCATCGTACGGATCAGGCCGGGCCGCAGCCGCTCCACCGACGCCTCGGCGAGCGCCTGTCCCGGCTTGATCCTCGCGGGCCGACGCCCGGCCGTCCAGCCGGCGGCGAGGGCGGTGAGCAGTCCCGTGCCGACGGCGACGAGGAGGGGGAGCGCGGAGACGTGCAGGTCCACGGCGTGCGGGATCGCGCCGCGGTCCTGCAGCTGCCCGAACCACCAGCGCGCGAGCCCGATGCCGGGCAGGCAGCCGACGATCCCGGCGAGCGGCGCGACGAGTAGTGCTTCGGAGGCGACCGCGCGGCGGATCTGCCGCGGGGTGGCGCCGATGGCGCGCAGCAGCGCGAATCCGCGGGAGCGCTGGGACACGGACAGGGTCACGGTCCCGGCCGCGGTGAAAACCGCGACGATGGCGGCGATGCCGCCGAAGGAGCCGCCGATTCCGAAGAGAGTGTCCTTGGCGTAGCCGAGGCCCGGGTCCTCGACGGCCCCGCGGTCGTCGCCGGTGTGCACCTGGGCTCCGGAGCCGGCCAGGGCCCTCCTCACGGAGTCGGCGAGGGTGTCGGCATCGGTGCCGTGCCCGGCCAGCACGGCGATGGCGTCGGCCTTGCCGGGGTGACCGGCGAGCGTGGGTGCCTGGGCGTCGGCGAACCAGGCCAGGGCGCCCGCGGCGCCGGCGTTCCGGGCGGTGCCCTCGGTTCCCGGGTCGGCGACGCCGGCGACGCGGAAGTCCTGCTGCCCGGCGGCGGTCTGCAGCACGACGGTGTCGCCGACGGCGGCCTTCGCGGCGCGGGCCGTACCCGCGTCGAGCACGACTTCGTCCTCGCGGGGCGCGGAGCCGGTGGTCAGCGCGGTGCCGGTGAAGGCGTGCGAGCCCCATCCGTGTGCGGTGAACACACCGCCCTCCACGGACAGTTCGCGTGTGCCGGGACCGGCCCCTTCGTGCGCCGCGCGCACCGGGAAGGTGAAGTCCGGGACGGCGGTGGCCGCGCCCGGCGCCTCGGCGGCCTTCGCCGCCAGCCCGGCGTCCACCCGCGCGGTGTCCGGCAGCGGGACCGCCTCCTTCTCACGGTCCTCACCGCTGCCCGTGACGATGTACTCGTACTGGTCCGCCGCCGCGACGACCGGCGTCTTCGCGTACCGCTCGGGCGGCACCGACGCGCGCAGGCTGGTCTCGAGCAGGATTCCGCAGGTCGAGACGATCAGTGCGGACATCAGCAGCGCGAGGAAGGTCCCCGCGAAGGACGCGGGCTTGAAGCGGACGGCCTCACGGGCGAGCCCGTTGGGAAGCCTCATGCCGCCGCACCCGCCATCGCGCCCGTACGGGAGGTGAGCACGGTTATCCGCGCCGCGATCTGCTCCGCCGAACCGCGTTCCAGGCCGTCGGCGAAGGCGCCGTCGGCGAGGAACAGCACGCGGTCGGCCCAGGCGGCCGCGGCCGGGTCGTGGGTGACCATGACGACGGTGGCGCCGAGGGTGTCCACCGCGTGCCTGAGCAGGCCGAGGACCTCGGCGGCGGTGCCGGTGTCGAGGGCGCCGGTGGGCTCGTCGGCGAAGATCACGTCGGGGCTGGTGACCAGGGCGCGGGCGACGGCCACGCGCTGCTGCTGGCCGCCGGAGAGCTCGCCGGGCCGGCGCTTCGCCTTGTCGGCGAGCCCGACCTGCGCGAGCACCGCGGCCGCCCGGTGGCGGTTCTGGCGCTGCCCGGCGAGGCGCAGGGGCAGCAGGACGTTCTGCTCCACGGTCAGCGACGGCAGCAGGTTGAACGCCTGGAAGACGAAGCCGAGGCGGCTGCGGCGGAGCTCGGTGAGCTCGTTCTCGCTCATACCGGTGATCTCCGTACCGCCGAGGCGCACGGACCCCGCCGACGGCCGGTCGAGCCCGGCGGCGCACTGCAGGAAGGTGGACTTGCCGGACCCGGACGGGCCCATGACCGCGGTGAACGTGCCGCTCGGGAGGGCGAGGTCGACGCCCGCGAGGGCGTGCACGGAGTCCGCGCCGCGGCCGTACTGCCGCCGGACGCCGCGCAGTTCGACGGCGAGACCGGGTGTGGCGGCCGGGTTCTCCGGTCGGTCGTCCGCCTTCTGTCGCTTGCCGCTGCGTAGCCTCATGTTCCGCCCTCTCACGCTCTCTTCTTCCCGACGGGGTGAAGAGTGCGGGGACGGCTGCGCGCCGGGCGTCATACCCCGGAGCCAATGTGGAGGTGCTACCCCGGTAGGGGGTGGGGAAGGCAGGCCCCTGCGCCGGAGGCGGGGCGGTCGGGCCGGCGTCGGCGCGACGTGCACGGGTCTCGGCCCGGCGCCGCCCTGCGCCGGGGTCCGGGTGGGGAGGCGCCCTCGGCGAGACCTCGGCCCGCCCGACGCGGCTCACGGTGCCGGTGCCGTGCGCGTGTCCGGGGCCGTCCTACTCGCCCGGGGTCACCAGTCCCGATTCGTAGGCGAAGACCACCGCCTGGGCGCGGTCGCGCAGGTCGAGCTTGGTGAGGACGCGGCTCACGTGCGTCTTCACCGTCTGCTCGGCCAGCACCAGCGTCGCCGCGATCTCCGCGTTGGACCGGCCGCGGGCCACCAGGGTGAGGACCTCGGTCTCGCGTTGGGTCAGGGCCTTGAGCCGCAGCGCGGGCTTGCCCCGGGCGGCGGGACGTTGCCGGGCGAAGTCCGCGATGAGACGGCGCGTCACGGAGGGGGCGAGCAGCGCGTCGCCCGAGGCCACGATGCGTACCGCCGCGATGAGGTCGGCCGGCGGCGCGTCCTTCAGCAGGAAGCCGCTCGCGCCGGCCCGCAGCGCCTCGTAGACGTAGTCGTCGACGTCGAACGTGGTGAGCATCAACACGCGCGGCCGGTGCTCCCCCACCGCCCGAAGGGCGTGGGCGGTGCCCCCACCGCCCGGCGGGGACGCGAGGATGCGGCGCGCGGCCTCGAGGCCGTCCATCTCGGGCATGCGGACGTCCATCAGCACGACGTCCGGACGGGTGCGCCGGCTCAGCTCGACGCCCTGCGCGCCGTCGGGGGCCTCGCCCACCACGTCGATGTCGCTCTGGGCGGCCAGCAGCGCGGCGAAGCCGGCCCGCACCATGGCCTGGTCGTCGACGATGATGACGCGCGTCGTCACGTGAGGTCCTTTTCGGTCAGGGGTATCTGGGCGGCCACCCGGAAGCCGCCGTCCGGCAGCGGCCCCGTGTCGAGGGTGCCGCCGGCGAGCCGCACCCGCTCGCGCATGCCGACGAGGCCGTGCCCGGTGCCGCCCTCCTCGATCGGCGCGGCGGGTGGCTCGGGCGGCGGCCCGTTGACGACGAGGACGGTGAGCCGCGCGCCGTCCTGCGCGACGGACTCCGACACCGACACCTGCGTCGGGGCACCCGGCGCGTGCCGCACGACGTTCGCGAGGGCCTCCTGGACGATGCGGTACGCGGAGAGGCCCACCGCCTCGGGCACGTCGGCGTCGCAGGGGGTGAACTCCACCGGCATGCCCGCCCTCACCGTCGCCTCCACCAGCTGCCCGATCCGCGTCAGGCCCGGCTGGGGCGCGAGCTCGCCGTGCGCCTCCTCGTTGCGCAGTACGCCGAGGAGCCGTCGCATCTCGCCGAGCGACTCGCGCGCGGTCGCCGCGATGGACGTGAACTCCTCCTGCACGTGCGGCGGCAGCCTGTCGAGGCGGTACGCCGCGGTGTCCGCCTGCACCGTGATGACGGACATGTGGTGCGCCACCACGTCGTGCAGTTCGCGTGCGATGCGGGCGCGTTCCTCCAGCAGCGTCCGCCGGTCGCGTTCGGCCTCGCTGATCGTCTCCTGCTCGGCCAGCCTGCGCTGCGCCTCGTACCGCTCGCGGAGCGCACCGGAGAGCAGGAGCGTGATGCCGCTGAGCATCGTGAGCACCGTGCTGTTGCTGCTCGTACCGTCGGGAACGACAGACCCCAGACCGATGCCCGCGCCCGCCGTCGCCAGCCACACCAGCACCAGCGTCCGGCGCCGCTCGCGCAGGCCGAGGGCGAGGCAGAGGCCGACGTACCCGACGATCTCCATGGGCGGGAACGGCCACAGCAGCCGCTCCTCGAGGTCGACGGTGAGCAGGACGAGCGCCCCGGCCACGTCCGCGACGAAGACCACGTACCACGCCTGCAGCGGGCGGACGACGGCGAGCAGCAGCGGCGCCGCCTGCGCCACGGCCAGCGCGCTCGCGACGCCGGCGTTCAGGCCGTAGTCGGCGGTGAGGACCTGGATGGTGGTGGGCAGCAGGGCGACGCACAGCACGAACGCCACGCCCCACGGCAGCAGCCGTACCCATCGGCGCGAAGCCCCCGCGAACAGCGCGCGCGGCGGCTTCTCCTGCGCTGGCGTCATGGGAGCCACCTTATGTGCGGCGGAACGGCGTCAGGAGACGCACAGCGGTTCTCCCCCTTCGCGCAGGTGCCGCAGGGCCTGCCGACAGGAGTCGACGAGGCCGGTCTCCGCGCGGGAACGCCCAGGTCACGGCGGTGGGTCCGCACCATGGACCGGGCGAGCCCCAGGGGACGGGGATGCCGGGAGATCAGGAGGTGCTCGATCCGGTCGCGATCGCCTCCGCGATCCGCTCGGACTCCAGCACGCTGCCCGCGGGGCCGGCCGGGTTGATGTAGAGCGCGTGGCCGGGGGGCAGGCGGTCCAGGAGGGACGGGACGGTGACGCGTTCGAAGGCGAAGCCGCCGACGCTGTCGAGGTGGGTCGGGGAGGTGAAGACCGGGACCACGAGCCCGCCGTCCTCCACCGCGGCGGTCACCAGGGATCCGTCCGGCAGGATCAGTACCGCCACCTCGGCGGCGGCCAGTACGCGCAGGACGTCCTCGGCCGGTCCGTAACCGGTGACGGCGAGCTGGAGGGCCGCGTCGACGTCGTCGGTGGGATCGGGCCAGCCGAGCGCTTCCGGGGAGGGGCGGTACGCCTCGTTGTCCTCCCACTCCTCGATCTCGCCGGTCGCTCCCGTGCGCCAGCGGCCGACCACGACCCGGTCGGGCGGCACGCCCTCGCCGTCCCAGCCGGGGTCGATCATGCTGATCCAGTGCTCCGGCGCGAGCCGGGCGGCCTCGACGATGTCCTCGGGGGGCGTGGGCATCGCTGTCCCGCCGCGCTCAGTCGTCTCGTTCATCCGCACGCGCTCTCCCGACACACATGACTGTCATTCGTCGCTCCACTCGTCCACCATTCCGAGACTCTCCCGGAACCGGGCGGCGAGGCGCGCGAGCGTCCGGGGGTCCGTCCCTTCCGCCGCCAGGAGGTCGGCGAGGCGGCGCACCGCGTCACGGTACGCCTCCGCGGCGTACCGCCAGTCCGCGAGCACCAAGTCCGGGTCGCCCGGCAGGAGCAGCCCGAGGGCCGTGTCCCACACCCGGGCGGCGTCCGTGTCCGGGAACGCGTTCCGGAAGTCGGTGAACGCCGAGCGCCAGATCCGGCGCGCCGCCGTGGCCGCGACGGCGTCGAGGGCGTCCGGCCACGGGCCGGGGCGGGCCAGCAGCAGCCGCACCTGGTCGAGCGGCGCCAGTCCACCGCCCCGTACGCCTCCGCCGAGTTGCGCCTCGACGTCCATGCCGGGGGTGATCCCGATGCCCGCGTCCCTCAGTTCGTCCAGGGTGACGGTCTCGGCGCCGGTGAACCCCGGCGGGTCACCGGGCAGGTCGTCCGCGACCACCTGGCCGGCGATCCACCGGCGCCGGTCCTCCTCGGAGGGCGGTTCCTGGAGCGGGGCGCCGTCGCCGGTCGTGATGACGTCGGGGGCGGGTGCGGAGGGCGGTTCCTGGAGCGGGGCGCCGTCGCCGGTCGTGATGACGTCGGGGGCGGGTGCGGAGGGCGGTTCCTGGAGCGGGGCGCCGTCGCCGGTCGTGATGACGTCGGGGGCGGGTGCGGAGGGCCGGTCCGTCAACGCGGGCGGATTCGTCCGCGACCAGTGCGCTCCCGTGTCGTCCTGGGGAGAGGTCAGCACGAGGAAGCTCTCGTTCGCCGCCGGCCGCCGGTCGAGGAGCCGGAGGGGCCGCGTCGGCAGCCACACCGTCCGGGCGGCCCCCGTCCGGGCGGCGATCGCCTCGGCCAGGTCGGCGTCCCCCGTCCCCGCCCCGACGGGGACGACCGTGACGTCCCGGTCCAGTTGCGCCAGGACGGGGTCGTGGGAGAGCAGCTCGGCGATCTCGTCGTAGGGCACCGGGCGGGTGGTGCCGTCCGGCCAGGGCATGTCGACCTGTCCCGGGGTGGTGCCGCTCATGTCCAGTACGTATCCGCCGGGGTGGTCGCTCCTTCCGGCGCCCTTCCGGTGCCAGGGCGCCAGGGCCCCGCGGCTGTTGTTCAGGCCGCCGTCGGGCGAGATCACGTAGCGGTCCGCCCACATGCGGCTCGGGGCGGGCCTCCCCGTCCAGTTGCGGCCGGCCTCGGTGCCGTTCACGGAGGTGATGAGGGTGCGGTCGCCCAGCGCGCCGTGGCGTTCGAGGTCGTACGCGGCGAGCGCGGTGGGGTCGTGGACGTCGCGGCCGAGGGCCGCCGCCGTGGCCGCCATGGCGAGCAGGTCCGTCCGCAGGGTCTCGTCCCCCGGGTTCTCACCGGTGCCCAGGTGGAGCGCCTTCGTCGCCAGGGCGTCGGGGTCGGGATGGTCCTCCACGCTCTCCACGGCCTGGACCGTGGCCCACAGCGCGTGCTGCCGGTCGGTCGCGGTGACGTGTGCCGACGGACGCAGTCCCAGCACCTGACGGGTCCACTGGTCCGGGTCGTGCCGGCCGATCAGTTCGCGGGCCCGGTCCACGGAGGGCAGGGGGACGAAGTCGGGCAGCGCGGCCCCGGGGTCGGCGGCCAGCCTCGACGAAGCGGCCTCCAGCATCGTCCGTACGTCGTCGGGGTCCGGCGGCGCGGGACGGGTGCCGGGGGCGGTCGTCAGGCCGTGATGCGCGCGGGTGACCCGGTCGAGCAGGTCGAGCGTCAGCTCGCCGTACTCCCGCAGGTTCCCGTCCCCGCGGCGCATGACCTCCAGGGCACCGATCCCGCGCAGCAGCCGGTGGTACGTGCCGGGCGGGGCGTCCTTGTCGACCTCCACGTCGACGCCGAACGTGGCCCGCAGGGCGCGGACCAGGCGCAGTGCCGTGTCCCGGGCCATGGCCGGGGTGAGGTCCGGGGACGTCTCCAGGCCGGCCCGCACGGCCAGGGCGTCGAGTTCGTCCGGGGTCGGTTCGGGGCGCAGCTTCACCATGTCCACCGGGTCGTTCGCCGGGGTGGTGGGGATGCCGTGGTCGTACAGCTTCCCCTTCGCGAGATAGCTCAGGTGCTCCCGGTTCGGGGCGTAGACGTCGCGCCGTGTCGTGTTGGAGGCGTCCTGGGCCGCCGACGAGACGGCGAGCGGGTCGGGGACGAACGGGCTGCTCCGCTTCAGGGCGGCGGCGGTGTGTCCCTCCGGTCCGCTCGCCCAGCAGGACAGGAGCACGATGGGGGTGTCCCGGTCCAGTCGGCTCACGCTGGGGCGCCGTCGGAGGTAGCCGCCGGTTTCCGTGCCCCGGACCGGGACGTTGTTCTGGAACATCCGCTCGACCATGACGGTCTGGCCCGGCAGACCGTGGACCATGAAGAAGTAGGGCCTGCGGCCCTTCCACGGCACCGGCCGGGGACTGCCGACCGGCTCACCGGTGACCGGGTCGTAGACGAACCACTCCGTCGACCGGATCAGATCCTGGAGCCATGGCTCGCGCTTGAACAGGTCGGTGCCGTTGAGCACCGCGCGGCCGACGGGCCGGCCCTCGTCGGTGAGGGTGTAGGTCTTGACCTCCGCGTCCCGGAGGGTCTTCCCGTCGATCGTGCGCAGGACGGCCTCCCCGGGTTCCGGCAGGCCCTCGTCCGGCCCCAGGTCGTCCGGCCCACTGCCGATCCACTCGCCCAGCGGCTCGCTGCCGAAGACCCGGTCGTCGGTCACCTCGACGCGGTGCCGGCCGGTGTCGGGGTGCGGCTTCAGGGCGACCTCGCCGCTGTGCGACCACAGCGTCCTGCGCGTCCGGGCCGCGGCCCCGCGAGGCAGGTCCAGTCCCATGGCGCCCGCGTTCGGTGAGACGAGCACCACATCGGCGGCGTCCTCACGGGAGGTCATCTCCCCGTCCTGCGCCAGCAGTTCGGTGAACTCCTCCGGCGACAGCCGCCATCGCCTGCTGCCGTCCGGCAGGGCCAGCCCGACCTTCGTGTGATCGCCTTCCTTCGTCGCGATCACGTAGGGGAGAGGAGCGTCCGGCCGACGTGCCCACGGCGACGGCCGGGCGTCCCGGCTGCCGCCGTCCACCACGTCGTACGAGGAGACGTCCAGGTCCCGGGCGGGCCGGCCCGTCCAGTTCCGGCCCAGCGGCGTGCCGTCCGGTGCGGTGAGGCGGGTGGCGTCGGAGAGCAGGCCCTGCTTGCCGAGATGGTAGGCGGTCAGCGACGTCCGGCTGGCCGCCCGGCCTGCCGCCATCGCCTCGGCCGTCAGCTCGTACAGCCGGCGGACGCGGTGCGACAGGGCGTCGACGTCGAAGCGCACCGGTGCGCGGGCGGAGTCCGTGGATCCGCCGTCCGAGTCGCTGTCCGAGTCGCTGTCCGAGTCGTCGTCCGAGTCGGGGTCGTCCCCGGGGTTGTCGTCCAGGTGCAGGAGGTTGGTGGCGAGCCGGTCCGGACCGGTGGAGTAGTCCTCCGGGCCGAAGTCCTCCGGGCTCAGTTCCGCCAGCCGGGCGACGGCCTCCGACAGGGGGGAACGGTCGACCGTGACGACCGCCTGTCGCCGTGCCGCCCTCCCGGTGGCGCCGTCGATCGGGCCGACGGCTCCGATGTCCCGGCCGCCGCTCTCCGTGGTGACCGTGAAGTCCTCGGCCCGGACCGTGCCGCCGCGCACGTCCGCGACATCGCGCACGGCCTGTCCGTTGAACCCCAGTTGACGCCGTATCTCGTCGAGGAGGAGGTCGCGCACGGCCTCCGCCCGTTGCCGGCCGACCGTCTCGGCGTGCTCGACGGCGGCACCGGACAGCGCGAAGCGCGGACCGTTGCTGTAACCGGTGACCGTGATCGTGGGGAGCCGGAGACCGGCCCTGAGGTCCCGCAGACCGGACAGCACGATCTGCTGGGCCAGGTCGGCGAGTTGGCGGCGCTGGTCCGGATCGGTGACGTCCCGGTGCCGGTACTCGAAGGCGACCCGGGACCGGGGCGGGGAAAGCGCCGGTGCGGGTCCGGCGGGTCCGCCGTCGTCCGGCACCGCCACGCTCCCGGCCTCGTCGTCGAGATCGGAGTCGAGGTCGGGGTCGAGGTCGGGGACGGTGTCCGACAGCGCCCCCCGACCGGTCGGCCGCGGCACCGTGTCCGTCGGGGCCTGGGAGTCGGGGGAGACCGGCGGCGCGGCGGGGGCGGTGGGTCCTGCGGCGTCGGAGGGAGTCAGCAGGCCGGCACGTGCGGCGTGCAGCAGGTGTGCCAGGGAGCCGGCGGTCAGCGACCGGTCCCAGCCCTGCCGGGCGGCGTACTGGCCGACGGTGTGCCGGAGCCCGCCCCAGGTGAGCAGGCCGGGGTCGGTGTTGCCGGCCGCCTGGAACCGCAGCCCTTCGAGGGCGCCGAAGCCCTCGATCAGCTCGTGGAACTCCGCCTCGCGGGCCGGGTCGGAGTCGATGTGGACGCCGTGGGTCTGCCGCAGGGCCCGCACCCAGTGCCGGGCGCGGTCGGCGCGGTCCGGCAGCCGGTCGGGCAGTCCGCCCAGGTCGGCGAGCGCGTCGAGGGCGACGGTCCCGGGCTCGGGAGGGAACTCCTCGATGTGACCCACGGGGTTGTCGGGGGCGTCGTCCAGGACCAGGCGCGGCGGCAGGACGCCCTCGGCCTCGCTCGGCGAGATCTGCCGGTCCACGGTGAAGGCGGTGCGGCGGGTCTCGTTGGCGACGTACTGGGCGGAGGGGGGATGGGCGAGCAGGTCCTGGTCGGCGCGCGTCATGGACATCTCGCAGATCAGCAGCCACACCGGCTGCTCGGGAGGCAGCGCCTGCAGGCTCCTGCGCCGCGCCAGCATCCGGCCCAGCTGCTGGGGGTGGACCGCCTGGTTGGCGCGGGTGCTGCGGCGGGGCACGGTCGTGCGTCCGCTGTCGCCGTGGCCGACGAAGACGTAGGAGTCGGCCAGGCCGCGCGGCAGGGGCAGCAGGCCGCCCTGCCGCGCGGGGTACACACCGGGCAGCCCTTCCACCTCATTGGTGTAGTGCTGGACGGCGGACACCACCCGCAGGGCCTCCTCCCGCATCGCCATGTCGTGCGCGTTGAGGAACGCCCGCCCGGTCAGCGTCTGCCCGTCGACCGTGACCAGCGGGTAGGAGTGGATGTCGGCGTCGGGGAAGACGGTGCCGTTCGCGGCCCTGACGGTGGCCGCCGGGTCGTCCGGGACCAGCCCCGGGTCGGCGGGGACCCAGGTCCCCGCCGGATCGCTCCCGGAGGCAGGCGCGGCCAGGACCGGCACCCGGCGGCCGTCCGGGGCCCTTTCGAGCCGCAGGTCGCCGTAGGTGAACCAGGTGCGGGCGCCGGTGCGGTCGGCGATCACCCGTGCGAGGGCCTCGTTGCGGCCGTCCTCCTCCCCGATCAGGATCACCACGGGCGCGTCCGGCCGCCGCCCCGGGTCGTGCAGCACCAGTTCGGCGAACTCCTCGTCCGACACCGGCTTCCCGTCCGCCAGCACCATGCCCTCGGCGTTCCGTTCGGCCAGCACCGCGTGAGCGGCGGGGCCCCAGGGCGCGGGGTGGACGCCCCGGGGGTCGGCGACCACGTCCAGGTACAGGTGGATGTCGGGACGTCCGGTCCAGTTCCTGCCGTACGGCGCGCCGTCGTCCCTGCTGAGCACGGACTGCTCCGGGTAACCCTGCCGGGTCAGCCCGTAGGCGGCGACGGCGTCCAGGCTGCCGCTGCGACCCCGGCGATGGGCACTGCTCACGAGGGTGAGGGCGTCGTAGTGCCGGGCCGCGTCCACCGGCGCGTCCGGTGCCAGGTGCAACAGCGTCCGGGTGATGCCGTCCAGATCCAGCGGGCCGCGGCCGAAGCGCGGGTGCCGGGCGCGCACCGACTCGATCACGCGCAGCGAGTTGAACAGCCCGTTGCGCAGCTCCGGTGAGAGCGGCTGGGAGCCGAAGGTGGCGTCGACGAGTGCCCACAGTTCCCGAAGACGCTGCTGGACCGCGTTGTCGGTGGGCGGCGGTGCGGCGGCGGACCGTGTCTCCGGCACCAAAGTGGGGGACGGCAACGGCAACGGCGCGGGGGTGTGCGGCTGCGGCGCGTGCGCGCCGGTGGTGCCGTCCCACAGGGCGCGCACGGCCACGTAGGAGTCGCTGCCGTCACCCGGGGCGCCCTCGGCGACGTCCCACAGCGCACGGGCGCGGGCCAGCGCCTCGTTCTCCACGTCGGTGGCCTCGACGGGGTTGACGTCCGCCGGACGCGCCCCGCGGGGACGGGCGGGTTCGACGCTGCGCGGGTGGCGGGTCCGGGGCTTGGGGCCCTCGCCGTACAACCGGCGCAGCAGGGGGTACAGGGCGGGCTGGTGGGTGCGCACCCACTCCGGGCCGGCGTTGTTGCGGGGCAGCCCGGTGTAGGGGTCGTTGCCGCCGTTGGCCATGAGGTAGACGTTGCTGAGCTGGGCGAAGAACTCGCGCTCGTCATGGCTGCTGTAGTTGGGGGCGCTGCGGCGGCCGTCGGCGTCGTAGCCGTAGAGGGGGCCGTCGGGCCAGTTGCCCGCCTCGCCGGCCCGTGTGGTGGTACGGAAGGTGTTGGTGATGCGCTGCCGGTCGACGGGGCCCAGACCGTGCAGGTGGATGGTGTGGGCGAATTCGTGCAGGGTGGTCGAGTAACCGTCGGGATACGCGGACGTGCCGGTGCCGACGGTGGTGCGCTCGCCGAGCAGGTTCTCCTCGGTGACGGCCGCGGTGCGCGTGCCGACACCGCGGACGTCGTCCCAGGGTCGGCTGTCGCCGGTGAGGGCGCCCCGCAGGAAGCGGAAGGCGTCCAGGGAGGTCATGGCCTCGCCCCTGGGCACCACCAGGACCCGCGAACCGCCCTTGAGCAACCGGGCCGCGACGTCCGGGTCCTGCAGCATCCGGGCGATCTGGGCACGGGCCCGGTCACCGGCGGATACGGGCTGTTCGACTCCGTCGGGCACCTGCGTCATGAGGCGCGCCGCGACCGGGGCGAACTCGGCCGGGGTGATCCCGGCGCGCAGGGCGTCCACGAGCGCGGGGTCGGAGGCCAGCCGCTCGCGGTGCGCGGGCGGCAGCGACGCCAGAGCCGCGTCGCGGTCGGCGGCGGACAGGCCGGGCAGCCGGGCGACGAGCGCCCGGACCGGGTCCGCGGCCACCTCCGGGCGGACCCGCAGCCCGTCGGCCAGTGCGGTCAGCTCGGCGCCCAGCGCGGGCAGGTCGGAGTCGGTGACGCCGAGGGCGCGCCAGGTCTCCTCGTGGCGGGCGAGGGCGTCGGGGTCCAGGGCGGCGGAGTCGAGCAGTTCACTGAGCCGTACGGCGAGGGTGGGAGCGGCGCCGGCGGGCCGCGCGGAACGGTAGGCGTCCTCGCGCAGGAGAGCAGGCGCGACCGTACCGGGGCCGTCGGCGGGGATGCGGTGCAGCGCCCACAGCAGGTCGAGGAGGTCGCGTCCGCGCAGCTCCGGGTCGGTCCCGGTGGCCAGAGCGAGGGCGGCGTCGGCCAGGGAGTCCGCGGGGGCCGGCACGGTGAAGCCGTCGGCCGTGACCGTGCCGGAGGCGGGCCGGTCCACCGCCGTGACCGTGATGTCGACTCCGTTCACCGACAGGCCGAGGACCCGGCCGCCGTCCGTGCCGGGCAGGACCCGCACCGACGCTCCGGGCAGCTCCCGCTCCAGCGCCGCGCGGATCCCGTCGACGGCGGGCAGGGTGGCCGCGGGCAACTGGAACTCCACGGCGCCCAGCGGCCGGGACTGGCCGAACTGCACCCGGCCCCGGGCGGCTCCGGCCAGCACCGCGGGATGGCCGAGGCCGTGCAGTACGGCGCCGACCCGGCGCGCGACGTCCAGCTTGCCGGTGTCGTCACCGGACGGCGTGCCCGGCGTGTCCGAGGGGGCCGGGACGCTCCGGCCGGCCGGGGCGGCGGTGGGCGCCGACGGCGGGGGCGGGGGTGCGGACGCCGGCGGGGGCGGGGGTGCGGACGCCGGCGGGGGCTGCGCGGGTTCCCTCGGCGGGGCCGGGGGCGGTGCGGGGACGGTCGCGGCGGTCTTCACCTGGTCGGTGCGGACGACGACGCCCAGCCGGTCGCTGAACAGGGCCGCCACGTTGGCCAGCCAGTCGGCGGCCTGCGCGGCCTCCAGGCCGGGCCGGACCGTCTCGCTCATGTAGCGGCCCGACTTGTCGTTCACCACCCAGGAACGCAGCTTCTCGCTCCAGCGGAACTCGCCGGACACCCGGCTGCGGCCCGGCAGCGTCCGGCCGGCCGTCCTACCGCCGTCGTCGGCGAAACCGGCGGCGATGCCGGTGTGGCCCAGCCCGTCCAGCGTCCTGCGCAGCGCCTCCGCCGTCAGATCGGGGTCCTTCTCCCGCATCCCCGCCAGCAGCGCGTCGAACTGCTCCGGCGTGACGATCCCGCTCAGGTCCTCCGTGCCGAGGATCACCCGCCCGTCATCGGTGACCGTGTACAGCCATACCGCGTCCCGGTTGCCGGTGATCAGCAGGTCGGGATCGACCTCGTCCAACGGCACCCACAGGGGGTTGAGCCGTACGTCGCCGTCCTGGTCGCGTTCCTCGTCCTTGATCCGCTTCGGGAGGACCGGGTCACCGAACCGGTCGCGGGGTTCGGCGTCGCTGCCGTCGTAGTGGTTGACGCCGTTGTAGTAGACCTCCGTCTGCCGCGTGGCGTTGTCGGGCCCGGCGCCGGTGACCCGTCGGGGGCCCGAGGGGAGCGACCGCACCACGTCGACCCGCAGGTCGAACGCGTGCGCGAGGAGAGGCAGGAAGATCTCCCCCGCCGGCGTCCCCCAGCGCCGCTCCCAGTTGACGACGGCGTCCAGGAGCACGGGCAGCTCCGTGTCGTCCAGCGGCGCGGCGCTCTGCGTGTAGGCGGTGCGGAGCAGACGGCCCAGTGCAGTGTCGTCGAGGTCGCGGGGCGCCGGCAACAGGCCGTGCTGCTCGAGGTACTCGAACATCCGGCGCGGGCCCAGATCCTCGGCCTCCGCCTCCACGACGGCCCGGACGTCCTGCGGGGAGACGGCCGGATCGGCGGGCTGCGACGCCGTGCGGGCGTCGACGTACCGCCTGAGGAGATCGGCGGGGTCGAGGGCCTCGGGAACGGTGACGCGCCGGACGCCGTGGTGGTCGAGGAGGGAGAGCATCCCGGCCCGGTCCGTTCCCCGGACGCGGGCGGCGAACGCGTCGGCGACCGTCTGCCGGAACTGGCCGACGATCTGCGGGTGCAGCCGCCCCGCGCTGCGGGCCACGTGGTCCTCCACGTGGGACCGCATCGCCCGGAGCACGGTTCGCGACGGCCCGGTCGTGGCGCCGGTCGCGGCCTGACGGCGCAGGTCGTCGCGGACCGCGTCGGGATCCCCCAGCCAGTCGTACGCGGCGCGGTCAGTGGCGGCGAGGCCGGGCAGACGGCCGCGGATGTGCACGGGGTCGCCGGCCATGAAGGAGTACAGGAGGCACTCCCCCGTGCCGGGCACCGGCACCCGGCGCCCTCTCGCCCGGCCGCTGTCGCTCTCCGGCGCGGCACCCTTCTTGCCGTCGCCTTGGGGCGGGTTCGGCTTCAGGTCCGGCTCCGGCTCCGGCTCCGGCTTCGGAACAGACGGCTTCGACTCCGACTCCGGCTTCAGCTCCGACTCCGGCTTCGGAGCAGGCAGCTTCAGGTCCGGCTCCAGCTCCGGAACAGGCTTCGGAACAGGCGGCTTCGACTCCGGCTCCGGCTTCGGAACAGACGGCTTCGACTCCGACTCCGGCTTCAGCTCCGACTCCGGCTTCGGAGCAGGCGACTCCGGCTTCGGAGCAGGCGGCTTCAGGTCCGGCTCCAGCTCCGGAACAGGCTTCGGAACAGGCGGCTTCGACTCCGACTCCAGCTCCGGAGCAGGCGGCTCCGGCTCTGGCGCCGGCTCCGGAACAGGGTTGGTCGGCAGGGCCAGTTGGTAGTGGCGGTCGTCGAGGCTGAGCACCACGTGGGCGCCGGAGTGTGCGGAGGTTTCGACGAGTCCCCGGAGGTCGTCCGTCGGATCCTCGGGGACGAAGTCCTGGAAGCCGCCGTCACTCCCGACCACCGTGACGCGCACGCCGAAGGAGCGGGCGGCGAGCAGCGGGAGCAGGTCCGCCGCACCGTGGTTCCAGCCGCCCTCCGACGGGGCGTCACCTCGTCGGAGGAGCTGGGTGACCGCCAGCTCGGCCCGTACCTCGGGGGGCAGATCGGCGATGTGCGGGATCAGACCGCCGAGGCCGTCGAACTCACGGCGTGCGGGGGTGTCCGTTCCGAGGTCCAGGCCCGCCGCGGCGATCTCCTCCGCGCTGAAGGCGTCGGTGTGGTCGGGGGCGACGGCGGCCAGCAGGGCCTCGTCGGCGTGGTCGGTGAGCCAGGAGGCCACCCTCCGGCGCATCTCGGACATCGCCCGCGGGCCGGCGGGGTCGATGCCCTGCGCGGCCAGCAGCCCCGGAGCGACGCGTTCGAGGCCCTGGGCGAGCGCGCGGAAGAAGGCGTCGCCGTCCCTCGGCACGTCCTGGAGCGTGTACGTCTCGTTCGTGGGGGACGTGAGGACGGTGTCCGGTCCCTCGACCTTCCTGGTGTAGCGGGGCGGGGCCGGGGGCTTGGCCGCGGGTGCCTTGGGCGGGGCCTGGTAGGTCACCTCGGGCGGCTCGGCGAGACCGTCCAGCTCCTCGCGGCCCTCCGCGGTGGCCGCGAGCCGGTGCCAGCGGGTGAGCTGGTCCGCCCCGGACCGTACCCGGTGGTACTCCGCCACGGCCTTCTCCGCCGTGTCCCTGAGCGCGTCCAGTTCGGCGCGCCGGGTCTCGAAGGCGTCGCGTGCCGCGTCCCGGCGGGCGGTGGCGTCGTCGAGGTCCCGGCCGGGCGCCCTCGCGGACAGCAGGGCCGCGTCGAGCCGCGCGTCGGCCGCCGCCTTCTCGGTGCGCGCGGTCTCCAGCCGCAGGTCGGCCGCCTTCCGCAGTTCCCCGGCGGCCTCCCGCGCGTCGGCCAGGCGGGCCAGAGCCGCGTCCTCCTCCTCCCGCAGGACCTCCGCCCAGCCGTCGTGCTCGGGTGCGGCGCCGTACGCGTTGTCGGCGAACGCGTCGACTTCGGCCTGCGCGGCGGCCACGGACCTGTCCGCGAGGTCGTGGTCGCGGCGCGCGTCGCTCTCGGCCTGCCGCAGGGCGGTGTCCGCGGCGTCGGCGTCGGCCCGGGCCAGGTCGACCGGGCGGGTGGCCGCACGAGCGACCCGAGCGGCCTTGTCGAGGGCGGCCTGCGCGGCGTCGAGGTCCGCGCGCAGCCCGCCGGAGGAGCGCCGCTTCTTCCAGTAGGCCTTGTCGGCGTCGACCCACGCCTTGCTCGCCTTCCCGACCGCGTCCCACGCCTTCGAGACGCGTTCGGGGAAGTTCGTGTCGGTGATGATCCGCAGATCGCGGGCGACGTCCTCCCGGACCCAGGTGACGACGTACGCCTCGGACCTCATCGCCTGCGGACCCGATCTGGCCTTGGCGAAGGTTCCGCCCCGGACCCGGTTCGCGAACTTCGAGTCCACGATGTTGCGGTGCACGTCGCCGACTCCGACCCAGGTGGCCGGGACGGCGAACAGGAAGGACCGGCCCGTCGTGGGCTTGAGGTTGCGCGAGGTCAGGTGGTCGTCCCCGACCGGCATGCCGTCGCCGTCGAGGTCGTTGGGGCCGGGACCGAAGGCTCCGATCTGGTTGAGGCCCACGTTGTGGGGGGAGTCGTACAGGAAGGCGCCGCCGAGGCTCGAGGACTGGCTGTGCTCGACCGACGCCGACGTGCCGGCGTTGTCCCCGTACCGTCTGAGCACCTCCAGCTTCTTGCCGTCGGCGACCGTCAGCAGCAGCGCGCGGCTGAAGTCGGGCGCCGAGCGCAGTGACAGCTGTCCGGTGTCGGTGCCCATGAGGGACTTCTCGGTCAGCCCCGCCACCTGGTAGCCGCCCGGTTCGGTGGTGCGGGGGAAGAACGCCGTGACCGCCGTGGAGCTGGTGCCGTCCTCCAGCGCCTGCGCCGAGCCGGTGCCGAGGCGGGTCAGCCCGGTCTCCCTGGTCCTGCGGAGGAGTTCGGTGAGGGCGGTGGCGCCGGAACCGTCCCCGGCCTCCAGGCTCTGGAGGGGGAAGCCGACGTCGTACGCCTTCGTGAGGAGGAGCTCGCCGGCCATGCGGATGTTCTCGGTACCGATGATCCCGCGGGGGTGCATGCCGTTCTCGGGGAAGACGAACGGCCTTACCACACCGTCCCCGTCCCGGACCGTCAGTTCCGCCACCGCCCTGGAAAGGGGTATCGGCCGGGGCGGACCGGCCAGGGCGGGGTCGGCCGCCGGGTCGGGCGCGGGCAGCAGCCGGCCGGTCCCCTCGTCCTCCCGCGACCGCACCGGCTCCATCAGGCTGAGCGGCACGTGCTCGCGCAGCTCGCCGACGTCGGCCTCCTCGGTGATGCGCAGCCGGCCCCGGAAGCGGTCGAGGGCCGTGGACTTCGCCTCCGCCGGCTCCGTGCCGGCCGGCGCGCCGGTGTTCGGGGTGTCGTCGGCCTCCAGGGTGATCCGCATCCGGTACGGGGTGACGACCTCCGCGTGCGGTTCGGTGGACGCCGCCCGGTAGATCGTGACGGTGGTGACCGTGTGACTGGACGAGACCGTCTTCCGGTTCGATCCGCCCTCGGTGTACGTGGGACCGGCGGCCGCGACCTGCGCGTTGCCGGTGTACACCAGCTGGTTGGTCAGCAGGCCCACGTCCGCCCCGGAGGAGAACTCCGAGTTCTCCTGGGCGGTCTCGATGGCCCGCCGGTTCTCCTCCAGCTCCGCGCTGTGGTCGAGTCCCTCGAACACGGGTGTCCCGGGGATCAGTTCGACGCGCGCCCGCACCCGCCGGCTGCCGATCCGGATGCTGTCCCAGCCCCAGCCTCCGGCCTTGACCAGCGTCGACGGGGCGGTGGTCGTCATCTCCCCCTTCAGCGCCCGCGTGGCGCGGGCCGTCACCAACTGCCGGATCCGCTCCCGGCTCTCGTCGTCGAGCCCCAGTCTCCCGATCCGCCTGTCGAACGCGAGGAGTGCGTCGGTGGGGTCCAGCGGGTTCACCGCGTACGTGCCGAAGGCGGTGCCGCGCATCCAGGGCTGCGGCGTCCAGCCCTGACCGGTGTAGCGGGGGACGTCGCCCAGCCCGTCGTCGATCAGCCCCATCCGGTGGGCGCTCTTCTCCGGCAGGTGCCCCAGCAGTCCGCCCCGGCTGGTCAGCGCGGTCCCCGCCGCTCCGGCGAAGAGGCTCGGCACGTAGGTCCTGGCCGCCGCGGCCGTTCCGGTCCGGCCCGCGCCCAGCCGGCTGGTGAACAGCGCGAACCAGTGCTGCACGTCGCCGGCCACCAGCACCTGGTGGGTGAAGCCCTTGCGGTTCATGTCCGCGACGACCGTGCGTACGACGCTGCGGCTGCGCGTGTGGGACGTCGACACGGGGTTGGCGACGAGGCCGTACGCGCCCATGAGGCCGTGGCCCGGGTTCTGGGCGACGGAGTAGACCAGCTGGCCGCCGAAGACGAAACCGGTGCTGTTGCTGACCTTGCCGGCCGCCTGCCGGGTCCCGCCGAGCGTCATCTCGGTGTCCATGGACATCGACGGGGTGAGGGCCCGCAGGTCCCCGACCGCCGTGGCGTACCGGAAGGTCCCCCACAGCTCGCCGTACGGCCCCTTGCCCAGCAGGCCGCTGCCCACCAGGCCCAGCGGCCCCGAACTCTGGTCGAAGCCCGACGCCAGGGACTGGGGGGTGAAGGAGCGGACGATCGCGTCCCGGGTGGCGGCGCCCTCCTTCATCAGCTGCCAGGCGTTGCCCGACGCCGCCCCCAGGACCCGGTCCACCTCCGCGAGGAGGGCGGGTGACACCACCATGTTCACGATGACGAACGGGTGCTGCCGGAAGTCCCTGAACTGCTCCGTCCCGCGGTCGGCGAGCCGGCCGGCGGGCTGGCTCGCGTCGGGGCCCGCGGGCAGCACGAGGTCGCCCTTGGCCAGGGCGAGGGCGACCTCGGTGGTCATGTGCGTGGGGGCGGACTCCTCGGACAGGTAGGGGTTGAGCGCCCCGTCCGCGTGCGGGTCCGCGTCGGGGGTGTGCTGCACGGGGACGCCGATGAGCACCTGCCCGGTTCTCGGGCCGCCGCCCCGCAGATGGCCCAGCGGCGTCCGGCCGAAGAGCACGTTGACCGGCTCGTCCAGGACCAGCAGACCCGGCAGCCCGAGGCCGAGACCGCGGATCAGGCCGCGGGGCCGCCAGTAGCCGGTCGCGGCCGCGGTGAGGGACAGGTCGTAGCGGTACAGGTGGGTGGGCTGGTTGCTCACCGACATCGGCTCGTTGGTGACGGTCGAACCGAAGCCGGTCTCCGTCTCCCACTGCCAGCCCCCGCGTACGCCCAGGGTCAGCCCGAGCGTGTTGCGGGGCAGGCCCGCGAGGTCGTCGACGTTGTTGTCACGGCCCGAGAACGTGCCCTCGAAGCCCAGCTCCAGGCCTCGTTTCGCGCTCGTCTGGCCGTCGACCCGGTCGACGCCCTGGGCGCTGAAGCGCATGCCCTCGCTGTCGTCCCTGCCCTCGTACCGCCGCCCGGTCAGCGTCCCGTGCACCCGGACGGTGTAGTAGGTCTGTCCGACGGTGCCGGGGTCCGTGAGTCTGATCGGCAGGCCGACCGTGGTCAGCGCCTCCAGGTTCGCGGTGACGTTCTGCTGGGACAGCACGCCGAGGACCTGCAGGGTGTTCTGGAGCGCGATCCGGTACTTGACGGGGTCGGTCCAGCGGGGCGGCATGGGCAGGCTCTGGGCCGCCTGGAGCACCTGGTCGGGCTCGCGCCCCAGCAGGTCGCCCAAGCGGGCGCGCCAGCCCTTCGGCAGGTTCGGCGGCAGCAGCTGGTCGAGGGGTACCACCAGGCCCTGACGCAGGTGGGAGAGGGCGTCGACCACGCCGTCGGCGAACGCGTCCAGCAGGGTGCGGCCGATGCCGTCCGCCGCGTCCGGTGTGACACGGGTGCGCCGGCCGTCGTCGAAGGCGAACTCCTTCACCCGGTGCATGCCCAGGGTGCGCGGCCGGTCCACGGTCAGATAGGCGGGCACGAACGGCGGGGCGACGCCGTTGCGCAGGGCGAGTGTGGTCCCGTCGTCCCATCCGGCCAGCCGCCGTGCCTCGGAGCTGGTCATCCGGTCCAGGCTCCAGGTGAGGAAGCGCGTCGGCGGTGCGTTGTCACCGGACCGCCGCACCCGCACCGACTTCACGACCAGGTAGAGGGCGGTCCTGGGGCCCTTGACCTGTCCGGCCGACTTCAGGGTGCCGGCCCCGCCGAGCCCGACCGACCAGGTCTTCGCGAACGAGGCGTGGAGGGTCGGTCCCCACTGGAGCCGCAGGTCGAAGGGGGCCGTGCCGGGGTCGTGGAAGTTGAAGGCGGGTCCGGCCACGGCCTGCAGCAGCAGACTCCTGCCGTGGGCCCGGCTCCGCTCGCTGCGGACCGTCGAGGTGTTGATGTCCCGCATCTCGGCCTGGTCGGTCTCGCCGACGAGCACCGCCGCCTGCGGGATCAGTTCCTCCACCACGAAGGCGCCCAGCGGTGACTTCTTCCTGTCGTCGGCGAACAGCTGCGGGGTGGTGACGCGGCCGCGCGCCATCGTGCCGCCGTGCCGCTGGAAGCTGTCGCCGGAGAAGAAGCTGTCCAGCTCGATGTAGGCCGAGCTGCCGGGCAGGGCTCCGATCCGGGCGGCCGCCCAGTCCCGGATCGCGGCGACCGGGCCGAAGCCCTCGATACGGACGAAGCGGTACTGGGAGTCGCGGTCCAGGGTCATCGACCGGGGGATGCGGCCCGGCTTCGGAATCCTGGTCACGCTGTCGGGCAGGCGCACGCGCAGGCCGTTGCGGATGCCGAAGGCGAACCGGGCGGGCGGGACCGGTCCGGTCCTGGTGCCGGTGCCGGTCCTGGTCCTGGGCTTGTCCGTATTGGCGTCGGTGCCCGTGATGTCCCGCCCGGCGGCGTCCGTGATGCGTATCTCGTAGTGGATGTCGTCCAGGTACGCCCGTGACTTGTCCAGCGTCCGGGTCTCCATCTGGTTCATGCGCTGGTCGGTCAGGGTGTATCCGACCTTGTTGATGAAGCCGAACCGCACGGCGAGCCGGCCGAAGCCGCCGAACGCCGCGCTGCCCGCCGGGCCGATCGGTCCGCCGAGACCGTACTGGGAGTTGGCCTGCATGTTCTTGGTCAGCCCGAAGGCCGCGGCCGCCCGGTGCATGCTGTCGATCTTCGTCGAGTCGCCGACGCCGTCGTCGAACGGGGTCCAGTTGCCGTAGTGACGCGCTCCGACCCACAGGACGCGCTTCTTTCCGTCCGCGTTGACGTACGGGAAGGGGCGCCCCTTGCCGTCCGCCAGCGTCTTCGGCTTGTCCCGGAGCGTCTGCCGGACGTCGTCCAGCAGCCGTGCGCCGTCCTTGGGCCGGGCCTGCGGCCGGGCCCCCAGTTCGCGGTCGATGGCGTCCAGGGCCTGTTCGTAGCCCCGCAGGACGACCGTGCTCTGGCCGAAGGTGCTCGGGTTGGCGAGGAGTTGTTCGAGCTCCGCGGGGGACAGGTCGGACGGCAGCAGCGACCGGAGGTCGTCGACGTACGCGGGCATCCGCCTGCCGTCCTCGAACCGGGCCGGGGTGCGGCGTACCGGCGGGGGCTCCATGACGGGGTCGAGGCGCGGGGCGTCCGGAGACGGCGGATCCGGCTCCGGGGGCGGAGGCGGGCCGGGAGGTGTGCCGGTTTCGCCCCCGGCCGTGGCCGTGGTGGGTGACAGGCGGGTGTCCGCCGGGGACGCGGGGGCCTGCCGGACGGCCGACCAGTCGGCGGCCTGCTGGCGCCGGCCGTCCGCCATGGGGAGCAGGGAGAGGACGTGCGGCTTCGACGGGTCGTTCTGGGCGATCAGACCCACGGCCCCCGGTGAGGTCCACACCCCGCGGCCGGTCCCGGCGCCGACGAGGGCCCGCCGGTCGGTGGCCTGCGGGACCGTCGGGGCCGGGGTCATGGAGGCGAGGACGATGTCGGCCGTGCGCGGGAAGTCGTTCAGCGCCGGGTCCACCGCGAGCAGTTCGGCGATCTCCTCGTAGGGGACCGCGGCGCGGAATCCGCCGGGCAGCTCCATGGTGAGGTGGTCCGGCCCGGCCTCGCCCCGCACCAGGAACGGGGCGGGCCCGGTGGTGCCGGTGGTGCCGGTGGTCCACGGCATCCTCGCCCGGCGCAGCGGGCGGTGACCACCGTCCGGTGTCTCCGCCATGACGAGGGCGGCGTCGACGTCCACCGCCGCACCCGGTGGACCCGGCGTCCAGCTCCGCCCCGCCGGGGCGCCCGAGTCGTCGAGCAGCAGGGTGTCCGGCGCGAGGGCGCCCAGGGTCTCCAGGTGGAACACGCCCAGCGCGACCGGGTCGTCCACGTCGACGCCGACGGCCGCCGCGCGCGCCACCAGGTCCAGGAGGTCGGGCAGCCGGGACGGGTCGGGCCGGCCCAGGTGCAGCACCCTGCCGGTGAGGGCGACCGGGTCGGGGGTCCGGCTCTCCCACTCCAGGGTCTTCACGGTCGCCCAGAAGAACCGGGCCCGCTCGGGCGCCCCGATGACCACCTGGTCCGGGTCCAGCCCCAGGAGCTGGGCGGTCTCGTCGTTCACCTCCTCGTCCGTGAGACCGTCCAGCCCTTCGGCCACGGTGGTCACGTGCGGCAGGGTCACGAAGTCGGTGAGCACGGCGCCGGGGTCCCGACGCACGGCGTCGGCGGCCCTGGCCAGCAGGTCCCGGTAGGCGTCGGGCCCCAACTCGCCGTCCGGGTCGCCGTGCTCCGTCGCCCGGATCTCGCGGGCCGCGCGCTCGAACAGGTCCAGGCTGAACGGAATGACGTCGCGCAGCACCGGGTCGGCGGCGCGCAGGGACTCCAGAGCGCCGATGCCCGCGAGGAGTTCGCCGTAGCGGCTGTCGTCCTCGATCGCCACCCCGAACGTCTGCCGCAACGCGCGCACCAGCCGCATCGTCCGCTCACGGACCTCCTCCGAAGCCGGTCCCACCGGGTCGGGGTGCAGGCCCGCCGCGCGGGCGCGGTCGTCGAGCGCGGCGTCGCCGGGTTCCGGCCGGTGCTCCACCCACCGGCCGCGCCGGCCCCGCGAATCCGTGAGGATGTAGTGGGAGACCCGGCCGTTCTCCCCGAATCTGAAGCCGACCTCCTGGGTGGGCCCGTGAACGGTCCGGCCGGTCTCGTTGGCCACGTGCTGGCTCTCGCCGACGTCGGCCAGCGAGTCGGGGACGAACGTGTCCGTGACCAGCTTGCGCCTGCGGGTGAGGCTCGGCGGTGTCGCGGCGAAGCACTCCTGCATGACGATGGCGTGGTCCTTGGGGAGCCGCGCCACGCTCGGACGGCGCCTGAGCATGCCGCCCGTCGCCCGCTCCCGTTTCCGGTGGCGGGGGTTCGACCGGGTCGGCAGCGCCGTCTCGCCGGGATACCCGTGCGCGGCGAAGACGTACACCGGCTTGCCGGCGAACGGGACGGGTTCGTCGTCCCTGGTCCAGGTCCCGTCCTGCCGGTTGAAGTGGTAGAGCTCGGTCGCCGTCGCCGCGTGCCGGAACCCCCGCAGCAGTTGCGCGCGCTCACCGTCCTGGAACACGGCCCTGCCGATCGGCCCCCGGTCGGTGACGATGGTGTGGGACTGCAGGTCCTGTTCCCAGAAGGGGGCGCGGGCGGACTCCGCGGGGTCGGGCAGCAGGCCGGGGGAGCTGCGGATCCAGTCGGTGCGGTCGCTGCCCCGGCCGCTCCGCAGGGGCACGACGTACGGGTGGGAGGCGTTGCCGTCCGGACCTTCGGCGACGTCCACGACCCCGTTGGCCGCCCAGACGTCCCTGCCGATCCGGTCCGCCGCCCGTCGCGGCAGTTCCAGACCCCCTCCGCCGGCGTCGGAGACGAGCAGCAGCACCGGCACGTCCGCCGGGAGTCCGCTCAACTCTGCATCGAGGGCGAGCAGTTCGGCGAACACCTCGAGGGGCACCTCACGCGGGGCGCCGTCGTGGCCGCGTACGACGACCTGGTCACGGTCGCCGTCCGCCCGCACGACGTAGGGGTCCGGGCCGCCGGGCCGGTGCCAGGGCGCAGTCCCCACCTCGTCGCGTGACAGGCTGCCGCCGGCCCGGGGCCCGATCCTTCCCGTACGGGTGAGGTCCAGGTCGTCGAGCCCGTCCTTGCCCCGGGTCCAGTCGCGGCCGCGGGGGCGTCCGTCGGGGCCGGTGGTCATGGCGTGGGTGGACGACAGCACGCCCTGGCGCTGGAGGTGGAGCGCGGCGAGGGCGGCCAGACCGCCCGCCGCCTGCGCCGCCTGCGCCGTGGCCAGCCCCAGCAGTCGGCTGCGCTGCACGTTGCTCACCGGGTCGGCGGGGTCCAGGAGCAGCACCCGGCGGGCCACGGCGTCCAGGTCGAGCGGGCCGGAGTCCAGCAGAGGGTCGGTCCGGCGGAGCCGGTCGAGGCGCGCGAGGCCTTCACGGATGTCCGGGTACAGAGGGCTCGACATGACGTCGGGGCCGTAGACGTCCGCCAGCAGTTCCCGGTGCCGGGCTTCCTCCGGGGTCGGCTCCTCCGCCCGGTCCCCGTCCACGCCGTCGTCCTGGTGATCGGACAGCAGGGCGTCGAAGCCGTCCAGCAGGCCGTCCAGGCTCGGCAACGGGGTGTCGAGGCCCCCGACCGGTCCGGGATCGAGAAGGTCGGCGAGGGCGGCGGGCGGCTCGGACGGTGCCTCGTTCCCGTGACGGTCCGCGAAGGTGACGTCGTCCACTCCGGTGTCGCCGGTGCGGGGCGCGATGGGGTCGCCGGGCCGGAGGGCCGCCCAGTCGGCCGCCGCGGGGCGCCCCGGTGCGCTGGGCAGGAGGGAGGGGACGTACGGCCGTGACGGCCCGGCCGGTGCCAGGCTCACACTGCCCTGCGTGGCCCATACGGTACGGCCGGTCCCGGCGCCGACGACGGACCGCGGATCGGTGTCCGGGGTGCCGCCGGCCGGTCCGGCGGACGCCGTGGCCGCCTTCGGGACGGCCAGGACGATGTCCGTGGTGTCCTCCGGGCGGGTGTTGAGCACCGGGTCGCGGGCCAGCAGCTCGGCGACCTCGTCGTAGGGGACCCGGGCTCGGAAGCCGCCGGGCAGGGTCATGAGGAGGTGGTCCCGGCCGCCGCCCGCCCACACCAGGTAGGCCGGCGTTCTGCCGGGGGCGCTCCACGGCGGGCTTTCCTGGCCCACGGCCCGGTAGCCGCCACCCTGTTGCGGGGCGGCGACGACGACACGGTCGGTGAGTGCGGTCGTGGCCGCGCCCGGCGGGGCCGGGGACCAGCGTCGCCCGGTCGGCACGCCGTTGAGGTCGAACAGTTGGGTCCGGGGCGCGAGGGCGCCCAGGGTCTCCAGGTGGAACGCGCCCAGCTCGGTCAGGTTGTCCACGTCGACACCGACGGCCGCCGCCTGGGCGACCAGGTGGAGCAGTTCGGGCCGCCGGGCCGGGTCGGCCCGGTCCAGGTGCAGCACCCTGCCGGTGAGGGCGTCCGGGTCGGGGGTCCGGCTCTCCCACTCCAGGGCCTTCACCGTCGCCCAGAACAACCGGGCCCGCTCGGGCTCCCCGACAACCGCCGGGCCGCCGTCCAGGCGCAGGACGCGGGCGGCCTCGGTGTCCAGCTCCTGGTCCGTCAGACCGCCCAGCCGCTGCGCGGCGGCGGTGACGTGGGGCAGGGTGACGAAGTCGGAGAGCACGGCGCCCGGCTGTCTGCGTACGGCGCCGGCGGCCCGGTCGAGCAGGTCCCGGTAGACGTCGGTGCCCGGACCGCGCTGCCCGCCTGCGTGGGCCGCGCGTTCGAACAGGTCCATGGAGAACGGGCCGAGATCGCGCAGCACCGGGTCGGCCGCCCGCAGGGACTCCAGCGCGCCGATCCCGGCGAGGAGATCGCCGTACCGGCTGTCGTCCTCGATCGCCGCGCCGAAGGCCAGCCGCAGCGCGCGCACCAGCCGCAGGGCCCGTTCGCGGGTGGCGTCCGTGACGGGCTGCGCGGGGTCGGTGTGCAGGCCGGCCGCGCGGGCGCGGTCGTCGAGCAGGTCACCGACGGGTTCGGGCCGGTGCTCCACCCACTTCCCGTGCCGGCCCCGCGAGTCCGTGTAGAGGCGGTGGACGAACTTCCCGTCCGGCAGCGTCGCGAAGCTGACCATGTGGGTGCCGCCGTACGCCGTGCGCCCGGTCTCGTTGGCGACGTGCTGGCTCTCGCTGACGACCGCCAGCGGGTCAGGGACGAAGGTGTCGTCGATGCCCCTGCGGGTGCGGACCACGCCCGGCGGCTCGGCGCTCGAACACGCCTCCATCAGCACGGCGTGGTCCTCGGGGAGCCGGGCCAGGCTCGGGCGCCGCTTGAGCATCCCGCCGGTCTCCCGCTGATGGGTGTGGTGCCTCGGGTCCGTCGTGGTCGGTACCCGGATCGCGCCCGGCCGGGCGTGGGCGCTGAAGACGTACACCGGCTTGCCGGCGAACGGAACCGGCTCGTCGTCCTTGACCGCTTCCTTGGTGACCGGGTTGTAGTGCCACAGCTCCGACGACTCCGTCGCGAGCTTCAGCACCGCGATCCGGCGCGGGGCCTCGGTGTCCTCGAACACGCCTCTGCCGATGGTCACGCCCCCGTCGCCGACGACGCTGTGCGACAGCATCTCGCGCTCCCACTGCGGCGCGTCCTCGCGCTCCGCCGGGTCGAGCACCTGGCCGGGGGTGCTGCGGATCCAGTCGGCGCGCAGCAGCCCCTCCCCGACCAGCAGGGAGACGACGTGCGGCTGCGACGGGCCCTGTTGCGGGGAGACCTTCACGGTGCCGTTGGCCGACCAGACCTCCCTGCCGATCCGGTCCGCCGCCTGGCGCGGCAGGTCCAGACCGCGGGCGCCGGCGTCGGGGACCAGCAGCACCACGGGGGTGCCCGGGGACAGCGCCGCGAGCCCGGGGTCGCGGGCCAGCAGTTCGGCGAACACGTCGATCGGCACCAGACGCGGGGCGCCGTCGTAGCCGCGCACGACGATCCGCTGGTGGTCGCCCTGCGCCATGACGACGTACGGCTTCGGCTCACCGGGCCGGTGCCAGGGCGCGGGCTGTACGTCGCCGCGGGCCAGGGTGCCGTCGGGCTGCCGGAACACCTTCCCCACCTCGGTGAGGTCGAGGTCGGAGAACCCGATGCTCGCCCAGTTGCGGCCCCAGACGCCGCTGTCGTCGGTCAGCGCCTGGGTGGGGGACAGCACGCCGCGGAGCTCCAGGTGGAAGGCGGCCAGGGCGGCCAGGCTGCCCGCCGACTCCACCGCCGGGTCCATCGCCACCCGGAACAGCTCACTGCGCTGCGCGTCGGTCACCGGATGGGCGGGGTCCAGGAGCAGTACCTTGCGGGTCAGGCTGTCCAGGTCGAGCGGGGCGTTCCGCAGGGCGGGATCGGCCTGCCGGAGCTGGTCGAGGTGCGTCAGGGCGTCGCGGAGGGCGGGGTGGAGGGGGTTCGTCGCGATCGCGGGGCCGAACACGTCCGTCAGCAGCCGGTCGTACAGCGCCTCGGTGGCGGGATCCGGCTCGAAGTCCGGCTCGGACGCGTCCTGGTCGTTCTCCCAGTCCATGATCATGTCGACCGAGTCCGGGGAACCGGGCTCGGAGGACTCCCCGGTCGGGACCTCGGCCGGTGCCCGGGAGCTGAGCGGTGTCTCGTCGACGGTGACGGGCTGGGTGGTGGCCGGCACCTCGCGGGAGACGACCGGGGTGGGCTCCGCCGTGGGGCCGGTGGCGGCCGGCAGTTCCCCGGACTCGGTGCGCACGGGCCGGTAGGGCTCCGGGACGTCGGACGTGGTCCGGGTCTCGGTCTTCGGCACCGCGGAGGACGGACGGGACTGCCCGGACTCCTCGGGCGCGGGGGACTGCCCGGACTCCTCGGACGCGGAAGCGCGGATGTCGTCCGGGTCGGCCGTGTCCGGGTTCGGCGTCTCGGCGGTGACCGCCGGGTCGCCGGACGGTGTGGTCTGGGGCCGCGACTGCGGGGTGGCGTTCGGTGAGGCGTGACCGCCCGGGGACGTGGTGCTCGACGGGGCGGGCGCGAGGGGCGCCTGCGGGTTCTGCTCCTGTTGCTGTCGCTCGTCGGAGGTGAACCGGCTCGTGTCGCCGTCCGTCGACCGCTGTCGTTCGGTCCCGTCCGGTACGGAGTTGTCGCCGCCCGTCTGGGTCGAGGGCAGTACGGGAACGGTGGAGCCGCCGGTGGCCGGCTTGTCCACCGGCGGGGTGTGGTCCGTGTCGGTGTTCCAGTCGGTCCCCGGGGTCCTGGTCACCGACGGGTTCAGGGTGGAGAAGACGGCGTCGGTGTCGGTATCGGTGTCGCCCACCAGAGGGTCCCGGTAGGCGTCGCCGTACGCGTTCGACGGAGGGGCGTGGTACGACGGCTTGCCCGCGCCCGTCGCCCCCGGGAGTCCGTGGGCGTTGACGTCGTCGCCGGCGCCGCGACCCGTGCCGTAGTCCGGGAGGGAGGAGACGGACGAGACGGACGAGACGTCGCTGGTATCACTGAAGACCGACGAGACGTCGCTGGTGTCGCCGAAGACCGACGAGACGTCGCTGGTGTCGCCGAAGACCGACGAGGCGTCGCCGGCGCCGCGACCCGTGCCGTAGTCCGGGAGGGAGGAGACGGACGAGACGGACGAGACGTCGCTGGTATCACTGAAGACCGACGAGACGTCGCTGGTGTCGCCGAAGACCGACGAGGTGTCGTCGGCGTGGGAGACCGAGCCGTCGTTGTCCGACCGGTACGGCGACGTGGAGGAGGAGGTCGGGACGTTGTAGACGTCGCTGTACGTGTTGTCGTGGATGTCCTGGTACGGGCTTCCGCCGTCGTACGCGCCGTCGTACCGGTTCTCGTACTCGTACCGGTCGCCGCTCGCGCTCGTGCCGCCGTTCCCACTGCCGCCGCCCAGCAGGTCGTTGACGCCGTCGGAGCCGAAGTCGGTGTTCTGGAAGTAATTCTTGTAGACGAACTTCCCGCCGAACTCCGCCCCGGTCGACGCCGCTTCGAAGACCAGGCCGCTGAGGCCGGCGCTCAGGAACGTGCCGGGGTTGAGGGTGAACGTGCCCAGGAAGATCAGGCCGGTGAAGGCCTCGGCGAAGGTCTCCGCCTGTCCCTCGTTGATGAAACTGAACGGGAGCTCGGAGGCCTCCTTCCAGAAGTTGTTGTTCTTGAAGTACTTGTTGATGAACTTTCCGCCGACCTCGCCGAAGATGCCTCCGAAGAGTCCCGCGAACGCGCCGGCGACCGCCGACTGGCCGATGTCCTTCCAGTCGAACTTGATGCGCCGGCGCTCCGGGTCGTCCGGCGCGGTCATGGAGATCAACTGCGAGGCGAACGCGACGAACGCCTCCTGGATCGCCTCCAGCAGCACCGAGAGCGGCGTGGGGATGGCGCGCCCCAGCCGCTGGAGGATCAGCAGGATGGTGAGCGCGGTGCGCGCCTTCTGGATGACGATCTCGGTGAGCGACGTACCGCCGGTGAAGACCGCCAGCGCGGCGATCAGGGCCAGCTCGATGTTCATCAGGATGAACTCGATGAGGATCTGGTACTTCGCCTCGGACAGCTTGATGGAACGGTTCACCTGCTGGGCGCCCAGGTCCCGGAGCTCGTCGGAGAACTTCTGCAGGTGGTTCTGGCCGTTGTCGTCGACGAAGAGCTTCATCGCGGCGACGAACTCTTTGGCGATCTGCGGGGGGAGCGAGTTCCCGGCGGTGGAGATCGCTCCCTTCATCGCGTCGGAGAGGTCCCGGATGTCGTCGGCCAGCCGTGTGTAGGGGTTACGGCTGTCGAAGCCCCGGTCCTCGTTGCCGGTGGCGACGTTCGCCCCCACCCAGACCTCGATGAACTCCCGCAGACCGGGCGGGAACATGATGGCCATTCAGCGCCTGTTCTCGCTCTCCGAGCCGTGCGCCTCGATGTCCTCCACTGCCTGGACCTGCGGCCGCTGCACGTGGTCGGCCTCCGCGGCGACCGCGTCGACCAGCGCCGTGAACCCGCTGGTGATGGACAGGACCGTGTCCCTCACCTGCTGCTGTTCGCGCCGGACCTGCTCGCCGACCGCGTTGGCGAAGTCGTCGTCGCCGCCCTCCTCGCCCCACCAGCCCGCGTATTCCGCGCAGCCGGTCTCGAACCGGGGCAGCATCTCGTCGCCGTAGCGCACGGCGTCGGCGAGGTGCCGGGAACCCTGCAGGATCGCCTGGATGTCGGCGGAGTAGTTGCCGGCCATGGTCACGCGCCTTCCTGTCGTCCCCGTCGTCCGTCGCCCGCGGCGCGGGCCGCCCCGGGTGGGGCCGTGGGTTCCTCGTCGTCCTCGACGATCTCGTCGCGGAGCCTGCTCATCGCCGTGGGTCCCTTCGTCACGGCGGTCTCGCTGAGCAGCGAGCCGAAGACCGAACCCCAGTCGACGCCCATCCGCTCCGGGGCGGCACCACGCGCGGTCATCCTGGTGAGCGGGTCGAGCACGTCGACGACCCGGCGGGCCATCTCTGCCCGCGCCGTGTTCGCGGCCTCCAGCACCGCCGCGGAGAGCTGTGCGGCGGCCATGGTCCGGTACTTGCCGTCGAGGAACTCCAGGCTGGTCAGCTCCCCCTTCGCTCCGACGGAGACCCGCACCGACCGGTCCGCCGAACGCGCGGTGACCGACGCCGCGTCCAGCTCGGCCCGTGCCGAGGCCGCGGCCTCCTCCGCCGCCTTGAGGTGGGCCATCGCCTGGGCCACCCGGTCCTCCATCGGCTGACTCATCCCGCTCCCCTTTCCCTCAACGCCCCAGGGCCTGCGGCGCGCCGCCCTCGTCGGTGCCCCAGACGTCCTCGTCCTCGGCCAGCCACGTGGTCCGTTCCCTGTCCCCGCTCTCCGTCTGCGGCTTGTCCCCCGCCCCGCCCATGGGCCCCATCGGCGGCATGAAGGGCGAGCTGCTGCTGGTCTGCGTGGTCCTGGGGACGACGCGGTGCTCCTCGTCCTCGACGGTCTGCGCGGCGGCCGTCCGGCCGGAGCGGCCGACCCCGGGCTCGATGACGGCCCTGGTGCGCTCACCGCTGCCGCCGCCGGCCTCGCCGCCCGCGCCGCGCATCATCGGCGGGTACATCCCCGGCGATCCCGATCCCGTGCCGGTGCCGTCGGCGGAGCCCGCCAGGGCGTCGCTGCCCTGCGGACGCCCGAGCGCCGAGGCGAGGTCGTCCTGGTTGTAGAGGTTGTCGTTGAACGCGGAGGAGTACGCGGAGCCGGCGGAGGCCGTGGGGCCGCCCCCGTTGTAGGCGGAGAGATCGGGGGGCTGGGGGAGGTCGGCGATGCGCTGCCGGATCAGCTCGTCGATGTTCTTCTCACCGGCGTTGATCCGGTCGTACTCGGCCTGGACGTCGCGCATGCGCTGGTCGTAATCGGACTTGGCGTCCTTGCGCGCCTGCTCGGCCTCGGTACGCGCCTCCTCGCGGTCCGCCTGGGCGTCGGCCTTCGCGCGGTCGTACTCGCTCCTGGCCTCGGCCTCGGCGGCGTCCGCCCGTTCGAGGGCCTCCCGCTCGGCGGCGTCGATCTCAGCGATCCGCCGGTCGTACTCCTCGCGGGCCTCTTTCTCGTCGGTGCCGGCGGCGATCTCCCGCTCGTACTCCCGGCGGGCCTCGGCGCGTTCCTGTTCGGCGTCCTGGCGCGCCTGGTCCCGCTGTTCCTGGGCCTCGGCCTTCTCCTGCTCGTACTCCTGTCGCGCCGCCGCCTCCTGCCGGTCGGCCTCCTGGAGGGCTGCGTCGCGCTCGGCGCGGGCCTCGGCCTTCTGCTGCTCGTAGTCGGCCTGCGCCTCGGCCTTGGCGTTCTCGGCGTCCAGCCGGGCCTGCTGCTTCTCCTGCAGGGCCTCGCGGCGGGCCTCCTCCTGCTGGGCCTCCGCCCTGGCCCGTGCGTCGTCCTGGTCCTGCTTGGCGGCTTCCCGTTCGGCGGCGGCCTCCGTCCTCGCGGCTTCCTGCTCGCGCTCGGCCTCCGTCCTGGCGGCCTCCTGCGCGGCCTTCGCCTCCGCCTTCTCCTTCTCCGCCTCCGCCTTCGCCGCCTCCTGCTCGCGCTCGGCCTCCGTCCTGGCGGCCTCCTGCGCGGCCTTCGCCTCCGCCTTCTCCTTGGCCGCCTCTTCCTTGGCCGCTTCCTGCTCGGCCTTGGCCTCCGCCTTCTCGGCCTCCTGCGCGGCCTTCGCCTCCGCCTTCTCCTTGGCCGCCTCTTCCTTGGCCGCTTCCTGCTCGGCCTTGGCCTCCGTCCTGGCGGCTTCCTGCTCGGCCTTCGCCTCGGCCTTCTCCTTGGCCGCCTCCGCCTTCGCCGCTTCCTGCTCGGCCTTGGCCTCCGTCCTGGCGGCTTCCTGCTCGGCCTTCGCCTCGGCCTTCTCCTTGGCCGCCTCCGCCTTCGCCGCTTCCTGCTCGGCCTTGGCCTCCGCCTTCTCGGCCTCCTGCTCGGCCTTCGCCTCGGCCTTCTCCTTGGCCGCCTCCGCCCTCGCCGCCTCCTGCGCGGCCTTGGCCTCCGCCTTCTCGGCCTCCTGCGCCGCCTTCGCCTCGGCCTTCTCCTTGGCCGCCTCTTCCTTGGCCGCTTCCTGCTCGGCCTTGGCCTCGGCGCGGTCGACTTCAGCCTGGGCCGCGGCTCGTTCCCGCTCCTTCTTCGCCTCGTCCTGCGCCTTCTGGTTCTGCGCGAGGGCGAACGCCTGCTGCTCGGCGGCCGCCTGCTTGGCTTCGGCCTTCTCCTTGGCCGCCTCTTCCTTGGCCGCTTCCTGCTCGGCCTTGGCCTCCGCCTTCTCCTTCTCCGCCGCCGCCTTCGCCGCCTCCTGCTCGGCCTTGGCCTCCGCCTTCTCGGCCTCCTGCGCGGCCTTCGCCTCCGCCTTCTCCTTCTCCGCCGCCGCCTTCGCCGCCTCCTGCTCGGCCTTGGCCTCCGCCTTCTCGGCCTCCTGCTCGGCCTTGGCCTCCGCCTTCTCCTTCTCCGCCGCCGCCTTGGCCTCGGCCTTCTCCTTCTCGGCCGCCGCCTTCTCACGGTCCCGCTCGGCCTTGGCCTCCGCCTTCTCCTTCTCCGCCGCCGCCTTGGCCTCGGCCTTCTCCTTCTCGGCCGCCGCCTTGGCCGCCGCCGCTTCGGCCTCCGCCTTCTTCTTCTCGGCGTCGGCCTCCTCCTTGGCGGAGATCTCGGAGAGGGGGCGGTCGTCCCTGTCGGTGATGCTGGTGTCGAACGCCTTCTCGGCTTCCTTGAACGCCTTGTTGATGGCCACGATGGCCTCGGCGCCCTTCGTGCTGAGCCAGTCCTGCACGGACTGTTCCCACCGGCGCACCGCCTCGTCGGCGATCGCCTTCCACGTGGTCATGTCACTCGGCTTGCCGTACGACTTCTCCCCGATGACGATCTCGTTCCGGAAGTTGGCGGTCGACACCACGTAGTTGTTCCAGGTGGTGTACGGCCCGGAACCACTGGACACCGTTTCGAAATCCGTCTTGTCGAACTGGTTGTCGATGAGGTTGAACCGGGCGTCCTGCAGCATGTCGTAGAGCCAGCGCTGCGGATTGCTCTCGGCCCTCCACGCCACCCAGGCGTCGCGCAGATTCTGCGCCTGCTCGAGGACGACGCTCTGGGCCGCGGCCAGCGCCCGGGCCGGCTCGGACGTCACCGTCACCGTGTCGATGGTGACCGCGGAGCCCCCGGTGCCCTTGCCGTCGAGCTGATCGGCGTACCCCTCGTAGTTCCGGGCCAGCTTGTGGATGAGCTCCTTGAAGATGGCGGCCGACGTGCCGTCCCAGGAGTCGCTGCCCTCTCCGATGTTCTCGGTGTCCCACTTGCCGATGGTGACCGCGCTGTCCTCGAAGAACTTGACGACCCGGTCGAACGCCTGGGCCGTCTTCGTGAAGGTGAGCAGGTCGACGTAGGTGCCGTCGCCCACCGTGATGCCGCGGTTCTCGAATCCGTGGGTGGAGTAGGGCCACATCGTCAGCTGATCGAGGGCGGCCTTGGAACCGTAGATGTACTGGACCAGGGCACTGGTGTCCCAGTCGAGCTTCTCGCCTTCGCTGTTCGAGCCGCCCTTGTCCATCAGGACCTTGCTCGTCTTCTCGAACTTCGCGATCACGTTCTCCCCGCTCGGGGGCGCGGCCGAGGGTGTGGCGAGAAAGGTGATGTACACGCGGTACCGGTAGAGGTAGCTGCCTTCGGCGACGTCCGTGCCGTTACCGGCCGGCTGGTAGTACGGGATGGTGTAGTTGGTGTTGTGCGTGCCCCAACCCCCCGAGGACAGAAAACCCGACGAATAGCCCGGACCGCCCTCGTCCTCCACCCGGACGTGGATCATCGGGATGTCGTCGTTGCCCTTGAGGGTGTCGAACAACGTCTTCCGCTCCGGCAGGACGTAGCCGGTGAGCAGGTCGACTGCTTTCTTCCAGTAGTCGTCGTTGTTGTCCTGGGGGCTGGCCACTGCCGAACTCCGTTACTCTTCCTCTTCGGTGCCACCCGGATTGTCGAGATCACTGTCGACATCCTCGAAGATGTCCATGAACTCGTCCGCGGTGATGTTCTCGAGGTTCTTGCCCTGAGCCTTGGCCAACTCGTCGATCGTGTCCCACAGCGCCTGTTCGAGGTCCTCGAAGAGGACCGTCTGGTCCTCCAGGATGCGTTCGACCTCGCCCGCGCCCTGCCGGATGACCTTGTTCAGGGCTCCCCCGCCGACCACGCTGTTCTCGTCGGCCATGGGGCCGAGGACGAGCGGTTTCGAGGACAGGATCGTCGTGGTCGAGATGCTGTCCGCGATGAACGAGATGGCCGGGCCGGCGGTCGGGCTGTCCTTGAGGATGTTCTCCAGGGACGTCCGGAAGTCGTCGATCTGGTTGTTGATGAAGTTCTTCAGGAACGTGCTGTCGAGGACCGTGACGGCCACGCGATCACCCTTCCGTCACCGGCCGGCGTCAGCGGCTGCCGATCCTGATGTCGCCCCACCGCTGCGACAGGTTCTGCTCCGTGTACCGGTAGTTGTTGGAGATCTCGGTGAGCAGGCCGGAGTGGTTGGCGAGCAGGGTCTTGATGTTCTCGACAGCGTTGTCCCACTTCGCCTGGACCTCGCTGTAGACGTCCCGGTCGTCACCGATCCAGCTGTTGCGGAGTTCGGCCAGTTCCATCTCCAGGTTGGCCAGGATGCTCATGATCGCCTTGGACTGGCTGATCATGTCGTCCGCCGCGCCTTCGGCATGGTTGTAGTCGACGTAGATGTAGCCGTCGGAGAAGTCCATCGGATTCCTCGATTCACCGGGAGAATGACGAGTGGGGGAAGGGGCGGTTCCTGGCGGGTGCGCCGAGGATCAGTTCGACGACGTGCTGGTGCCGTTGAGCTCGTCGAACACCTGCGTGGAGCGCGAGTACTCCGCGTCGATCGCGTCGTTGCTGGATCCCTGCACCAGCCCGTGCTCCCGGAGGGTGCCGTTGAGCTCGTCGACCATCCGGTCCAGGTTGACCAGGATGGTGTCGACGTGCTCGTCCCACTGCTCCAGCAGCTTCTTGTACTTTCCGCCGTCCGCGCCCCCGTAATTCGAGGCGAGCGTGTGTGACGTGGTCTGCACGTCCTGCTGGCAGCGCTGAACACCGGAGAAGGCCTGTTCCAGCGCCAGGATCCCGTTGCGGGTCGCGCGTTCTTCGGACTGCTGCATGGCCATGAGAGAACTCCCTTTCGGCACAACTCGCCGGGCTGCGGCCCTCACTTCGCCCTGCGGGCAGACAGGGCTTCCCTGCGGTCACGAATGACGCGCCGGGGTCATGGGGTGGCCAGATGCTATGCAGGCCGCAACTTGTTTGGCAATTACAGACGGAACCGTGGAGTCCCTTACCGGGAAGCTCAGTTGAGCAATATCCCGGAATTTACGCCGCTCAAGTGAGCGGCACGGTGAATCCGGCCGGACAGATCGGGCATCGGCGCAGTCCGCCGGACACCGCCGAGTGCCCGGCTTAACGCGAGGTGGCCGGGCGGGCGTCAAGAATTTCCCTTCCGGACGGTCGCCGGCGGGGCCCGGCCGCCCCCTCCCGCCCGCTAGCGCCCGGGACACCGCAGCGTCACCCGCGCCTCGCCCTCGGACGCCGCCTCGGGGGTCAGGTCCGGGCCGCTGGGCAGCATGGCCAGCATCGGGGACGGCATCGTGCGTGCCTCGACGCCCTCGTAGCCCAGCGCCGCCACCGCCTCCTGGGACAGCAGCCGGTACTTCACGCCCTCGTCCGTCACCAGGTACGTGGTGTCGCCCAGCGCGCTGCCGCTCGCGCTCAACGCCCTGACCAGCGAGCCCTTTCCGGCCCGCACGGCGATGGAGTCGACCTTCAGGCAGCCCGGTTCTACCTCGGGCGCCGGCGCCTGCGCGGCCTCGGGCAGGGCGCTTCGGGGCAGCACCGAGGCGCCCACCCGCACGCCGGAGGCCGCGGAGTCCACCTCGGCGCAGGCCACCGAGCCGGTGGCGACGGTGAACGCCTTCGGCGGCGTCGCGGGCAGCCTCGCCGACTCCGTGCTCCGCGCGTCGGGGGCGAGGTGCCCGGCCAGGGTGTCCGCGCCGAGCGTCGCCACGGTCGCGGCGTCCCCGCCGTACGCCTCCCCCCGCGTGCGCGGGTCGCCCAGCAGGAGGGTGGCGCCGGTGTCGGTGAGGGGGACGAGGCCCTCTCGCGTGAGCAGGTGGTAGCGGGCGGCGGAGCCGGGTACGTCGACCTTGAAGAGCTGCCCGATCCTGGTGCTCCGGCCGGCCAGCTCGGGCCCCTTGTCGCCCCGGCCGGGCACCTCGGCGGGGGCCAGGTCGGGTCCCAGCGGGAAGGCGTCGAGGAACGCCGCGGAGACGGGACGCGGGGTGACGTCGCCGTACCCGAGGGCCTGGGCCGCCTTCGCCCGCTCGTCCAGCCGCAGCCGGCTGCCCTGCCACAGCAGGTACGTGGCGTCGTCGGGGCCGGTGACCAGCATGCCCTCGTCCTCGCCCAGCCGCCTGCCGCCGGGCACGTCCTGCGGGGCGTCGGCGCCGAGGGCGAGCGTCGTGGTCGCCGTGACGACGCCCGTCGTCCGCGGCAGGACGTCCGAGCACACCAGCCAGGGGCTGCCGTCCAGGTCGCCCGCGCCCGGCAGCGCCTCGGGCGCGTCGGGGATGCCGACGGGCGTACCGTGCGGGGTGCCGGCCAGCGAGGACGTGCCCACCGTCGTGACGCCGACCTCGCCTCCGGTGACCAGCCGGGCGGAGGCGTAGTTGCGCACCGGGCGCAGCCGCCCGTCCAGGTACAGGTAGCGGGCGCCGGTCTGCTTGTCGACGATCAGGTTCTCCCCCGAGCGCCACGAGTCGTTGCCGCCGGGCCGGATGAGACCGAAGACGAAGGCGCCGGCGCACACCAGCACAGCGATGATCACGCCGATCGCGGCGCCGCGGTTGGTCCGGCCCAGCGGGCTCTCCGGGGAGTCCGGATCGGCGCGCAGCATGGCCGAGGCCAGCCGCCCCATGATGAAGAGATGCGCCTGTACCTGGTCTCGTTTGCTGTGCATGTCGCCGTTCTCCCGGGTCAGCCGTTGATGCCGCGGAGCCAGCCGTAGACGCCCATCGACCAGAGCGTCAGCGGCAGGATGCTGAGGGCGGCGAGCGAGTGCAGCAGCTCGGCGGCGCGCCCCCAGTACGGGACGAGCCGCCGTCCGGGCACCGTCCACGAGGCGATGACGATCGCGGCGGCCAGCCCCATCAGCCCGGCCGTCAGGGTCAGCCGGTCCGCCGGGTCGAGGGAGCGCGCGGAGACGAACAGCAGCAGGACCACGCCCCAGGCCCCGGCGCAGGTCAGCGCCATTCGTTGCCAGACGTTGCCCAGCCCCCTGCTGTGCAGCAGCAGGAGGAGGGAGAACGCCACGACGGTGAGGATCTCGGCGAGGCCGGGTGAGGCCATGAGCGCCACCAGGCAGGGCAGGCACACCAGGCCGATGGCGCCGTAGAGGGCGGTCATCCAGCCGTCCGCCAGCGCGGAGCGCGCATCGACGTCCGAGGAGGAGTACGGGTCGATGCCCTGCTGCAGTTGCTGGACGTTGGTCGGCAGGGGCGGCATCCGCATGCCGGCCAGCCGGAACGACAGGGACGGGACGAACCCGCCGAAGAGCACCACCACGACGGCCACCACACCGGCCGCCTGCTCCGGCGCCAGGTCCAGGGTGATCAGCGCGGCGCCGAGCGCACCCGCCGCCGCGATGCAGGCCGCGCCGATGAACAGCGCCGGGTACACCCCGACCGCCGCCAGGGCGAGCACCGCGCCCGCGCCGCCGGCCGCGGACGCCGCCAGCAACCGTGCGCCGAGGACGGCTTCGCCGTCGGCGCCGCCCAGGTCGCCGCCGGGCAGCAGCCAGCCCGCCAGGGCGAAGTAGGGGGCCGCCATGAGACCGAGCACCGAGCCGGCCCCGGCGTCCCCGACGGCGCGGGAGGCGGAGCCCGCCCCGGCGATCAGCAGCAGTCCGACGGCCGAGGCGGCGACGGCCCGTATCCAGCCCGCCGTGCCCGGCATGGCCAACAGCACGATGCCCAGTGTGAGGGTGGCCGCGGCCAGTCCGCGCAGCAGCCGCCGGCCTGCCTCCGGGCTCCAGCCGTGCGGTCTGCGGCCCATGCCGTCGGCGATGCCGTCGACCAGGTCGTCGATGTGCACCTCGGGCAGCGTCTCGGTGCGCGGCCGCAGATAAAGCTCCTCTCCGTCCCGCAGACCGAGGGAGTCCAAGGTACTCTCGGGGTCGAGCGGTGGACCGCCGAGGCGCTGGAGTACCCAACCTCCGTGCTCCAGACCGGACTCCTCCAGGTCGTCGCCTCCGTAGCCGATCACTGTGGGCAGCAGATCGGCGACGGGGACGTCGGAGGGCACGGCCAGGTCGACGGTCCTGGCCGGAGCACGTACGGTGACGCGGCACAGGCTCGCCGTCTGATTCTCAGTCATGGCTTCGGGGTTCACACTTTCTGGCGGACCACGCGATGTGCGGTGGCTGGAAGGTGGCAGCGGCACACCGGCCGGTCGCCGAACGCGACGGAAAAGTCGGACGGGGCATGCGCCGACGAGTTTGACCGTATGCCGGGCTTTTCGCAACACCACTCCGGGAGTTCGGCGTCACGGCACCTCCCGGCCATTTTCCCGACGCCGTCGCGCGGGACTCTGACTCATTACGGAAAAACCCGCGACGTCCCCGCGGGGTTTCCCCGGAATTCCTTCCGAAATCGTTGAGGAGGACGTTCGTTGAGCGTGATCCTGTTCCGCCGCCCGGCCCGCCGTAAAGGGCCGGAAATGCCGTCGGGGGAACTGAGTCTTCAGGAGCCGCCCACGCTTCCGGAAGTCGTGCCGGACAGTTCCGCGGTGTGGACGTATCTGCCGATGGCGCTGATGTCGGTCTCCATGATGCTGATGTTCATGCGGCCGGGGATGAGCCAGAGCAGTGGCGGGTTCATCTACATCGCGCTCGGTGTGATGGTGATCGCGTCGGCGGGCATGATGCTCGGCCAGGTCATGCGCCGCAACGGCGAACGCAAGCAGCGGATGAAGGGCGAGCGCCGCGACTACCTGCGGTACCTGCGGCAGACCCGGCGCATGGTGCGGGCGTCCATCGTCGAGCAGCAGCGCGCCCTCGCCTGGCGCCATCCTGAACCCGACGCCCTGTCGTCGCTGGTGCGCAGCACCCGGCTGTGGGAGCGGCGGTCGTCGGACGAGGACTTCGCCGAGGTGCGGATGGGCGTGGGCGACCAGCGGCTGGCGATGAAGCTGACGCCGTTGTCGACCAAGCCCGTCGAGGACCTGGAGCCGCTGTCGGCGCACGCGCTGCGCAGCTTCACCCGGGCCTACTCCACCGTCAGGGACCAGCCCATCGCGATCTACCTGCGGGCCTGGTCGAAGGTGCTGTTCCGCGGGGACGAGGAGCGGATACGCGCCCAGGCCCGGGCCCTGCTCGCGCAGTTGGCGGTGTTCCACTCCCCCGACGACCTGTGGATCGCGCTGTGCGTCTCGGACGAGCGGCGTGCGGAGTGGGAGTGGGCGAAGTGGCTGCCGCACAGCCTGCACCGGCACGAGGAGGACGGGGCCGGACCGGCCCGTCTGATCGCCTCGGCCTTCACCGAGCTGGAGAACCTGCTCGGCGCCGAGTTCCTGGAGCGGCCGGGCGCCGACCCCGACGCGGTCCCGGGACGTGAGGAGCCGTACACGGTCGTCGTGATCGACGGCTGCACGGTGCCGGCCGGGCACCGCTTCGACGGCCACGGGTTCCGCAACGCGGTGGTGCTCGACCTCACCGGGGCGCTCGCGTGGAAGCCCGGCCGGACCACGCTGCGCCTGGAGGTGGACGAGGGCGGTGTCGCGCTGGTGCGCACCGACCGCGACCGCAAGGAGCAGTCGACGGTGCTCGGCCGGCCCGACCGGCTGGGCACGGTGGGCGCGCTCGCGCTCGCCCGGCTGCTGGCGCCGTACCGGATGAGCGTGGGCGGCGACGACTCCAAGCCGCTCGCCGACGACGTCGAACTGACCTCGCTGCTGAACATCCCCGATCTGCACCGGCACGACCCGGCCACACTGTGGGAGAAGGCGACCGGCAGCGCCCGGCTGCGGGTGCCGATCGCGGTGAGCGGTGAGGGCCGGCCCGTGGAGCTGGACATCAAGGAGTCCGCGCAGGGCGGTACGGGACCGCACGGCATGCTGATCGGCGCCACCGGCTCCGGCAAGAGCGAGCTGCTGCGCACGCTGGTGCTGGGACTGGCGCTGACCAACTCCTCCGAGACCCTGAACTTCGTCCTCGTCGACTTCAAGGGCGGCGCGACCTTCCTCGGCCTCGACGAACTGCCGCACACCTCGGCGGTCATCACCAACCTCGCGGACGAGGTGGCGCTGGTGGCGAGGATGCAGGACGCCCTGCACGGGGAGCTGATCCGGCGGCAGGAGCTGCTGCGCGCCGCCGGGAACTACACCTCCGCGCTGGAGTACGAGAAGGCGCGGCAGTCCGGGACGCCGCTGCAGCCGCTGCCCAGCCTGTTCGTGGTGGTCGACGAGTTCAGCGAACTGCTGGCCTCGCACCGCGACTTCATGGAGCTGTTCGTGATGATCGGCCGGCTCGGGCGCAGTCTCGGGGTGCATCTGCTGCTCGCCTCGCAGCGGCTGGACGAGGGCCGCATGCACCAGCTGGAGAGCCATCTGTCGTACCGGATCGGTCTGCGGACGTTCTCCGCGATGGAGAGCCGGGGCGTGCTGGGTGTGCCGGACGCCTACGAGCTGCCCGCGCAGCCGGGCGCCGGTTTCCTCAAGAGCGGCGTCGACGCGCTGACCCGGTTCCGGGCCGCGTACGTCTCGGGGCCGTACCAGCGGCGCCGGGCCGTCGTGCAGGCGCAGGTGGCGCGTCAGGTGGTGCCGTGGTCGGCGGAGTGGGTGGTGCCGCGCGCGCCCGCGGACCCGGACCCGGCCGGCGAGCACGACGAGCCGGAACCGGAGGGCGAGGGGGACGGCGGCGGGGAGACGCTGCTGTCGGTGGCGCTCGACCGGCTGCGCGGGGCGGGGCCGCCCGCACACCAGGTGTGGCTGCCGCCGCTGGGCCGGCCGGCCACCCTGGACCAGATCCTGCCGCCGCTGGCACCCGATCCGCGCTACGGCCTGACCACGGCCGACTGGCCGCTGCGGGGGCGGCTCACCGTGCCGGTGGGCGTCGTGGACCGGCCCTTCGACCAGCTGCGCGACCTGCTGACCGTGGACCTGTCGGCGGCCGGCGGCCACGTGGCCATCGCCGGGGGCCCGCAGAGCGGCAAGAGCACGCTCCTGCGGACCCTCATCACCGCGCTCGCACTCACCCACACCCCGCGCGAAGTCCAGTTCTACTGCCTGGACTTCGGCGGCGGCACGCTGGCCTCGCTGGACGAGCTGCCCCATATGAGCGGGGTCGCGGCGCGGGTGGACACCGAGCGGGTGGGCCGTACGATCGCGGAGGTCACCACGCTGCTCGCCCGGCGGGAGCGGTTCTTCCTGGAGCACGGCATCGACTCCATGGCGACGTACCGCAAGCGGCGCGCGGCGGGCGAGTTCCCCGACGAGCCGCACGGGGACGTCTTCCTGGTCATCGACGGCTGGGCCACCGTGCGCCAGGACTTCGACCGGCACATCGCCACGTTCAACGCGCTGGCCGCCCGCGGGCTCAACTACGGCGTCCACCTGATGGTCACCACCGCCCGCTGGGTGGAGCTGTCGTCCTCGGTGCGCGACCAGACCGGGACCCGGCTGGAGCTGCGGATGGGTGATCCCATGGACTCCCAGATCGACTCCCGCAAGGCGGCCACGATCCCGCGCAGCGCGGGACGGGGTCTGACCCCGGACAAGCTGCACTACCTGTCGGCACTGCCGCGCGTCGACGGGGTCGAGGACGCCGACGACCTCGCGGACGGGGTCGCGGGGCTGGTCGCCGCGATCACCGAGAACTGGACGGGGCCGGCCGCGCCCCGGGTGCGGATGCTGCCGGCGAAGCTGCCGGTCGAGGAGCTGCCCGAGGCGGAGGGCGAGAACGGCCTGCGGATCGCCATCGGTCTGGACGAGAACGAACTGGCGCCGGTGTGGCACGACTTCACCGAGAACCCGCACATGATCATCGTGGGCGACACGGAGAGCGGCAAGACCAACCTGCTGAAGCTGGTCGCACGCGGCATCACCGAGCGGTACACGCCGGCCGAGGCGCGGATCATGACGGTGGACTACCGGCGGGAGCTGGTGGAGAGCGTGCCCGAGGCGTACCGGCTCGGGCACGCCGTGTCCCTGGACATGCTGAGGGATCTGGTGGACGGGGCGGCGCGGGCGGTCAAGCAGCGGGTGCCCGGGGAGGACATCGCTCCGTCGCGGATGCGGTTGTGCGACTGGTGGCAGGGGCCCCGGCTGTTCATCCTGGTCGACGACTACGACATGGTGGGCGGCGGGCCGATGACGCAGCCGTTCGCTCCGCTCCTCGACCATCTGGCGCTGGGGCACGAGGTGGGACTGCACCTGGTGGTGGCACGGTCGTCGGCGGGCGCCGGGCGCGGGCTCAACGAGGCGTTGCTGCGGAGGCTGCAGGAGGTCAACACGCCCGGACTGCTGATGTCGTGTCCGCCGAGCGAGGGGTACCTCTTCGGGAGCGTGAAGGGGCGGGAGCTGATTCCGGGACGGGCGGTCCGGATCGCCCGGCGCAAGACCTTGCAGGTGCAGACGGGGCTCGTGGGGGACGCGTCCTGATGTGCCCCCGTCGGACGGCCGTCGGCGGACGGTGGGCGGCCCGGCTCCTGCGGGACGGGCCGGGAGGTGGTGACGAGGCCCCGCGTCGGCGGGGTGCCTCCCCCGCTCCCGGCTCCGCTCGGGCGGGTGGACCCCCATCGCCCGCCCGTGCCGCCCTGCGGTACGGGCGGGCGCGGATCGCGGCGGCGGTGGGCACGGCGGCGGCCTCTTCAGGAGGCGGTCGGGGGGCGCCAGTTCCTGGTGCGGCCCCGGGGGATCACCGCGGCCAGGGCCGCCAGGAGGAGGACCGTCGTCAGGCCCACGGCCGCGATCGTCAGGGAGCGGATGTGGGGGGCGGGGTCGGCGGGGGCCGGCATGCGGACGGGGGCGGGGGCCCGCACGGCGGGCTTCGCGCGCTCCTGGACCAGGGACAGGGCGGCGTACGGGTCCAGTCGGGGGGTGTCCGAGGGGTAGGCGGTGTCGAGAAGGCGGCGGGTGACCTCGGCCGCCGTGAGGTCGGGGTGGTAGGCGCGGACGAGCGCGGCGGTGCCCGCGACGCCCGCCGCGGCCAGCGAGGCGCCGGAGCCGATGTAGTGGCCGGTGCCCCCGGGGCCGACGCTGACCATCTCGCCGCCGGGCGCGGACAGGTCGGGCTCGTGGGCGGGCGGCGCGTTCTTCTGCCGTACGCCGCCGGGGCCGAAGTCCACGACGGCGAGCGCACCGGGCGCGGCGGCCGGCCAGTACGGGCCCTCGGGCATCTCGCCGTCGGGTCCCTGCTCCTCGCGGGGCACGGCGTCCGGGGCGGCGGGGGCGACGACCAGCGCGTCGCGCCGGGTGGCGTGAGCGACGGCCGCGGTGAGTTCGTCCTTGCCGGTGCGCAGGGTCTGGCCGACGTAGATGACCTGCGCGCCACGGTCCGCCGCCGTCCGGATGCCGGCGGCCACGCGTTCCACGGAGGGCACCCCGCGGTCGTCGGTGCCCGGCAGCGCGAGGATCTCCGCCTGCGGGGCGACCCCGGCGATGCCGCTGCCCTTCTCCGGTGCGGCGGCGATCAGGCCGGCGGCGAACGTGCCGTGGCCCACGCAGTCGTCGGCCGCCGCGTCGACGGCCTCCACCCTGCCGGACAGGCTGGGGACGCCGGTGGAGACACCGGTGTCGACCACCGCGACGGTCACGCCGTCGCCGCGCGAGATCCGCTGGGCCCGGGACAGTCCGAGCGCCGTCTGCGACCACGCCGCTCCGGTGGCCGTCTGCCCCGAGGTCCCGGTGCACGGGCTGCCCTCGCCGAGCCGGACGGGCAGCGGGGGCAGCAGCGTGGCCCCCGGATCGCCGGCATCGGGGCTCCCCGACGGCGCGGCCGGGGCGGCGGGGAGGGCGAAGGCCGGCCCGCCGGCGGCCGGCAGGACCACGGCGATCGCCAGCACACAGCCCGCACCCCGGCTTTTCATGACATTCCGCATGAGCCGCATGATAGGCACACAAGATGTACGACACACAACGCCAACTACCGCAGCAGCACAAGGAGATTCGAGGCGTGGCACGGCAAATACTCACGGTCGGCCCGGAACGGTCGGACGGATTCCAGACGATCGGTGAGGCCCTGGCCCAGGCCCGTACCGGGGCGGTGATCCGGGTCCGTCCCGGCCGCTACGCCGAGAACCTCGTCATCCGGCACCGGGTGACGATCGTCGGCGAGGGCGAGCCGGGCACCGTCGAGCTCTGCCCTCGGAACGGCACCGCCGTCACCCTCATGGCCGACGCCGTGATGCTCAGCGCCCTCACCCTCCGGGGCCGCGACAAGGAGGCCGCGGTCGTGGACGTGCCCGCAGGGCAGGCCGCCCTCGACGGATGCACCGTGACCGGCGCCGGATGGACGGCGCTGCTGGTCCGCGGCAAGGGATCGCTGGCCGCCCGCGGCTGCCGGATCGGCAACCCCGGCGGCGCCGGGCTCGTCGACTCCTCGGAGTCCGAGAGCGTCGTCGAGGACTGCGTGTTCGAGAACTTCGGCACCTCCGCGGTGGTCATCGGCGAGAGCGCCGGACCCCTGGTCCGCGACTGCCGCATCCGCGGCGCGCGGGCCAACGGCGTCCTGGCGAGCGGCGAGGCGCGGGGCACCGTGGAGGGCTGCGACATCTCCGGCACCGACAAGCCGGCCATCGCCCTGGAGGGCCACAGCTCGACCCGGGTGCTGCGGTGCGTCGTGCACCACACCTCGGTGGGGATGCTGGTGACCAGCATGTCCCGCCCGGAGATCGAGGAGACCTCCTTCGAGTCCATCGCGCAGAGCGGCATCGTCATCTCCGGCGGGGCCGACCCGATGCTGCGCGGATGCGTCACCCGGCGCACCAAGACCAGCGGGCTGCTCGTCCTGGACCGCTCGCGCGGAACCCTGGAGAACTGCTCGTTCCACGGCTCCACCGAGGGCGCCGTGCGGGTCGTCGAGGGCAGCGCCCCGCTGCTGCGGGACACCGTGGTGAGCGACTGCGCCGACACCGCCGGGGCGGTGCAGCTCTGGGACGACTCCACGGCCGAGTTCGAACGACTGGAGGTCCTGGACGCGGCGGGGGTCGGCGTCTCCGTGCGCTCCGCCGCCAACCCCCTGCTGCGCCACGCCCGCATCACCGGCGCGGGCGGCCACGGCGTCGAGTTCACCGACGACGGCCGCGGCCGGCTCGAGCACTGCGAGATCGAGTCCGCCGGCGGCTGCGCGCTGCACATCGACGACGACTCCGACCCCGAGATCAGCGACACCGTGCTGAACTCCGCCGCCCGCTCGGGCCTGCTCGTCGGCGAACGCGGCCGGGGCACCCTGCGGGACTGCGAGATCGGCGACAGCGCCGACGCCGGGGTCGGGGTGCGGGACGGCGCCGAGATCACCCTGGAGAGGGTCCGGGTGCACGGCTCGAGGGCCCACGGCGTCCAGGTGTCGCGCGGCGGCCGGGCCGTCCTCGACGCCTGTGAGATCACCGGGAGCACCGGCGACGGCGTACGGGTCGACAGCGCCGAGCCGGTCGACGTCACCCGGTGCGTCGTGCGCGACAACCGGGGCGCGGGACTGCGCCAGAGCCGCGCGAGCGAACGGCTCACGGTCGAGCTGCTGACCAGCGCGGACAACGGCCTGCCGGACAGCTGGGGCGAGTCGGCCGAGGCCACCGGCGCGGACGGCGCCCCGGGCGGGCCCGGCAAGGAGCAGGAGCCCGAGGGCCCGCTGGCCCAACTGGAGGCGCTCGTCGGCCTGGAGAACGTCAAGCACCAGGTGACCACACTGGTCAACCTGAACCAGCTCGCGGAGCGCCGGCGCCGGCTCGGCATGCCGGTCCCGTCCATGAGCCGGCACCTGATCTTCGCGGGGCCGCCCGGCACCGGCAAGACCACCGTCGCCCGTCTCTACGGCAGCATCCTCGCCGACCTGGGCGTGCTCAGGAGCGGGCACCTGGTCGAGGTCGCCCGCGCCGATCTCGTCGCACAGGTCATCGGCGGTACGGCCATCAAGACCACCGAGGCGTTCAACAGCGCGCTAGGCGGGGTCCTGTTCATCGACGAGGCCTACACCCTCACCGTCGAGGGAACGTCCAACGACTTCGGCCGCGAGGCCGTCGACACCCTGCTGAAGCTGATGGAGGACCACCGCGACGACGTGGTCGTGGTGGCGGCCGGCTACTCCGAGCAGATGGAGTCGTTCCTCACCGCCAACCCGGGTCTCGCCTCCCGGTTCACCCGCACCATCGAGTTCGGCAACTACGCGGTGGAGGAACTGGTGACGATCACCGAGAGCCTCTGCCACCGCCACCAGTTCGAGCTCGGGCCGCTGACCCGGGAGGCCCTCGCCGTGCGCTTCGAGCAGATGACACGCGACGCGTCCTTCGGCAACGGCCGTGCGGCCCGCGGCGTGTTCGAGGACATGGTGGACCGGCAGGCGTTCCGGCTCGCCGCCATGACCGACCCGGCGGAGAACGACCTGACGCTGCTGCTGCCGCAGGACGTCGGCGACGCGGAGGCGGCGGCCGTCGGCGGCGCGGCGCAGGACGCCGACGACGCGTCCGACCCGATGGCCGAGCTCACCGCCATGGTGGGGCTCGCCGCCGTGAAGCGGGAGGTCGCCGATCTGGTCAGTCTGCTGACCAACGCCCGGCAGCGGATCGCCGCGGGGCTGCCCGCCCCCCGGATCAGCAACCACCTCGTCTTCAGCGGACCGCCCGGCACCGGAAAGACCACCGTCGCCCGGCTGTACGCCAGGCTCCTGCACTCCCTGGGGGTGCTGCCCCGCGACTCCCTGGTGGAGGTGGCGCGGGCGGACCTGGTGGGCCAGTACGTCGGCCACACCGCCCAGCGCACCAAGGAGGTCTTCACCAGCGCGCTGGGCGGGGTGCTGTTCATCGACGAGGCCTACACCCTGACCCCCGAGGGGTCGTCCAACGACTTCGGCCGCGAGGCCGTCGACACCCTGCTGAAGCTGATGGAGGACCACCGCGACGAGATCGTGGTCGTCGTCGCCGGATACACCGAGGAGATGGGGCGCTTCCTCGCCTCCAACCCCGGCCTGACGTCCCGGTTCTCCAAGTTCGTGACGTTCGAGGACTACAGCACGGACGAACTGGTCACCATCGTGTCCCGGCACGCCGCCGCCTCCGGGTACGAGTGCGCCGACGCCACCGTCGAGGCGTTGCGCGCCCATGTGGACGCCATCCCGCGCGACCGGTCCTTCGGCAACGCGCGGCTCGCCCGGCAGCTGCTGGAGGCGATGATGACGAGCCAGGCCCGCCGGCTGGGCGGGCTGGGTTCGCCCAGCCTCGCCGACCTCACCACCCTGCTGCCGGAGGACCTGCCCGTCCGACAGCCCCTGGGGCAGCAGCCCTCCTGGTGAGGACGGACGCCCGCCGGCCGGGGCCGGCGGGCGTCCGCTGCGCCGGCGCGTCCCTCAGAGGTTGAACTTGACGCTCTCCAGCCACTTGTCCGGCTCCAGCGACCCGCCGAACCTCCAGCCCTTGGACGACTCGCACAGATAGGCGCCCCAGTCGTGCCCGCCGAGCTTGTGGTGGTGGCAGACGTTGCCGTCCGCGACGCCGACGGCGTAACCGCTGAGGTTCGGCGCGTTCGGGGAGTCGCTGCCCAGCGTCAGGTCCGTCCCGTCGGCCGCACTCGACCAGGCGGTCGTCCATCCGTCCTTCTGGACGTACTCGTTGGCGGACACCCTCGTGGCGCCGACCACCGCGATGTTGATGGCCGTGATCGGCAACCCCTTGCCCGACATGGCCCCGTCGCACCTCGGGGTCGTCCAGCCGGCCCCCTTTCTGTGGACCCGGTAGCAGATGTGCCGGCCGGGACTCGACGCGGCCAGTTGGCGGGCGGCGTAGGCGGCGGTGTTCGCCGGGAGTTCGGGAGCCTCGCGCTTCTCGATCCGGGGCTCCTCCTTCTCCTTCTCCGTCTCCTCCTCCTTCTTCTTCTCCGGCGCCTTGGGCGACTCGCTGACCGGGGACGCCGAACTCACCACCGGGGGCGCCTTCTCGACGACGGGGCTCGGTTTGGCGGAGGGCTTCTCCGTCGAGGGCTCCGGCGTGGGCTCCGCCGGGGCGTAGTCGCCCTTCGGCACCTCCAGGGGCTCCTCCTCGAGCAGCGTGTCGGACCCGGCGGCCACCGCCACGTCCTCCTTCTTCTTCTGCCGCGGTTCGTCCGTGGCCCAGATCAGCAGCGGCACGGCGAGGAGGACGACGCCCGCGATGCCGGCGGCGGCGAGCAGGGGCTTCTTCGGGTTCCCGGACGGCGGTCCGTCCGCACCGGCGGCAGCGGCGGCGGCGGCGGTTCCACCGACCCCACCGGCCCCGGCGGCTGCGGCGGCCCGGACGGCGGTGGCCTGCTCGGCGGCGCTCCCGCTCTCCGTTTCCGACCGCTGTGCTGCGGCGGCCGCGGCGGGTGCGGCGGCCGTCGCGGCCTGTTCCCCGGCCGTAGCGCCCGTGGTGGCGGGCCGCTCGGGAGCGGCCCCGCTCCCGGCGGTGTCCGGGGCCGGCCGTGCCGTCTGCGCTCCCCCGGTGCCGCCCTCGTCCGGCTCCGGTGCGGCCGTACGCCGTGCGGACGGCGCCAGCATCGGGCCGGGGTCGGCCGCCGCCGACCCGAGCGAGACGGCCCTGCGGACGGACGAACCGCCCGTGCCGCCGGGCCCGTCGGGAGCGGGCGGCTTCTTCTGACTTGCCATCGTTCTCCTCGATCTGTCTGTGTGGACTGTGGGGTGATGGGTGGTCGGGTGGTGCGCCCCGCTCGCTATCCGTCCTGGCCCACGGGCCCGGAACAGCGTTCCGGCCACTGCGGGCCGTCACCGACGCGGAAGCCCTTGGCCAGCGCCTCCTCGAGGTGCGTGAGGGCCTTGAGGTCCAGGCCGCTCAGTTCCTCCGACCCGTCCATGTAGGCGGTCGCGTTCCCGGGGAGCTCACGCAGCAGTACGACGGAGGGGCCCGCGGGCACGGTCCGCACCCCCAGCACCCGGAAGCCGGTCCCCGGGACGAAGACGATCTCCTCGTGCGTCTCCGTGGGGCCGCCCGGCCGGTCGAGCAGTTGCCGTACCTTGCGGCCGGTGACGGACCAGATCGCGTAGCGCACGGGGGACCCGGTGGGGAGCGCCGAGGTCCCGGCCAGGGCGCTGACCGGGGCGGGGTCGTGCAGCAGTGCGCCGAGCGCCGGTTCGGGGCCGTCGGTGTCCCCGCCGCGCAGGGCCACGCCCCGGTAGGAGGGCAGCCGGCGCAGGGCTGACGCCAGGCAGCCGGCATAGGGCAGCAGGCGCCCCTCACCGGTGTGCAGGTCCCGGATCAGCTCGCGGTGGTGCAGCGGCCCTTCCCCGGCGGTGAGGTAGGCGTGCGCGGCGACGAGGTCGGTGCGCGCCGCCTCCAGTTCGTGACCGCGCAGGGCGGGCATCCGGGTGAGCACCCGGGACACGGCGGCGGCGTGTCCCTCCCAGGCGCCGGCCGCGGCGTCCCGGAACGCGGCGCGCTCGGCGGCCCCGCTGACGTGCCCGGGCACGAACGGAAGGGCGGCGCGGTCCGGGGCGGGCGCCTCACCGCCGCGCCCGCGCGCTCCCGTCCCCGCCCCGGCGCGTCCGGCCCGGCCACCGTCCGGGCCCGGACGGCTTTCCTCGCCGGCGGTTCCGGAGCGCGGCCCGGCCGGGGAGGCGGACCGGGGCCCCGTGCCCCCCGGCCCCGTCCCGCCGTCCGGCGCCGCACCGGCCCCGGAGGCCCCCCGCTCGCTCCCACCGGCGTCCCCGGCCTCCGAGGACGCGGCGGTCGCGGCCCCTTCCGCGGACCGCCCCCGTGGACCGGACTCCGGGGACGCGACGGGCACGGGCGCCCCAGGCTCCGCTTCCTCCGGGCCCGCGGCCCCGCCGTCCTGGGAGGCATCCGGCGACGGTGCGGACCCGCCCTCCCGGAGGGACCCCGGCGGCACGGGCCCTCCGGCACCGGCGACCGGCAGGCGGGGAGCATCCGCGTCCACCCGGACGTCCGGCAACGCCACGGGCGCGGCGACCGAAGGACCATCCGCTTCCACGACCCCGCCATCCTGAGAGGCATCCGGCGACTCGACGGGCGGGGGCGCCGGCACCCCGGGCTCGGCGGCCCGTGGACCGGCGGTCACACCGTCGGGGCGGGCCGCTCCGGGTCCGGCGGCCGGCGGGCCACTCACCGTCGCACCGGGCCGCCGACGGGCCGCTCCGGCGGCCGGAGGGGCGGTGGTCGCACCGGGCCCCTGAACCACCCCGCCGGGGACCGGAGCCCCGCCGGGCCCGCCGGCCTGCGGGCCGGCGGCAGCCGACGGGCCGACGACAGCCCCGCCGGCACCCCGGTCCGCCCCGGCGCCGGACTCGGCGACCTGCGGAGCAACGGCCGTACCCGCCCCCCGGACCACCTCACCGAGCGGCGGCGTCCGGCCGGGCCCGACAACCTCCGGACCACCGGCACCCGCACCGGGCCCCCGGCCCGACGCACCGGGCGGCACGGCACGGCCCACTCCGGCGGCGGGCGGGGCGGCGGCCGTACCGGGACCGTGGGCCCCGGCCGGAACAGCCCGGCCGGGCCCGGCGGCAGGGCCGGGCCCGTGGGCCGCCCGCCCGGGCGGTGGGACGCGGCCGGGCCCCGCGGCCGGGCCGGGGCGCGTGGGCCGGCCGCCGGTGACGTAGCGGATGCCCGGTATGCCGTGTTCGGCGGCCAGGCGACGCAGGGCGCCGTCGCCCGCCAGGAGCCTGCCGCGGACCAGCAGGGTGGTGCGTGACCGGACGTCGGTTCCCAGGCCGCGCACGAGGCGGGACAGCGCGGGCAGCAGGGAGTCGTCCAACGGCTGACCGGGCATGCCCAGTTCGATGGCGCACACCTCCGGGTCGACGGCCGGCCCGAGCGGCCCCGGACGGGGGCCGTCCGGCGTCCACAGGGCGAGGCCGGCCCGGGTCACCGTCGCCTGCCAGCGGTCCGTCAGCCGTACCGTCCCCCGCTCTCCGCCGCCGAGGATCCAGTCGGGCGGGTGGAGCTCCGTCGGCCTGGGGACGGGAGCCCGCCCCTCGGAGTCGACCGGACCGCAGACCACGGACGGCACGAACGGCCGCCAGCTCGGTCTGCCGTCCAGCCCGACCAGCGTCGGCCGGGGCGGTGTTCCGGGCGGTGCGTGGTCGTCGAGCAGCGGCAGGCCGGTGAGCACCTCCACCTCGGCGCCCAGCAGATCGGCGACCGACTGCCCGAGCCGCAGCAGGTCGCGCCGGCCGCCGGGCGCGAGCCGGGCGCGGGCGCGCTCCGCCTCCGGCAGCCCCGCCAGGACGGCGGCGACCTCGTCGGCGGCGACGTCCTCCGCCTGCGGTGCGCCGACCAGCACCGTCAGCCGTTCGAAGTCGACGGGCACGGAGAAGCACAGGTCGTCGGGGGCCGGTTCGGGCGCCTCGGCCGGGCGGATCACCACGCCCGCCGGCACACGGTCCACGACACAGCCGCCGGCCGTGCGCACCGGCACCCCGTCCAGCGCCTCCTCCCAGACGGGCACCGGGGCGCGCCGGCCCGCCTTCCGGGGCTCCGCACCGGGCGCGAACCGCCACCACGCGCATCCGGGGCGGGAGCCGTCATGGACGAAGAGCGCTCCCCCGGGCGTGATCAGGACGGCCCCGTCCGGAGCCGTCACCTCCAGTTCCCAGGCGTCCGCGATCCTGCGGGCGACGCTGGGCCGGTCCGGCCGGTCGTCACCGGCGCCGGACATCACGAGCCGGACCCGTCCGGCGCCCCGCGCGCGCAGGGAGTCGAGCAGTGCGCCCAGCCGTGCCCAGTGGTCGGCGTCGGGCCCCCCGCCCCCGGCGGCGGAGCCCACGATCACCGTGACGACGTCCTCCTCCCGCCCGACGGCACCCGCCACCTCGGCCACGACGTCCAGCGGGAACGAGTCGTCCTCGACCGAGCGCACCAGCAGCACGCCGTCGACGTCCTCGACCGGCGGGCCGCCGACGCCCCGGTTCCCTGTGCCGTTCGCGCCGCCGGCCGGGCTCGCCGTGCCGCGGCGGCCCGTACCGGAGCCGGACCTGCGTCCCCGGCCCGGCATCACGGACGACCAGCGGCTCACGCGTCCGTCCCCCGCACGGGGTGGACGGCCTCGGTCAGCACCCGCGCGGTGCGGTCCGCGGGCGCGGCGGCGGGCCGCGTCCCCGCGTCCGCACCGCCTCGGACCGCGTCGCGCACGGCGTCGGGGTCCAGCAGCATGCTCACCGCGGCCGAGGGGTTCAGGTACAGCACGTGCCCCTCGGGGACGCGCGCCACGAGGTCGTCCGCGCGGACGAGTTCGAACGCGAAACGCCCCGCGGTGTGCAGGAAGACCGACGAGGTGAACACCGGGACGACCGGTGTCCCGTCCGGCGCCGCCGCACTCAGCGGACCGCCGCCCGGCGCCGTCAGCACGGCCACCTCGCGTCCCACCAGCGTGGCCGGCACCGCCTCGCCGGGCCCGTACCCGGTCGACGCGAGCTGGACGGCGCGGTCCACCTCGTCCTCCGGCTCGGGCCAGCCGAGCGCACGCGGGGACGGCCGGTACTCGGGGTTGTCCTCCCACTCGACGATCTCCCCGTCGAGGCCGGACCGCCACCGGCCGGTCATCGCCCACTCCGGGGGCCTCCCCTCCCCGGACCACGTCGGGTCGACCACCCCCAGCCAGTGGTCCGGGGCGAGACGGCCCGCCTCGCGGATGTCGTCCGGAACGGGCGGGAGCGCCTCGTCCTGCTGGCTCATGCTGTCCTCATTCGGTGGATCGGGACGAAGACGCGGTCCGTGCCGGGTCGTCCGGGTCGTCGTGCCAGAGGAGGCGGCGCGCGGTCGTGGCGTCCGTGACGACTCCGGTGAGCAGTCCGGACCTCAGCGCGGCGCGGACCGCCCCGGTGCCGCGTCCACCGGCCGTGACGCCGATCAGCTCCGTGACGCCGCGGAGTTCCGCGGCGCTGACGGCGATCGTGCGGGCGTTCAGCTCGGTGGGGATCACCTGGCCCGTGGTGTCCAGGACGTGTCCGGCCACCTCGGCGCACGCTCCCGCCTCCTGGAGCGTCTCCCGCTCCCGGTCGGACAGGGCGTCGTACACCGTGGAGTGCGGGGCGTCCCACGCCACGATGCCGACGACGGCCTTGGTGACCAGGCCGAACCGGTCCAGCGTCTCGGCGGTGGCGGGCTGGCTGCGCAGGACGGCGGCCGTCACGGCGTCGGGCAGGAGGAACGGGGTGTGGAGCGGGAACGCCCTGCCGCCGCCCGCCGCGGCCGTACGGCGGACCGCGGTGATCGCGGCGTCGTGGGCGAGGTCCCGCCCGCGCACCCCGGTCAGCTGGACCACGTCGCACAGCGGCAGCCGGGTGACCGCCTCGCTGAGCGCGTCCACCGCGTGACTGCCGTCCAGCCCGAGGACGTCGCCCTCCTCGACGATCTCCGAGATCAGCCGGGCCGCAGCCGTGCCGAGCCAGCGACCGCTCTGCCGCTGGTCCGCCGACGCCGCCGTACCGTCCTCGCCGCGGCCCAGGTTGACGACGATGCCGTGCCGGAGTCCGAAGCGCTCGGTCAGCGCCCGTCCGAGCGGGACGTCGATCTCGGCCGGGACGGTGATGTCGATCCGCACGATGTCGTGGGCCACGGCCGCGTCGAGCAGGCGGGCCACCTTGAACCGGCTGATGCCGAACTCCTTGGCGATCTCCACCTTCGACCGCTGCTCCAGGTAGAAGCGCCGGGCGACGGCGGCGGCGAGGAGCGTGTCGATCGGTGCGGGTAACGCCACAGCCTCAGCCGGTTCGGCCATGTCGTCTCTCCACGCTCTGATCGTTCGTCAACACACATCACTTCTCCGGCTAGTTCATCTGTACGAAGTGAGCGGAACATGACGGACAAGCGACATCGTAGTGACACCGGAGACGTCAGTGACCTCCGAGGCCGGACTTTCCCCGCCCCGGACGGGTCGCCCGTGCCGGGGAGGGGAAGAAATCATTCCGACTCCCCTCCCCCCACCAGCACCTCAGGGAGCCCCATGCTGCGCGGCATCGACGTGAGTGCGTACCAGTCGTCCTCGTACGGCACCGACGGCCTGTCCTTCGTCCTCGTCAAGGCGACGGAGGGCCGTTCGTACACCAACCCCAAGCTCTCGGCCCAGACGGAGAGGGCCCGCGACGCCGGCCTGGTCGTCGGCTTCTACCACTTCCTCTGGCCGGGCAACCTCACGGCCCAGGCGGAGCACTTCGTGCGCAAGGCCCCGGAGAAGCGGGGCGACATCCTCGCGGTCGACTGGGAGACGACGGGCGAGGGAACACATGCGAGCAACGCGGAGAAGGACCGCTTCATCCGGAAGGTGAAGGAGCTGCGGCCCGGCAACAGGGTGATCCTGTACTGCAACAGGAATTTCTGGCTGAACGTCGACACGACGTCCTACGCGGGCGACGGCCTGTGGATCGCCGACTACGTCACCGCCGGGAAGCCCCGCATCCGGGCGAAGTGGCGCTTCCACCAGTACACCGACGACCCGCTGGACAGGAACGTCGCGGACTTCTCCAGCAGATCGGCGCTGAAGGAGTGGGCCGAGGGCGCCTGACCCCCGGCCCGCTCCGGGACCAGGCCTACTTGTTCAGGTGCACCCAGAACTCGTCGAAGGACAGGACCTTGTCGCCGTTCAGGTCCCGGGACTTGATCACGGCCTCGGCGACCGCCTCGGTGACGTTCCAGTCGCCGCCCTGCGCCAGGGCGGTCTTGAACTCGGCAGCGGTGATGACCCCGTCCCCGTCCGTGTCGATCCGCTCGAACTGCTTGCGCGCTTCCTCGATGTCCGCCACCGGTCCGCCCCTCGTCTCGTACTTTGCCGTCTTGCTGACGCAGGGCAGATTATCGGGCCACCTGAGCCTTCGGTGCGGCGACCACCCACCCGGACCCCTCCTCGTGGGCGGACGGGGGCCGCGGGCCGGCGGCCCGGGGGCCTGTTGCTGCGCGGCCGGGGACGTCGCACCGCCGAGTGCGTCAGCGGTCCGTCACACGGATCTCGAACCAGGTGGTCTTGCCGCGGGGCAGCAGGTCGACGCCCCAGCGGTCGGCGAGCTTGTCGACGAGGAAGAGACCCCGGCCGCTGATGTCCATGTCCTGGACCGGCATGAGACAGGGCAGTCCGCGGGAGGGGTCGCGGACCTCGATCCGGATCCAGCCGCGTCGGTGGCGCATGCGGAGGCCGAAGACCCGTGCGCCGGTGTGCCGCACGGCGTTGCCGACCAGTTCGGAGACGAGCAGGACGGCGGCCTCTGCGGTCTTGGCGGTGAGGCCCCACTCCCGCAGGACGATCATCTGGACGATCCGGCGGGCGGTGGCGGCGGACTCGGGACGGGACGGCAGCGGAACTTCCGCCTCCGTCGGATTGCCGAACAACTCCAGCGCCTTCAGCGCGTGTTCGTCCTCGACCGTCGGCGACCAGCGCGACACGGTCGCACGTCGGTCTCCCCGCGGCTGTTCCATGCCCTCCAGCCCCGCCATGCCCCCATCATGGCCGTCCGGGAAGTCCCCGGAGGCCGTTCCGGGGGAATGCGCCCCCCGCGCACCCCCTCCCGACAAGGGGCCGACGACATGTGCCGATGACACCTCGGAGCCCTCGGGAGCCCTCCCGACCGGCGAGAACGGCTCACTCTCGGGCAATCGACGGGCTCCCTCGACACGGACGGCTTAAGGGTGCACCAAGGCTCCCACAATCCGCCCCATCGAGGGACCCCAATCAGACATCGCGTCAATTGCGGGACCCCGGAAGCACTCTCACCGGAACTTCGCCTTGCCGGGCCCTTCCTCCACGAAGCTGCGCATCCCCCGCTCACGGTCCTCGGTGGCGAACAGGCCCGCGAACCAGTTCCGCTCGACGGCGAGGCCGGTGTCGATGTCCGTCTCCAGTCCGGTGTCGATCGACTCCTTCGCCGCGCGCAGCGCGATCGCCGGCCCCTGCGCCAGCTTCGCGGCCCACGCGTGCGCCTGCGCGTGGACCTCGCCGGCGGGCACCACCCGGTCCACCAGACCGAGCGCCAGCGCCTCGTCGGCCCGCACCTGACGTCCCGTGAAGATGAGGTCCTTGGCCTTGGACGGCCCGATCAGCCGGGACAGCCGCTGGGTGCCGCCCGCGCCCGGGATCAGACCGAGCAGGATCTCGGGCTGGCCCAGCTTGGCGTTCTCCCCGGCGATCCGGTAGTCCGCGCAGAGCGCCAGCTCGCACCCGCCGCCGAGCGCGTAGCCGGTGACGGCGGCCACGACCGGCTTGGGGATGCGGGCCACGGCCGTGAAGGAGTCCTGGAGGGCCTTGGAGCGCAGGACCATCGCCGTGTGGTCCATGGCCTGCATCTCCTTGATGTCCGCGCCCGCCGCGAACACCTTCTCCCCACCGTGGATCACCACGGCGCGCACGTCCTCGCGCCGCGTGACCTCCTCGGCGAGCTCCTTCAACCGGTCCTGCGAGGCGATGTCCAGCGCGTTCATGGGCGGCCGGTCCAGCCGCAGCGTGCCGACGCCTTCGGCGACTTCCAGATGTACGGTCATGCCCCGCAGGTTAGCGGTCGTTCACACACGGAGGTACCGGGGGTGCGTCGCGGGCGCCCGGTGCGGTCCCCTCACCGGGCGCACCCGCTCCGGCGACGCGTCCGGCACGGGTTCCGGCCGGGGACGCGAGCCCGGCGACGGGCGGCCGGTGCCGCCGTCGGCGTCATCCGCCGGCCGCGTCCGGATTCCCGGTCGTGGTGGCGCGGCGGCCGGCCCCGGGGGCTCCCGGGCGGACGGGCGTCGGCAGGGTCCGCCCCAGGCGGGCGAGCGGGGAGAGCGCCATCAGCACGGGGGACAGCAGCAGGCCGGCGGCCGTCACCAGGAGGCCGGTGCGCAGGCCCCACTGCTCCGCGAGGAGGCCGCCGAGCAGGGAGCCGAGCGGGGTCAGGCCCATGCCGGCGAAGGTGATCGTCGCCGCGACGCGGCCCTGCATCCCGTCCGGGGTGACGGCTTGCCGGACGGCCATGACCGTGACGTTGACCAGTTGGCCGAAGGCGCCGAACACGAGGTTGACCGCCACGAGCACGGGGACCGTCACCGCGGCGGGTCCGTGCAGCACGGGTACGCACAGCAGCACGCCGTCGCCGAGCACCGCCGCGGACACGAGCACCGTGCCGTAACCGAACCGGCCCGGCAGACGGGCGGCGAGCAGCGCCCCCAGGAGCGCGCCCGGCCCGGTCGCCGCGAGCGCCAGCCCGACGGCGGTGCCCGACAGGTGCAGCTCTCTGGGCAGAAAGAGCAGGTAGACGGTCATCATGGCCGCGAAGGAGAACTGGAAGGCCGCGGAGGCGAGACCCACGGCCCGCAGCACGGGATCGCCGGCGACGAAGCGGAGGCCCTCCTGGATCCGCCGCCGGACCCCGGCGGGCCGCTCCACGCGCCCGGACGTCGATTCGCGGCGGATCCGCCGGATCGACAGGAACGACAGCACGAAGAACAGCGCACCGGACGCGAGGGCGACCGGCGCCGACAGCAGGGACACCAGCGCGCCACCGAGAGCGGGGCCGCCGATCTGGGCCGCGGACCGGCTGCCCTCCAGCGCGCTGTTGCCCGGCTGCAGCTGATCGCGTCTCACCAGGCGTACCAGGGAGGTCTGGTACGCCACGTCGAAGAAGACGGAGAGGGCCCCGACGGCGAAGGCGGCCACGAGCAGGGACGGCAGTCCGAGGACGCCGAGGAGTCCGGCCGCGACGACGGCGCCCAGCACCACGGCCCGGCCGGCGTCCGCCTGCGCCATCACCGTACGGGTCCGCCACCGGTCCACCCACGCGCCGACGAAGAGCGAGAGCAGCAGGATCGGCGCCTGCCCCACCGCGCGCAGGACGCCCAGCCGGCCGGCGTCGACGTGGAGCGTCAGGACGGCGGTCAGCGGCAGCACCACCAGGCTCACGTGCTCGCCCAGCTGGGAGACGCTCTGGCCCACCCAGAGCCGGCGGAAGTCGGCGTCCCGCCACGGACCGGAGGGGGCGGAGCGACGGGGAGCGGAGGAAGGACCGGACGGCACGGGACCCCTTGAGCTGCCGAGGAGACGAGACCCGCCACCCGGCGCACGACAGGGTGCGCCGACGGTTCGGGCAGGGAAGGCTCGCTGTGCCACGGCTCGAGGGCGGCACGCGATGACGGGCCGACGACGGCCCACGACGTCAACGCGCGCTCGGACGACCGACCATGTTCTCCACTCCTCGTGGGTCACTCACCACCCGCACAGTAGTCCGCGGCGCTCCGACGGGAAACCGGTTACGGGCCGGGACGGACGTCCCTGTGCGGCCCCGCCCCCCGGACGGGGCGCGGGCGTGGACGGCAGCGGCCCCGGTGCGGTACCTCGCACCGGGGCCGGACGCGTCGCGCGCGGGGCCTAGGCCTTCCACTTCTCCCAGGACATGTTCCAGCCGTTGAGGCCGTTGTCCGGGGCGATGGTGGCGTCGTTGGAGTTCCTGACCTCCACGACGTCGCCGATCAGGGAGTTGTTGAAGAACCAGGCGGCCGGCGCCTGCTTGTCCCACCCGCCGCGGACGTCGCGCAGGCCGACGCAGCCGTGGCTGGCGTTGCGGTTGCCGAAGGCGTCGCCGCCCCAGTAGTTGCCGTGGATGAAGGTGCCGGAGGTGGACAGGCGCATGGCGTGCGGGACGTCCCTGATGTCGTACTCGCCGCCGTAGCCGACCGTCTCGCCGTTCATCCGGGTCACCGTCAGCTTCTCGGTGATGACCATCTTGCCGTTCCAGGTCTCGTAGCCGGGCGCGCCGGTGGTGACCGGGATGGTCCTGATGACCTTGCCGTCCCGCTCGACCTTCATCGTGAGCTTCTTGGCGTCGACGACGGAGACCTGCTCGCGGCCGATGGTGAAGGAGACCTTCTTGGACTGCTCGCCGTAGACGCCGTCGCGGCCCTCGACCCCGTCGAGGTCGAGGTCGACGGTGACCTTGGTGCCGGCCTTCCAGTACTTCTCGGGGCGGAAGTCGAGGCGGTCGTTGCCGAACCAGTGGCCCTCGACCTCGACGGCCGGCTCGGTGGTGATGCGGATGGCCTTCTCGACGTCCTCGGGGTTGGTGATGCCCCGGGTGAAGCGGAGCGAGAACGGCATGCCGACGCCGACCTTGGAGCCGTCCTCGGGGGTGAAGTGACCGATGAAGGTGTTCTTCGGCGTCAGGGTGGTGAAGCTGGAGTCCTCGGCGGCGGTGCGGCCCTCGGAGTCCTTGGCGACCGCGTGCACCGTGTACTCGGTGGAGGCGGCCAGATGGGTGGACGGCGTCCAGGTGGCGCCGTCGCCGGATATCTCGCCCTCGACCTCGTTTCCGTCCGGATCCTTGACGACGACCTCGGTGAGCCTGCCCTTGCTCGCGCTCACCTTCAGCGCGCCGCTGGTCCCGACGGACTTCGCGCCGTCCTCGGGCGCGATGCCGACCACGGCCTCGGACTGCCCGCTCTGCGCGGCGGTGGAGGCCTTGCCCTTGCCGTCGCCCGAGCCGGCCCCCGGCTCCGGGCCTCCGCCGCCGCAGGCGGTCACCGCCAGCATCACGCCGAGCGCCAGCGCCGCCAGCCTCCTGCCGCCACGCCCCCGTGCGCCACCCGGCGCCGACCCCGATATGGGCCCCACGTTCACTTGTTTCTCCCCTCGGCGGGCCCAGTCCCTGCCGGACCCGCGCCCCCGCGCGCCCCTCGCGCGCTCGGGCATAGTAACCACAGGCCAGAGGGGTTCGGGGCGACGGATTCGTCACCGTTCCGTCTCAAGTTCGACGGGCCCGCCGGGGTTCACTTCACCGCGCTGCCCGCCTTCCACTCCCTCCAGTTCATGTTCCAGCCGCCGAGGCCGTTGTCCGGGGCGACCTTCCGGTCCTCGCTGTTGACGACCTCGACGACGTCGCCGACGAGGCTGCGGTCGAAGAACCAGCCCGCCGGGGTGTCCGCCCCGCCGCCCTTCACGTCGCGCAGACCGACGCAGCCGTGGCTGACGTTGGAGTCGCCGAAGACCTCGGCGTCGGCCCAGTAGTTGCCGTGCAGGAAGGTGCCGGAGCTGGTCAGGCGGATGGCGTGCGGGACGTCGGGGATGTCGTACTCGCCGCCGAAGCCGACCGTGCGGCTGTCCATCCGGGTGACCTCGAGCATCTCGGTGATCACCATCTTGCCGTTGTACGTGGGCGTCCTCCGCGCCCCCGCCGTGATCGGCACGGTGGCCAGCAGTTCCCCGTCCCGCCGCACCCGCATGGTGTGCGCGGCGGCGTCGACCACCGAGACCTGGCTGCGGCCGACGGTGAAGGCGAAGGTGCGGCGCTGGAGACCGTAGACGCCCGGCGCCCCCTCGACGTCGCGCAGGTTCAGGTCGACGGTGACCTCGGTGCCGGGCTTCCAGTACTCCTCGGGGCGGAAGTCCAGCCGGGAGTCGCCGAACCAGTGCGGGCGGATCTCGACGGCCGGGCGGGCGGTGACGCGGACGGCGCGTTCGACGGCCGCACGGTGGACGATCTTCCGGTTGAACTCCAGGGAGACGATCATGCCGGTGCCGACGGTGGAGCGGTGCTCCGGGGCGACGTAGCCGATGAAGCGTTCCTCCGGGACCCAGGTGGTGAAGGTGGTGTGCCGGGCGGAGCGGCGGCCGCCGCCGTCCACGGCCACCGCGTCGACGGTGTACTCGGCGGCCAGCGCGAGCCGTTCGTCGTCGGGCTTCCAGGTCAGTCCGTCGGCGGAGACCCGCCCGGGGACGGGCGACTCGCGCGCGTCCTGCTCCACGACGACTCTCACCGACTCCAGCCGCCCGTCCGGCACGCGCACCCGCAGCGCCGTGTCGGGACGCACGTCCTTGCTGCCGTCGTCGGGCGACACGCGGATGGCGTCCTCGGCGGCCGGGGGCCCGAGCGCCCCGCCGACGGTGCCCTCCCCGGTGCAGCCGACGGCTCCGGTCAGCAGTCCTGCCCATGTCACTACGGCGGCCAGCGCGGCCCTCGCGCGCCGTGCGCGCCCTTGTACGTACCTCACGCGGTACCCAACGACGGGCCTCGTCTCCGGGAAACGACCATGCCGTCCCCGGGGAAACGTGAGTGCGAGGCGCCCTCTGGGCAGAACCCTGGAAGGACGACGCGCCGGGGAGCCTCGGCCGGGCCGATGACCGGGCCGTGCACCCCTGTCCGCCGCCGTCCCCCACGAGCCGCGGGAGGCTGACAGGTGTCCAGCGCAGCCGAGCAGGAGGCGGTGGCCGCAGAGCGGGCCACCGGGGAGGGGCGCCCGGCGGCGGTCGTGAACGGCGCGCGGCCTGCGCCGCCCGTGCCCACGGCGCCGGTGCGGCCGGGCCGGCCGACGCCGCTGGGCGCCCGGTTCCGGACCGGCCCGGACGGGGTGGCGGGGACCAACTTCGCCCTGTGGGCGGGCGGGGCGGAGGGGGTCGAGCTGTGTCTGTTCGACGAGCGGGGCGGGGAGAGCAGGGCCCGGCTCACCGAGCTGACGCACGGGATCTGGCACGGCTTCGTGCCGGATGTGCTGCCCGGCCGGCGCTACGGCTACCGGGTGCACGGCCGCTGGGACCCGTGGACCGGCGCCCGCTGGAACCCCGCGAAGCTGCTGCTCGATCCGTACGCCCGCGCGGTGGACGGGGACTTCCGGCTGCCGCCCGAGGTGTACGGGCACGTCCGCGACTGGCCGGAGCAGCACGTCGCGGACACCGTGCGCGACGACCGGGACTCCGCGCCGTACGTCCCCAAGGGGGTGGTCGTCCACGACGACGACGACTGGGCGGACGACCGCCGGCCGAAGACGCCGTGGGCGGACTCGGTGATCTACGAGCTGCACGTCAAGGGCTTCACGCAGCGGCACCCGGGCGTCCCCGAGGAGCTGCGCGGCACCTACGCCGGTCTCGCGCACCCCGCCGCGATCGAGCACCTGGTGGGACTGGGCGTCACGGCCGTGGAGCTGTTGCCGGTGCACCAGTTCGCGCACGAGGACCACCTGCTGCGGCGAGGGCTGCGCAACTACTGGGGCTACAACTCCGTCGGCTACTTCGCGCCCCACGCGGGTTACGCGGCCTCCGGGACGAGGGGGCAGCAGGTCGGCGAGTTCAAGCGGATGGTGCGCGCCCTGCACGCGGCCGGCATCGAGGTGATCCTCGACGTGGTCTACAACCACACCGCGGAGGCGGGCGAGCTGGGCCCCACGCTCTCCCTGAAGGGCGTCGACAACCGCGGCTACTACCGCCTCCAGCCGGACGCCCGCCGGTACGCCGACTACACCGGCTGCGGCAACACCCTGCACGTCGTCCAGCCGCACGTCCTGCGTCTGATCACCGACTCCCTGCGCTACTGGGTGACGGAGATGGGCGTCGACGGCTTCCGCTTCGACCTGGCGGCGGCGCTGGCCCGCTCGATGCACGACGTCGACATGCTCTCCCCGTTCCTCGCGGTGATCGCGCAGGACCCGGTGCTGCGCCGGGTGAAGCTGATCGCCGAGCCGTGGGACGTGGGCTCCGGGGGCTACCAGGTGGGCGCGTTCCCGCCCCTGTGGACGGAGTGGAACGACCGGTACCGCGACGCCGTGCGGGACTTCTGGCGGCACGCGCTGCCGGACGTGCGGGAGATGGGCTACCGGCTGTCCGGCTCCAGCGACCTGTACGCCTGGGGCGGGCGGCGGCCGTACGCCTCGGTCAACTTCGTCACCGCGCACGACGGTTTCACCCTGCGCGACCTGGTGTCGTACGGGCGCAAGCACAACGAGGCGAACGGTGAGGGCAACCGGGACGGCACGGACGACAACCGGTCCTGGAACTGCGGCGCGGAGGGGGAGACGGCGGACGAGGGCGTACGGGCCCTGCGGCGGCGGCAGCTGCGGAACCTGCTGACCACGCTGCTGCTGTCGACGGGCGTGCCGATGCTGGTCGCGGGCGACGAGATGGGCCGCACCCAGCGCGGCAACAACAACGCCTACTGCCAGGACAACGAGATCGGCTGGGTGGACTGGACGCTCGTGGACGACCCGGACTGGCGGCCCCTGCTGGAGCTGACCTCCCGGCTGATCGCCCTGCGCCACCGGCACCCGGTGCTGCGCCGCCGGTCCTTCTTCTCCGGCCGGACGCACTCCGCGGACGGGCTGCGCGACTTGGCCTGGTTCACCCCGCGCGGCACGGAGATGACCGAGGACGACTGGTACGCGCCGGCCGCCACGCTCGGCATGTACCTCTCCGGGCGGGACATCCCGGGGCGCGACGAGCACGGGGCGCCGATCCTCGACGACAGCTTCCTGGCCGTCCTGCACGCGGGGCACGACCCGGTGGAGTTCGAGCTGCCGGGGCCGCCGTGGGCGGGACGGTACGAGGTGGTCGTCGACACCGCGCGGGAGGAGCAGGACCGGGCCCCGGCCGTGGAGCACCGCGGGGGGACGCGGATCACGGTGCCGGACCGGACGGTGCTGCTGCTGCGGGTACGGACCTGACCGGCGGTGGTGCCGCCGCTCAGCCGAGGATGCCCCGGTCGTACCCCACCGCCACCGCGGCCGCGCGGTCCTTGGCGCCGAGCTTGCCGAAGATGTGGGTGAGGTGGGTCTTCACCGTCGCCTCGCTGATGAACAGTTCGCGGGCGATCTCGCGGTTGCTCGTGCCCTTGGCGACCAGGGCCAGCACCTCGCGCTCGCGGGTGGAGAGCGGCTCGTTGCCGGGGGCCGCGGGGGCGCGGACGGCGGAGACCAGGCGGGAGGCGACGGCCGGGGAGAGCACCGTACGGCCCCGGGCCGCCGCGCGGACGGCGGTGAACAGCTCCTCGCGGGGCGCGTCCTTGAGGAGATAGCCGGTGGCGCCCGCCTCGAGGGCGGGGATCGTGTCGGAGTCGGTGTCGTACGTGGTGAGGACGAGGACTCGGGCGCGGGCGCCGCGCCGGGACAGTTCCCGGATGGCGTCGACGCCGCCCCCGCCCGGCATCCGCAGGTCCATGAGGATCACGTCGGGGTCCAGGGCGGCGGCCCGTTCCAGCGCCTCGACGCCGTCGGCGGCCTCACCGAGGACGCGGAATCCGGACGCGGTGTCGAACATGCCGCGCAGGCCGTCCCGTACGACGGGGTGGTCGTCGACGATGAGGAGGGAGATCACGGCGTCATCGGTCATGGCGGACCAAAGGTACGCGAGCCGAGACCGCCGTGCCGCCGCCGGGTTCGGACTCGATGGTGAGGGTCCCGGCGACGCGTTCGGCGCGGGCCCGCATGCCGTCGAGGCCGAAGCCGCCGCTGGGGGTCCCCCCGCTCGTGGGGGTCCCCCCGCTCGAGCGAAGCCGAGGGTGGGGGAGAAGCCTAGGGTGGGGGAGAAGCCGGGAGTGGGGAAGGGTGCGCGCGGGGACGGCGGGCGGGTCGAAGCCCCGGCCGTCGTCGCGGATGTCGAGGGTGACCTCGTCGCCCATGTAGGACAGGGTGACGCCGACCCGGGTGGCGTCGGCGTGGCGGGCGGCGTTGGACAGGGCCTCCTGGACGATGCGCAGCAGGGTGGCCGCCACCTCGTCGTGCAGCGGCTCGGTGGTGCCGGTGACGGTGAACCGGGCCTGTACGCCGGTGCGTTCGCCCCACTCCGTGACGGTCTTCTTCAGCGCGTCCGGCAGTCCGCCGTCGGCGAGCGCGACCGGGGAGAGGTTGTGCACGGAGCGGCGGGCCTCACCAAGGCTGTCGCGGGCCAGGGCGAGGGCCCGGCCGGTGTGCACACGGGCCAGGTCGGTGTCCCGGGTGTTCGCCACCACCTGGAGCTGGGCGATGATGCCGGTCAGGCCCTGGGCCAGGGTGTCGTGGATCTCCGCGGCCAGCCGTCGGCGCTCGTCGACGACACCGGCTTCTCTAGCCCGGACGAGGAGTTGGGCGTGCAGGGCGGCGTTCTCGTCGAGAGCCTGCTGCAACGCCGTGTTGGTGCGCTCGAGTTCGGCGATGGTCTCCAGGCGGGCCCGGCCCCGGGCCTCCTCCAGGCCGGCGAAGTGACCGAAGAGGAGGACCAGGACGCTGTTGGCCGCGAGAAGGGCGCCGAAGAGCATCCAGCCCAGCCCGTCGCCCGGCGGCAGCCCGCCCGACTGGGAACCTGCCATGGTCACAGCGGTGGCGAACAGACCGGCCTTGCGCAGACGGCGGGGAAGCAGGCGCTCGACGCTGAAGTAGCCGATGACGGCGTAGAAGGCGAACAGCGGGTTCAGCCAGGTGAGGGCGAACCCGGTCGCCCAGCGCAGGGCGTAGTGCCGGGCGCTCGCCATGGACGGCCCGGGACGGGCGGACACTCCCCTGGCCCACCACAGCTCCAGCGCGACGGCCACGACGATCAGGACACCGCACACCCCTCGCTCACCGGTGCTCATGCCGAGGGCGTCGGCGGTCGCCCAGGCGATCAGGGTGCCCATGACCAGGAGTCCGTAGGGGCCCCAGCGGTCGAACACGGCCCACCGGTCCTCGAGCGCCGTCGTCTCCGTCATGGCGTCATTGTCGGCCACGTCCGCGCATCCGCTCCGCGTCGTCACTCCCAGCGGAACCAGCGCGAGGCCGCCGCCGTGAGCAGCACCGTCCAGACCGCCAGTACCCCGAGGTGGCTCCAGGCCGGCCAGCCGCCGGCCGCGGCCTCGTTCAGGGACTGGGCGGCGGCGCCGAACGGGGTCCAGCCGATGATGTCGGCCAGCGCGTCCGGCATGGCCTCGACCGGCAGCCACACACCCGCGCAGAACATCGTGGGGAAGAGCGCGGTCGACCCGATCGCGGTGGCGATCTTCGCGGTGCGCGCCAGGGCGGAGAGCACGGAGCCCAGGGCGAGGGAGGCGAGGAGGGCGAGCAGCAGGGCGAGGAGGTAGCCGAACGCCTGCTGGGGCAGCGCCACGCGGAAGGCGAGCCGGCCGACCGCGAGGGTGATCAGGGCGGAGAGCAGCGAGGCGGCGCCGAGCACCAGCATCTGCGCCGTGAGCAGGGCGGCGGGACGTACCGGAGTGGTGGACATCCGGCGCAGGACGCCGGTCTCCCGGTAGCCGGTGAGGGTCGGCGGCATGCCCTGCAGTCCGCCGACGATCAGCCCGAGGAGGACGGTCACCGGCACATAGGCGTCGACCGGACGCAGACCGCCGAGGTTCGGGGCGGACTCGCGGAAGGACGGGATGGAGCCCAGGACCACCAGCAGCAGGGTGGGGAAGAGCAGGACCCAGAAGATGCCGGCGGGTTCGCGCCGGAAGAGGCGGAACTCGGTCCGCAGGACGGCGGTGTCGAGGACGGCGGTGCTCATGCCGTGGCCTCCGTGAGGTCCAGGAAGGCGTCGTCCAGCGTGGCGTCGGTGACGCGCAGTTGGTGGGCGGTGACGCGGGTGCGGGCGAGGAGGGTGATGACGGCGTTGACCGTCTCGTCGGTGCCGGACAGCGTGACGCGGCCGTCCTTGTGGTGCACCGAGGCGAGCTCCGGCAGCGCGCTCAGGTCGGCGTCGTCCAGCGGGACGGACGGGGTGAAGCTGATGACGGTGGCGCCCGCCGAGCGGCGGATCAGTCCTGCCGGGGTGTCCAGTGCGGCGACCCGCCCTCTGTCGACCACCGCGATGCGGTCGCAGAGGCGCTGCGCCTCCTCCATGAAGTGGGTGACGAGGAGGACGGTGACGCCGCCCGCGCGGATGTCCTCGATGAGTTCCCAGGTGTCGCGCCGTGCGCGCGGGTCGAGGCCGGTGGTCAGCTCGTCCAGCACCACGATCCGCGGATTGCCGATCAGGGCGAGCGCGATGAACAGGCGCTGCTTCTGGCCACCGGACAGCCTGGCGAACCGGGTGGTCAGCTTCGGGGTGAGACCGAGCCGTTCGGCGAGCGGACGCCAGTCGGCGGGACGGGGGTAGAAGGAGGCGTACAGCTCCAGGGCCTCGCGGACGGTGAGCTTGGGCTGCAGCTCGCTCTGCTGGAGTTGGGCGCCGAGGACGCGGGTGACCTCCTCGTGGTCGGTGACGGGGTCGAGGCCGGTGACGCGGACGCGGCCCGCGTCGGGGACGCGCAGGCCCTCGACGCACTCCACGGTGGTGGTCTTGCCGGCGCCGTTCGGGCCGAGGATTCCGAAGATCTCGCCCTCCTCGACGGCGAAGGAGACACCGTCGACGGCCGCACGGCCTCCGTAGGACTTGCGCAGATCGGTGACGTCGATGACGGACATGGCTCCAGCGTCGCCGTGCCGGGGCCCCGGCACATCGGCCGGTGCGCTCGAACGGGTATCGGCCGATCGGCTGATACGGGGGTACGACTTCGGTGTCCGAGCAGGTCGTAGGACCAGCGGCCGAGGCCGGTCCGGTCAAAACCCGGTGGGCAGGGTCAGCAGCGATCCGTAGGCTCACCGCTGATGCCCACTACGCCTTCTCCCCCGGAACCCCGCTCCGTCGTGCGTACGCTGCTGCGGCTGTGGCCGTACGTACGGCCCGTACGGGCGCGGCTGTTCACCGCCGCGTCCATCGCGATCGTCGCCTCCTGCATCGGGCTGGTCATCCCGCTCGTCCTGAAGTGGATGGTCGACGGGCCGATCGCCGACCGGGACCCGGCGGGGGTGTGGCTGGGCGCGCTGTACCTGCTGCTGCTCGGGCTCGCGGAGGCGCTGCTGTTCGGGCTCCGGCGGTGGCTGGTGGCGCGCCCGCTGGCGCACGTCGAGGCGGAGATGCGGGCGGCTCTGTACCGGCACCTGCAGCGGCTGCCGGTCGCGTTCCACGACCGGTGGCCGTCGGGGCAGTTGCTGTCGCGAGCCACGACGGATCTGATGCTGCTGCGGATGTTCCTGGCCTTCCCCCTGACGTTCTTGCTGGTCAACGGGGTGACGATTCTCGTCGGCGTGATCATCATGCTGGTCCAGGACTGGACGCTGGGGCTGGTGATCCTGGTCCCGGCCGTGCCGGTGCTGATCACCTGCGTGGTGTTCGAGAAGCGGTACTCCGGGGCGGCGCGGCTGGCGCAGGACCAGGTGGGCGATCTGACGACGGTGGTCGAGGAGAGCGTGCTCGGCGTCCGGATCATCAAGGGGTTCGGGCGGCACCGCAGCCAGGCACGGGCGTTCCGGGAGCTGTCGGGGAAGCTGCGGGGGACGGAGCTGCACAAGGCCCGGCTGCTGGCGACGATCCTGGGCGTCATCGTGACGCTTCCCGAACTGGCGATCGGGGCGGCGCTGGTGCTGGGGGCCGTACGGGTGGCGGACGGGTCGCTGTCCGCGGGAACGCTGGTGGCCTTCCTGTCGACCGCGCTGGCGCTGCGCTGGCCGGTGGACTCGATCGGCTTCCTGCTGGCGATGAGCCAGGAGGCGGCGACGGCGACGGCGCGGTACTTCGAGGTGATGGACGAGGAGCCCGAGTCCCGCGCGACTACGGGCGGGCGTGCCGCCGGGGCGGCGCGGGCGGGCGCAGCGGCGCGGGCGGCCGGGACGCTGGGACGGCACGACCGCCCGCGCCGTGGCGGGGACGGCCGGGACGGCCTGGTTTTCCACGAGGTCGCCTTCCGCTACCCGGACGCGCCCTCCGGCACGGCACCCGTCCTGGACCGCATCGACCTCCACATCCGCCCCGGCGAGTCCCTCGCCCTCGTCGGCGCCACCGGCAGCGGCAAGACCACCCTCACCGCCCTCGTGCCGCGCCTGCACGAGGTGACCTCCGGCCGGATCACCCTCGACGGGAGGGACATCACCGAGATGCCGCGGGAGGAGCTGCGGTCCCGCGTCGCCGTCGCCTTCGAGGAGCCCACCCTCTTCTCCGCCAGCGTCGGCGAGAACGTGCTGATGGGCGGCGGAAGCGGCGAGGCGGACCTGGAACGCGCCCTCGCCGTCGCGCAGGCCGACTTCGCGCACGCGCTGCCGCAGGGCGTGGACACCCAGGTCGGCGAGCAGGGGCTCAGCCTCTCCGGTGGTCAGCGGCAGCGGCTCGCGCTGGCCCGGGCCGTCGTCGGGCGCCCCGACTTCCTGGTCCTCGACGACCCGCTGTCCGCGCTCGACGTGCACACGGAGGCCGCCGTCGAGGCCGCACTGCGCCGGGTGCTCGCGGACACCACCGCCCTCATCGTGGCCCACCGTCCCTCCACGGTCCTGCTCGCCGACCGCGTCGCCCTGCTCTCCGGCGGCCGGATCACCGCGGTCGGCACCCACCACGAACTGCTGCGCGACAACCCCGAGTACGCGCACCTCATGTCCGGCGCCCCCGCGGGGAGACAGGAGGACGAGCGATGACGGCTGCCACCACCGCACCCACCGAGGACGAGGACGAGGACCGGACCCCGCCGTCCGGCGACCCCTTCGACCAGGACCGGCTGCCCACTCCCCCGGGCGCCACCGGCGTACTGCTGCGTTCCCTGCTGTCGCCCCTGCGCGGCAGGGTGGCCGTCACCGCGCTGTTGCTGCTGCTCCAGCAGGCCGCCGTGCAGGCGGGGCCGCTGCTGGTGGCGTACGCCATCGACCGGGCCGTGCCCGCGTTCCGCGACGACGACAACGGGCCGCTGATCGCGGTGGCGGTGGGCTACCTGCTGTGCGCGGGGGCGGCCGGAGCGCTGCAGTACGGGTTCGTCACCGCCTCCGCCCGGGTCAGCCAGGACGTGCTGCTCGATCTGCGCGGCCGTATCTTCCGCCACGCGCAGGCGCTCAGCGTCGACTTCCACGAGCGCTACACCTCGGGCCGTCTCATCTCCCGCTCCACCACCGACGTCGAGTCCCTGCGGGAGCTGCTGGAGGAGGGCCTGCAGGAACTGGTCACGGTCGTCCTGTCGGCCGTCTACATCTCGGTGCTGCTGCTCTGGCTGGACCTCGGGCTCGGCGCCGTCGCGGTGGCGTCCTTCGTGCCGCTGTACCTGCTCGTACGGTCGTACCGGCGTCGGGCCGGGCGGGTGTACCGGAAGCGGTCGACGGCCATCGCGGCGGTGATCGTGAAGTTCGTCGAGACGATGAACGGCATCCGGCCGGTGCGCGCCTTCCGCCGGGAGGCCGCCAACGACGCCGACTTCGCGGTGCTGAACCGGCGGCACGAGCGGACCAACGGCGACGCGCTGCTGGAGATGGCCCGCTACGTCGTCGGTTCCCGGGTCACCGCCAACATCACCGTCGCGCTGATCGTGCTGTGGGGCGCCTACCGCGTGGCGGACGGGTCGCTGGAGCTCGGCGTGCTGGCGGCGGCGGTGCTGTACCTGCGCCGGCTGTACGACCCGATCGACCGGCTCGGCATGTTCCTGAACTCCTACCAGTCGGCGGTGGCCTCGCTGGAGAAGATCGCCGGGCTGCTGGCGCAGACCCCGTCCGTGCCCGAGCCGCCGGCCCCCCGTGAGCTGCCGGTCCGGCGCTGCGGGCTCCCCGGCCGCGAGGTCGTCTTCGACGACGTCCGGTTCGCGTACCGCACCGGCGACGAGGTGCTGCCCCGCTTCGGCCTCACCCTCCCGGCCGGGCAGACCGTCGCGGTGGTCGGCTCCACCGGGGCGGGCAAGTCGACCCTGGCGAAGCTGCTCGCCCGCTTCTACGACCCCACCGACGGCCGGGTGCTGCTCGACGGGGTGGACCTGCGCGACGTCACGGGACGCGATCTGCGGCGCGAGGTGGTGATGGTGACGCAGGAGGCGTTCCTGTTCTCCGGCACGGTCGCCGAGAACATCTCGATCGGCCGGCCGGACGCCACCCGTGAGGAGATCGAGCAGGCGGCGAAGGAGATCGGCGCGCACGACTTCATCGCCGCCCTGCCCGACGGCTACGACACCGACGTGCGCAAGCGGGGCGGCCGCATCTCGGCCGGTCAGCGCCAACTGGTTTCCTTCGCACGGGCGTTGCTGGCCGACCCGGCGGTCCTCATCCTGGACGAGGCGACCAGCTCGCTGGACGTCCCCGGTGAGCGGGCGGTGCAGCGGGCGATGGCGACGGTGCTGAGGGGCCGTACGGCGGTCGTCATCGCCCACCGGCTGTCGACAGTGGAGATCGCGGACCGGGTGCTGGTGATGGAGCACGGACGGATCGTGGAGGACGGCAGTCCGGCCGAACTCATCGCGGGCACGGGCAGGTTCGCCGACCTGCACCGGGCCTGGCGGGACAGTCTGGCGTAGCCGCGACGGCGCACAGGGGGACGGGCGGTGACCGACGCGCGCACGAGGGCCCCGGCACGCCCGACCGCCGAGGCGGGGCCCGCTGCCTGTGGTGGCCGGTGCCGCGGCAGTCGGGGCGGTGTGCGGCGGGCCTTCGCAGGCGTCCAGGTCCTGAACGCGCCGGCGGCCCTGGCACGGGGACCGGCCCGCACCCTTCCCGTAACGGTTCGCATACCGAACATGAACCTCCGGACAACGAACGGTTTCCGGACAAAGTTCTGACGCGCTCCTGACAGAAGTCGCGATTCCCTGCCACTCTTCCCACGGCCGCTCCACAGCAACCCCACCGCTGTCCGGCGGCCACGGCTCAGAGCACTTCCGTTCTGCCCGGCCGGCCCACCCGCCGTCCGGTCTCCCCAGGCCGCGCGACCCGCGGCCCCGCAGAAGGAGTCAGCGTTGAGAAGCAGGCCGTCCCACAGACGCACCCCCCGCACCACGCACCGCCGTGCCGCCGCCGTCGCCCTCGCCGGGGTGGCCGCGCTGATCGCCACGGCCGTGCAGTCGGGCACCGCCACCGCCGTCCCGGAGCGGACGCCGGCGGCGAGCAGGGCGAAGCCGGGTTCCGAGTCGGTCACCCTCACCCCCGCCCGGCGCGCCGAGCTGATCCGCGAGGCGAACGCCACCAGGGCGCAGACCGCGAAGGACCTCGGTCTGGGCGCGAAGGAGAGGCTCGTCGTCCGTGACGTCCTCAAGGACCGCGACGGCACCGTGCACGTCCGCTACGAGCGCACCTACGACGGCCTGCCCGTCCTCGGCGGCGACCTGGTCGTCCAGGGCGACACGGCCGGCGCGGCCGACTCCGTCGTCAAGGCCGCCCGGGCCGCGCTGAAGCCCGCGACCACCACCGCCGAGGTGCCGGCCGCGAAGGCCGAGCAGCAGGCGCTGTCCGCCGCGAAGGCCGAGGGCGCCGACGTGGACCGGGCCCCGCGCAAGGTGATCTGGGCCGCCGGGGGCGAACCGGTCCTGGCGTACGAGACGGTCGTCGGCGGTCTCCAGCACGACGGCACCCCGCAGGAGCTGCACGTCGTCACCGACGCCACCACGGGCGAGAAGCTGTACGAGTGGCAGGCAGTCCGGAACGGGACCGGCCACACCGTCTACAGCGGCACCGTCGACCTGACCACCACCCGGTCCGGGTCGTCGTACAACCTCACCGACGGGGCGCGCGGCGGACACAAGACGTACAACCTGAACCGGGGCACCTCCGGCACCGGCACGCTCTTCTCCGGCTCCGACGACGTCTGGGGCGACGGCAGCCCCTCCAACCTGGAGTCGGCCGCCGCCGACGCCCACTACGGGGCCGCGCTGACCTGGGACTACTACAAGAACGTGCACGGCCGCAGCGGCATCCGCGGCGACGGTGCGGCCGCCTACTCCCGGGTCCACTACGGCAACAACTACGTCAACGCCTTCTGGTCCGACAGCTGCTTCTGCATGACCTACGGCGACGGCTCCGGCAACGCCAACCCGCTCACCTCGATCGACGTCGCCGCGCACGAGATGACCCACGGGCTGACCTCGAACACCGCGGGCCTCAACTACAGCGGCGAGTCCGGCGGCCTGAACGAGGCGACCAGCGACATCTTCGGCGCGACCGTCGAGTTCTACGCCGACAACCCCTCCGACGTCGGTGACTACCTCATCGGCGAGGAGATCGACATCAACGGCGACGGCACCCCGCTGCGCCACATGGACAAGCCGAGCAAGGACGGCGCGTCCAAGGACAACTGGTACTCCGGCATCGGCTCGATCGACGTGCACCACTCGTCCGGCCCCGCCAACCACTTCTTCTACCTGCTGAGCGAGGGCAGCGGCACCAAGACCGTCAACGGTGTCACCTACGACTCGCCCACCTCCGACGGCCTCCCGGTCACCGGCATCGGCCGCGCAAAGGCGGAGAAGATCTGGTTCCGCGCGCTGACCACCAAGTTCACCTCCACCACCAACTACGCGGGCGCCCGCACCGGCACCCTGGCGGCGACCGGTGAGCTGTACGGCACGGACGGCGCCGAGTACAAGGCGGTGCAGGACGCGTGGGCGGCCGTCAACGTCGGCTCGCGCTCCGGCGACGGCGGCGGTGGCGGTACGTCCTTCGAGAACACCGCAGACGTGTCGATCCCGGACGCCGGCTCCGCGGTGACCTCCTCGATCACCGTCTCCGGACGGGCCGGCAACGCGCCCTCCGACCTCCGGGTCTCGGTCGACATCGTGCACACCTACAGCGGTGACCTGGTCGTCGACCTGCTGGCCCCGGACGGCACGGCGTACCGCCTGAGGAACCGCACCGGCGGCTCGGCGGACAACATCGACGAGACCTATACGGTCAACGCCTCCTCCGAGACGGCCAACGGCACCTGGAAGCTGCGGGTGCAGGACGCGGCGCGGTACGACACCGGCTACATCAACGGCTGGAAGCTCACCTTCCCGTAAAGAGCCGTGGTCGGAGCGTCGCCCCGGGTGGTCGGGCGCCTCCGGGGCGACGCTCCTTTTTTGCCGAGCCCATACGTTCCACTGGTTGGGCCTTTACCGAGGTCAGGCTGTTTTACACGCTCGCAACGTTCACCTCGGCGACTACTTTCGGCCAACATCATTCGACCCTCATGACATGTACGCGTCGTTGATGTCACTCTTCCTTCGCTCGCCGCACCACCGCACCACCCCGGTCGGCCCCCCGACCGCCCGGACCCCCACTTGGCACAAGGAGCTCGAGTGACTCCCTTCTACGCGCGTCACCAGCGCACCGCTCTGGCCGTCGCCACCACCGTCGTGGCCGGAGCCCTGCTCACCGTCGGTCTGACCACCGGTACCGCAGCCGCCGGCCCCGCGCCCGCCGGCAAGCCGGCACCGGCCGGCGCCCCGGTGCTGCTGTCCGCCTCCGCCCGCACCTCCCTCATCCGGGAGCAGCAGGCGTCGGCCGCCGAGACCGCCGACGAGATAGGTCTCGGCGTCAAGGAGAAGCTGGTCGTCAAGGACGTCGTGAAGGACGCCGACGGTACGGTCCACACCCGCTACGAGCGCACCTACGACGGACTGCCCGTGCTCGGCGGCGACCTGGTCGTGCACGAGCCGGCCTCCGGCGGCGCCAGAACCGTGACCAAGGCCGTCAAGGCGGCCGTCAGGGTGTCCTCCGTGACCCCGAAGATCGACGCGGGCAAGGCCGAGACGCAGGCGGTCGCCGCCGCCGAGGCGGCCGGGTCGGAGAGGACCGAGGCGGACTCCGCGCCCCGCAAGGTGGTCTGGGCCGCCGCCGGCACGCCCGTCCTGGCCTATGAGACCGTGGTCGGCGGCCTGCAGGACGACGGCACCCCGAACGAGCTGCACGTGATCACCGACGCCGCCACCGGCGAGAAGCTGTACGAGTGGCAGGGCGTCCACACCGGCACCGGCAAGGGCCTGTACTCCGGCACCGTCACCCTGGGCACCTACAAGTCGGGGACGACGTACCAGCTGTACGACACCGGCCGCGGCGGTCACAGGACCTACAACCTGGCGCGCGGCACCTCCGGCACCGGCACCCTGTTCACCGACGCGGACGACACGTGGGGCACCGGCACCGCCTCCAGCTCCTCCGCCGACCAGACCGCGGCCGTGGACGCCGCCTACGGCGCCCAGGTGACCTGGGACTTCTACAAGAACACCTTCGGCCGCAACGGCATCAGGAACGACGGCAGGGCCGCCTACTCCCGGGTCCACTACGGCAACAACTACGTCAACGCCTTCTGGTCCGACAGCTGCTTCTGCATGACCTACGGCGACGGCTCCGGCAACACCCACCCGCTGACCTCGCTGGACGTGGCCGCGCATGAGATGAGCCACGGCCTCACCTCCCACACCGCGGGCCTCAACTACAGCGGCGAGTCCGGCGGCCTCAACGAGGCGACCAGCGACATCCTCGGCTCGGGCGCGGAGTTCTACGCGGCCAACTCCTCCGACACCGGTGACTACCTCATCGGCGAGGAGATCGACATCAACGGCGACGGCACCCCGCTGCGCCACATGGACAAGCCGAGCAAGGACGGCGCCTCGAAGGACTACTGGTCCTCCGGCCTCGGTTCGGTCGACGTGCACTACTCCTCGGGCCCCGCGAACCACTTCTTCTACCTGCTGGCCGAGGGCAGCGGCACCAAGACCGTCAACGGCGTGACCTACAACTCACCGACGTACAACGGCTCCACCGTCACCGGCATCGGCCGCGCCAAGGCACTGCAGATCTGGTACAAGGCGCTGACCACGTACTTCACGTCGACGACCAACTACAAGGCGGCCCGTACGGGCACCCTGAACGCGGCGTCGGCCCTGTACGGCTCCACCAGCACCGAGTACAAGGCGGTCGCGGCGGCCTGGACCGCGGTCAACGTCAGCTGATCCGTCCCCTCGCACGCCGGGCGGCACCCGGAGCGCTCCTCCGCTCCGGGTGCCGCCCCGGACGCGTCCCCGGGACTTCGGCCCCCTGGCCCCCGGTCCCCTCTAGTCTTGGGTCCCATGTCTTCGGCGGACTTCACCTACGACCACGTCGGCGGGACCCGTGAGCGGGGCTTCTGCCCTCCCGGCTTCCATCCGATGCACGTGCGCACGCGGCTCGGCGAGGGCGAGGACGTCTTCCGGCAGGCCGCTCGGGCGCTGCTCACCTGGGAGCTGCACCGCGAACTGGGGGTCGGCGTCGACACCGCCGCCGACCGCGCGGCCCCGGACGTCGACGTCACCATCACCCTCGCCGGGGTGGTGAAGGCGCCCTGCCGTGTGGTGTGGACGGTGGAGGAGCACCGCAGGGCCGGCTGGGCGTACGGGACCCTGGCCGGGCACCCCGAGTGCGGCGAGGAGTCGTTCGTCGTGGACCGCACCGGCGACGGGACGGTGTGGCTGACGGTGGAGGCGTTCAGCAGGCCGGCCCGCTGGTACTCCCGCGCGGGCGGCCCGGCCACCCGCGCGATGCAGCACGCGTACGCCCGCCGCTGCGGCAAGGTCCTCCGCCGCCTGGCCACGAGCGGCGTCGAACAGGACTGACCGCGCAGCCCCCGCAGCCTGCGGGCAGTCGCGCTTACCCCTGCCACCCTGACCTGCGGGCAGTCACGCCCACCCCCGCCACCCTGACCTGCGGGCAATGGTGCCTCCTCCAGCGCCTCGAAGGCCCGGGGCGGCGCCCCCAGGGCGGCACGGGTGGACGCGGGCGGCATCCGAGCGGTGTCGCACCACCGCCCCGCCATCGCAGGATGCGCCTCGGTGGGTCGTCCCCGCCGCCCCGCCCCGTCCCCGGGGGCGCCGCCCCGGACCTCCGCCCCTCGGACGCCGGAGGGGCTGAATGCAGCCGGAGGCTGCTACGACCTCACCTCATCAGCAGTCCCGCCGACTCCACCACGTCCTCCGACGGCACCGCGACCAGTCCCAGTTCCGCCCTGGACGCCAGCAGCCGGTGCCCGGGCAGGATCCGCACCGTGTACCCGAAGGGTCCCGTCCGGTCCAGGACCAGCGGCCCCTCGTACACCCAGCGCCCCTCCGGATCCGGCGACCCCACCGGCTTCAGCGGCACCGTCGTCGCGTCGGCGATCCGGTCCTCTCCGTCCACCCGCCCGGACACCGCCTGCACCTCGACGTCCTCCGGTTTCAGACCACCCAGCCCCACCCGCACCCGCAGCCCGAGCGTGGTGCCGAGTTCCGCGGTGGCCTCCGTCACGGACGTTTCGACGTGATCGACGGTCACACCGTGCCACGCCGCACGCACCCGCGCCTTCCACCCGGCGAGGGAGCGCGCGGAGTCCGGGTCCATCGCACGGTGCGCGTGCGCGGCGGGCGCGTACAACCGCTCCACGTACTCCCTGACCATCCGCCCGGCCAGCACCTTCGGCCCCAGCAGGCCCAGCGTCCGCCGCACCATCTCGATCCACCGGTCCGGCAGCCCGTCGCGCCCCCGGTCGTAGAAGCACGGGGTGATCCGCTGCTCCAGCAGGTCGTACAGCGCCGCGGCCTCTATGGCGTCGCGCCGGTCCGGGTCGGTTCCCGCGCCGTCCGCCGTGGGGACGGCCCAGCCGAAGTCGGGCTGGAACCACTCGTCCCACCAGCCGTCGAGGACGGACAGGTTGAGGCAGCCGTTGAGCGCGGCCTTCATCCCGCTGGTGCCGCACGCCTCCAGCGGCCTGAGCGGGTTGTTCAGCCAGATGTCGCAGCCGGGATAGAGCTTCTGCGCCATCGCCATGCCGTAGTCGGGCAGGAACACGATCCGGTGCCGTACGCGCGGGTCGTCGGCGAACCGGACCAGCTCCTGGATGAGCCGCTTGCCGCCGTCGTCCGCCGGGTGCGCCTTGCCCGCGACCACGATCTGCACCGGCCGCTCGGGGTGCAGCAGCAGGTCCGTCAGCCGGTCCCGGTCGCGCAGCATCAGCGTCAGTCGCTTGTACGACGGGACGCGCCGGGCGAAGCCGACGGTCAGCACGTCCGGGTCGAGCACCCCGTCGATCCAGCCCAGCTCGGCCGTGCCGGCGCCGCGCTGCCGCCAGGAGGCGCGCAGCCGCTCGCGCACCTCCAGCACCAGCAGTTCGCGCAGGGACCGGCGCAGCTCCCAGATGTCCTGGTCGGCGATGTCCGCGACGGAGTCCCAGCGGTCGGAGTCGCCGACGCTCAGCGCCTCCTCGGTGCGCCGGGCGCCGATCTGCCGGGCGCCGAGCCGGAACACCTCGGGGGCGACCCAGGTGGGCGCGTGCACCCCGTTGGTGACGGAGGTGATGGGCACCTCCTCCGGGTCGAAGCCCGGCCAGAGCCCGGCGAACATCTCTCGGCTGACGTGGCCGTGCAGCAGGGAGACGCCGTTGGCGCGCTGGGCCAGGCGCAGGCCCATCACGGCCATGTTGAACAGGTTGGGCTCGCCGCCGGGGTAGCTCTCCGTGCCCAGCCGGAGGATGCGGTCGACCTCCACACCGGGCAGTTCGGCGTGCGGGCCGAAGTGGCGGGCGACCAGTTCCCGGTCGAAGCGGTCGATGCCGGCCGGGACGGGGGTGTGCGTGGTGAACACGGTCCCGGCGCGCACCGCCTCAAGGGCCGCGTCGAAGTCCAGTCCCTCGGCGTGCAGTTCGGCGATGCGCTCCAGGCCGAGGAAGCCGGCGTGGCCCTCGTTGGTGTGGAACACCTCGGGTGCGGCGTGCCCGGTCAGCCCGCAGTACGCACGGACCGCGCGCACCCCTCCTATGCCGAGCAGCATCTCCTGGAGCAGCCGGTGCTCGCTGCCGCCGCCGTAGAGCCGGTCGGTCACCCCGCGTTCGCCGGGGCCGTTCCCCTCGACGTCGGAGTCCAGCAGGAGCAGCGGGACCCTGCCCACCTGGGCCAGCCAGATCCGGGCCCGCAGGGAGCGGTCGCCGGGCAGGGCGAGGGTGACCTGGGCGGGTGTGCCGTCGGGCTGTTCGAGCTGGTCCAGGGGCAGCTCGTGGGGGTCGAGCACGGGGTAGTGCTCCTGCTGCCAGCCGTCCCGGGACAGGGACTGCCGGAAGTAGCCGTGCCGGTAGAGCAGGCCGACGCCGATGAGGGGGACGCCGAGGTCGCTGGCGGCCTTGAGATGGTCGCCGGCGAGGATGCCGAGTCCCCCGGAGTACTGCGGCAGGGCGGCCGTGATGCCGAACTCCGGGGAGAAGTAGGCGACGGCGGCGGGCAGCCGGTCGGTCTGCGCCTGGTACCAGCGGTCGCCGGTCATGTAGGCGTCCAGATCGCCGGCGACCGTGTCGAGGCGGTCCAGGAAGTCGCGGTCGCCGGCCAGCTCGGCGAGCCGCTCGGTCGTCACGCCGCCGAGCAGCCGTACGGGGTCGCAGCCGGCGGCGGCCCAGCGCTCGGGGTCGACGGAGCGGAACAGGTCACGGGTCCCGGTGTGCCAGGACCAGCGCAGGTTGCGGGCCAGATCGCTCAGGGGCCGGAGGGGTTCGGGGAGCACGGGTCGGACGGTGAATCGACGGATCGCCTTCACAAGCCACCTCGGCGGGTTCGTGAGAGACGCGGTGTGCGTCCGGGTATCGTTGCCGACAGTACCGGCGTGGACACGCACCGCGCGGGAAGCCGGAGGACACGGGTACCTCCATACCCCCGGCCAAACGATTCGCCTCGGGACGGACATGGCCGATTCCGCCCCCGTGGGCGTCCCTGCCGCACCTCGCCCCGCGCCGGACGCTTCCCTTTCGGCGACTCGCCGGCGGACGTGAGACAGGCCCTGCCGGTCGGCGCCACCGACCGGCGGGACAAGAAACCGGCCTTTTCCCACTTCGGCTCCGCCCCGACCCGTTCGCCCCGGGATCTCGATTCGCCCCGGGATCTCGATCGCCTCGGCCTGCGCCGCGGGCGGCACCGCGCGGGCCGCCCGCTCCGGCACGTCGCTGGCGTCCCCGCACGTGCCGGGCGCGGCGGCGCCGTCCCTCGCCGGGCACCGGCGGGCGGTCCCGGCCCGGGCGGCGGACGCACTGGTCAAGGGGGCGGCGAGCGGGAGGGTGGCCGGGCACGGGCTCGGTTCGCCGAACCGGCTGCTCCGGGTTCCGCGCGCGGGGCGGCGCCCCCGTGCGGTGCCCGGCACCGGCCGTCCGGAACGGCACCGCGGCCGTGGGAGCGTGCCCAGCGACGGCCGGGTCCGTCCCGTGCGGGCGAGGCCGGTCTTGTGTGTCGACATACGCGTGAGTAGTTAACAAAGCGCCGGATTGCCCACCCGAACAGTATGGGAAGGCTCCTGCGGGTACTCCCTCGACAGCACCACGCAGGACCCACCTCCCCACAGTCATCCGCCCACCCACGTTGACGCGGACAGGAGCGGTCATGCCCGCCAAGCACCACTCGTCACCCCCTCCGACACCAGGCGCCCGGACCCCCGTGAAGCGCGGCGCCGGATCCTCCCCGGCCCGCCCCGCCGAGACCGGACCCCCGCCGCCGCCCTCCTCCGTGACACCGCCCTCCTCCGTGACACCGGCCCCCGCGCGCCCGTCCACGGGCCCCGCGACCACCGTGGGGCGCATCCCCGTCCTCGACGTCCGGCCGATGGTCCGGCAGGGGCGCCGGCCGGCCAAGGCCGTCGTGGGCGAGGCGTTCGAGATCTCGGCGACCGTGTTCCGTGAGGGCCACGACGCGGTGGCCGCCAACGTGGTGCTGAGGGATCCCGAGGGGCGTCCGGGGCCGTTCACGCCGATGCGGGAGCTCGCGCCCGGCACGGACAGGTGGGGGGCGACCGTCGCCGCCGGGGAGCCGGGACTGTGGACGTACACCGTGGAGGCGTGGGGCGATCCGGTCACCACCTGGCGGCACCACGCCCGGATCAAGATCCCGGCGGGCATGGACACCGAGATCGTCCTGGAGGAGGGCGCCCGGCTGCACGAGCGGGCGGCGGCCGACGTGCCCGGCTCCGAGTCCAGGGGCGTCCTGCTCGCCGCCGTGGACGCCCTGCGCGACGGGAGCCGTCCGGCCGCGT
>NZ_JAHWZY010000150.1:0-414 GCF_041380215.1 Streptomyces pimonensis
GGAGGATTCCGGGTTCGGTTCCGGTGCGGTGCTGGTCACGGGTGCGACGGGCACGCTGGGCGGGCTCGTGGCGCGGCACCTGGTCGTGGAGCGGGGCGTACGGAGCCTGCTGCTGGTCAGCCGGCGCGGCGCGGCTGCCGAGGGTGCTGAGGAACTGCGTAGTGACCTGGTCGCGTTGGGCGCCGAGGTGACGTTGGTGGCGTGCGATGTGGCGGACCGGGATGCGGTGGCGGCGCTGCTCGCCGAGCACGAGGTCTCCGCGGTCGTGCACACGGCGGGTGTGCTGGACGACGGTGTGATCGGTTCGCTGACGCCGGAGCGGGTGGACACGGTGTTCCGGCCGAAGGTGGACGCGGCCTGGCATCTGCACGAGCTGACCCGTGACCTGGACCTGTCGGCGTTCGTCCTGTTCTC
>NZ_JAHWZY010000151.1:0-409 GCF_041380215.1 Streptomyces pimonensis
GCGGACAGCGTCCCGCCCGGACCGATCTCCAGGAACACATCCACGCCCTGCTCGCGCAGCGCGACGACCGCGTCATGGAAGCGCACGGACTCGCGCACATGCCGCACCCAGTACTCCACCGAGGCCAACTCCTCGGCCCTCACCTGAGCACCGGTCAGCGTGGACACGATCGGAACCACGGGCTCGCCGAACTCGACCTCCTCCAGCACCCGGCGGAAGTCGTCCAGCATCGGCTCCATCAGCGGCGAGTGGAACGCGTGGCTGACCTTCAGACGCGAGACCTTCCGGCCCTGCGCACGCCACCGCTCCGCCACCGCCTCCACATCGGCCACGGCACCGGAGACGACCACGGACGACGGGCCGTTGACCGCCGCGATACCCACCGTCTCCGGCAGGTCCGCCGTGACCT
>NZ_JAHWZY010000152.1:0-393 GCF_041380215.1 Streptomyces pimonensis
GTCGTAGCGGGCGCGTATCTCCTCGCGGGACATGCCCATGGCGAGCCCGCCGAGGTGGACGTTGCGCTCGCCGGTCAGGTCGCGCATCAGGGCCGCGTTGACGCCGAGCAGGGAGGGCTGGCCGTCGGTGTAGATGCGGCCGTTCTCCACCGGGAGCAGCCCGGCGACGGCTTTGAGCAGGGTCGACTTGCCCGAGCCGTTGGTGCCGATCAGCCCGATCGCCTCGCCCCGGTACGCCACGAAGGAGACCTCGCGCACGGCGTGCACCGTGCGCACACCGGACGCCTTCTCGGTCTGCCTGCGGCGCAGCATGCGGTTGAGGGCGGCGGTGGCGGAGCCGCGTCCGGCGCCGGTGCCGTTGACCCGGTAGACGATGTCGACGCGGTCCGCGAC
>NZ_JAHWZY010000153.1:0-387 GCF_041380215.1 Streptomyces pimonensis
GCGACGGCCGCGCCCAGCAGCGGATGATCGGGCGCACCCAGTCCGGCCGCCGTCACATCGCCGATCACGGGCAACGCGTCCAGCCAGTAACGGGCGTGCTGGAAGGCGTAGGTCGGCAGGTCGACCCGTCGGGCGCCGCTGCCGGCGAAGAACGCCTCCCAGTCCACCCGCACGCCGCGTACGTGCAGGCGCCCGGCGGCCATGGTGGCGGCCACCGCCTCCGGCCGGTCTGCGCGCAGCACCGGCACGAAGACCGCCTCGGGGGCCGTCTCCTGGCCCAGCGCGGCCAGCGTGCCGCCGGGACCGACCTCGACGAACGTACCCACACCCTCGCCCGAGAGCGTGCGGATGGCGTCGGCGAAGCGGACGGACTCGCGCACGTGCCGC
>NZ_JAHWZY010000154.1:0-384 GCF_041380215.1 Streptomyces pimonensis
ATCGCGGACGACCTGCACATCGTCTACCGCGTCAACGGCACGAGGACCGGCAAGGGCAGCGCCACGGCGGCGCTCAGCCGCATCGTCAAGCGGGGCGAGGAGCGGGGCGTGCGCAAGGTGCACGCCGTGCGCGGGGTCTCCTTCGTCGCCTACCGGGGCGAGGCGATCGGGCTGATCGGCTCCAACGGCTCCGGGAAGTCGACCCTGCTGCGGGCCATCGCCGGCCTGCTGCCCGCCGAGCGGGGTAAGGTCTACACCAACGGCCAGCCCTCCCTGCTCGGCGTCAACGCCGCCCTGATGAACGACCTGACGGGTGAACGGAACGTCATATTGGGCGGGCTCGCCATGGGCATGTCCCGCGAACAGATCAGGGCCCGCTACCAG
>NZ_JAHWZY010000155.1:0-373 GCF_041380215.1 Streptomyces pimonensis
GCCACCGGCCGGCAGCACCTGCATCAGCGCACCCCGCGCGGAGACCACCCTCACCGCGTCCGCCAGCGACCACACACCCGCCACATGCGCGGCGGCCAGCTCACCGATCGAATGCCCCGCCAGCACATCGGGCCGCACACCCCAGCTCCGGAGGAGGCGGAACAGTGCCACCTCGACCGCGAACAACGCCGGCTGCGTCACCCCCGTCTCGTTCAACGCCTCGGCGTCCTCACCGAACAACACCCCACGCACCCGCGGGTCGCACACGTCCAGTACGGCGTCCAGGGCCTCGGCGAACACCTCGTACCGCGCGGCCAGTCCGCGACCCATACCCAGCCGCTGCGACCCCTGACCCGAGAACAGGAAGCCCAGC
>NZ_JAHWZY010000156.1:0-367 GCF_041380215.1 Streptomyces pimonensis
GGTGGGCGGCACGGACGGTGTGCTGCTGACGGGTCGGCTGTCGGTTCAGACGCACCCGTGGCTGGCCGACTACGTGGTCCAGGGTTCGGTCCTGCTGCCCGGCACGGCGTTCATGGAACTGGCGATCCGTGCGGGTGACCAGGTCGGGTGTGACCTGGTGGAGGAACTGACGCTGGAGGCATCGCTGGTGGTGCCCGAGCGTGGTGGCGTCCGGGTGCAGGTGTGGGTCAGTGCCGAGGACGAGTCCGGCAGGCGTGAGCTGAGCCTCTACTCCAGCGCGGGAGACACCGACGACGACCGGCCGTACACGCGGCACGCCACGGGTGTGCTGCGCGCCGTCGGGCGTTCCGGAGGTACGTCCCTGGTG
>NZ_JAHWZY010000157.1:0-304 GCF_041380215.1 Streptomyces pimonensis
GCACGCGCTCGAGATCAACGCCATCACGAGGGACGGCGCGCAGGGGCCGGTGCTGTCGGCGACGTTCGCGTGGGCGGGCGGTCTGCTCGACGAGGCGGAGGTGCGGGAGCTGGCCGAGGGGTGGCTGCGGGCGCTGGAGGCCCTGGCGGGCACGGATGCCGGGGCCGGCGGCCACACGCCGTCCGACTTCCCCCTCGTACCGGACCTCACCCAGGAGCAGGTGGAGGCCCTCGAGGCCGCGTACCCCGGCCTGGAGGACGTCCTCCCGCTCTCCCCGCTCCAGGAGGGCCTGCTCTTCCACGCC
>NZ_JAHWZY010000158.1:0-302 GCF_041380215.1 Streptomyces pimonensis
CGCACGTGGACTGGTCGGCCGGCGCCGTGGAACTGCTGACCGAGGCGCGGCCGTGGCCGCAGGTCGACCGGCCGTGGCGCGCGGGTGTGTCGTCGTTCGGTGTGAGCGGTACGAACGCGCACGTCATCGTCGAGCAGGCGCCTGCGGTGGAGCAGGTGGAGCAGGCGGACACGGACACGCCGGAACCGGTACGTGGTGGGGTGCTGCCGTGGGTGTTGTCGGCCCGCAGCGCGGAGGCGTTGCGGGCGCAGGCCGCCCGGCTCGTGTCGGTCGTGGACGGCCAGTCCCCGGCCGACGTGGGG
>NZ_JAHWZY010000159.1:0-300 GCF_041380215.1 Streptomyces pimonensis
CGAGGGACTGCGGCTGTTCGACACTGCTCTCACGCTGCCCTTCGCCGTGGCCGTGCCCATGCGGCTGGACCTGGCGCCGCTACGGGCCCGTCCCGAGGCCGTCCCCGCGCTGCTGCGCGCACTGGTGCGCACGGCACGCCCCGAGGCGGCCCCGGCCACCGACGGCGGTCTGGCGGCACGGCTCTCGGCACTGCCGGAGGACGAGCGCCTTCCGCTGCTGCTCGACCTCGTACGCACCCACGTGGCCGCCGTGCTCGGCCACGCGTCCGCTGTCCATGTAGAACCTGAGCGCGCCTTCGA